>NZ_JBFACN010000020.1:0-166369 GCF_040640875.1 Streptomyces sp. NPDC021562
AGCAGCCAGTCGGCGATGTCGATCGCCTCCCAGGGCGCGTCGAGCGGAGCGTGCTCCGTCGAGGCGGACAGCACCAGATCGGTCAGGACCTTCTTGGCATCACTCATGATGTGTTTCCTTCTGTGGGGCCACGGCTGGTGCCGGGCCGGTTTGTGCAGGTCATGGCCGACCGGACACTGCCAGTTCGACCACTCTTGGTGATCTGCCGACTGCCTTGTGCCATCGACCGGAGGGGGCGCTAGGGGTTCGCCGCCTTGTGCCGTCACCGTAGAACCGGTGGACGAGGGGTCCATGCTCGTCAGCGCACGGCCGCTGTACCCACCGTGCACCGCGCGTCGAGCACACGCAGCTCATGAGAGTGCGGGAGAGACGGATGGCCGGTGGGCATCCCGGAGACGAGGCCCTTCACCCCCTCGCTATGCTCTGGCTGCGAGCGCGGCTCCCAGCGCGGCCAGGGCTGCGGCGACCAGCGCGGTGAGAGTCCAGCCGCCGTGTGCGAACAGCAGTGCCCCTGCCGCGGAGCCGAGCGACCCGGCCGCGAAGTAGGCCGTCATGTAGAGGGTGTTGAGGCGGGCGCGTGCCTCGGGATGCTGTGTGAGGGCGTGGGTCTGGTTGGCGACGTTGCTCACGCGGGCACCGGAGTCCAGCAGCAGTGCCCCGACGATGAGTGCACCGGCCGACAGGCCCCATACACCGGCGACGAGGAGGCCGAGAGCCATCGTCCCCGCGGCCGCCACCGCGAGACGTCGCCGCATACGGCCGTCGAGGAAGCGGCCGATGGCCAGGACCGTGGCGGTGCCGACGACGCCGACCAGGCCCAGCAGTCCGGCACTGGTGGTCGACCAGTGGTGCGCCGGGCCGGTCACGTACAGCGTCACCGCGGTCCAGAAGACGTTGAAGCCGGCGAATCCGGCGGCCGCGGTCAGCGCGGCCCGGCGCAGACCTCGCTGACTCCGCAGGAGCGGAAGGAGCGAAGCCAGCAGGGCCCGGTAGCGCAGCCCGTGGCGCACGGGCGGTTCGGGCAGGCCTCGCAGCGCGACGTGCACGACCAGCGTCATCAGCGCCGACAGCACATACACCGAACGCCAGCCGAGGAGACCGTCGAGCGCCCCGGCGATGACCCGGGCGCCCACGATGCCGCCGAAGAGGCCGGCCGTGATGCGTGCCGTCGTGCGCCCCACCGCCTCGCGCGGCGCAAGCGACGCCGCGGCCGGCATCAGGATCTGTGCCAGCACGCTGGTCGCTCCCAGCAGCACCGATGCCGCCGCGAACAGCGCGTAGTCGGTGGCGGATGCAGCGAACGCCAGGGCGATCAGCCTGGCCGCGTTCAGCCAGCGCATCAGCCGGTGCAGTCCGGTTCTTTCCAGGGCGGGCACCACCAGCAGCAGCCCGGCCGCGTAGCCGACCATGGTGATCATCGGAAGCAGTCCGGCGAGCGCGTCGGACACACCGAAGGAGGCGGCCAGCGGCCGCAGGAGCGGCTGCAGGTAGTAGACGTTGGCGACGCTCACGCCGGCCGCGACCGACATCCACGTCACCTGCCCCTTGCTGAGCCCGGGCGGGCCAAGGGGGTCTGCAGGCTTCGTCTTCGTCCCGTCGAGGCGCTTCGGCGCCTGTGTCACGTCTGCCATGCCTCTACAGTGGAGATAAACGAGCAAGAGGTCAAAGACCAGTTTTTGATCCGATTGATAAATGAGGTTGATGACTGTGGAACTGAGGACCCTGCGGGTCTTCGTGGCCGTGGCCGAGGAGCAGAGCTTCACCCGCGCCGCCGAACGGCTGTCAGTGGCACAGCCCGCTGTCAGCCACCAGATCCGCTCCCTGGAAAAGGAACTCGGCGAGGCACTCTTCGAGCGCAGCACCCGCAGCGTCCGACTGACCGAGGCCGGCCGGGTGCTGCTCCCCCTGGCCGCCCAGACCCTCGCCGACGCCGACCGAGTGACCGCCGAATTCGCCTCCCGCGCCGCCCTGGTCACCGGCACCCTCGTCCTGGGCACCGTGGACGGGGCCGAGCACACCCCTCTGCCCGCACTCCTGGGCACCTTCCACCGCCAGTACCCGGGCGTCGCCGTGCAACTCGTCGAAGGACGCAGCGCCGGACTCATCTCACGCGTCGAAGAAGGCGAACTGGACGCCGCCGTAGTGGCCCTGCCCCAGCAGCCCCTGGCCGAACACCTGCGCAGCGCGGTCATGCTCGAGGACGAGATCGTGGCCGTCGTGCCCGCGGACTCCCCACTGGCAAACCGGGAGAACGTGCCCATCGAGCTGCTGTCCGGCAAGACCCTGATCAGTTACGACCCCGACAGTGGACTGCGGGCACGACTTCAGTCCGCCTTCGACGCCGCCGGCATCGACTTCACCACCCAGTACGCCACCAACGACGGGGGCCTGCACGCCGCCCTCGTGGAAGCCGGAGTGGGCATCTCCCTCACCGTGAGGACCGACCGGGCCCTCACCGCAAACCCCCGGATCCGCGCCGTCCCGGTCAGCCCCTCCCTCACCTACCGCAAAGCACTGATCTGGCGCGCCGTCCCCCGGCCCACCCGGCCACTGCAAGCCCTCCTCGCCCTCGGCGGCCCCACAGCACCCTGACAACGTCCCCCACCGACGTGGGGGTGGTTCTACCAGGCGGGCGCTCGCGGCAGTTGGATGTACGGAGACGTCCATCCAGCCGGGTGTGGTAGCCGAGCCTGGTGCTGGTGCGCAGACTGACCGATCAGGAGGCGCTGAAGGTGCAGCTGATCGCGCATCGCAGAAGCACCAGTTCGGTGCCCCCGCCGGCGCGTGCTCTCCGTGCTGACCGGCACGGGGTGCGGGTCGCTCGGGTCGAACACCGTCTGGAGGGTGTAGATCGGGCTGGTCCCGATGTCGCCGAAGACCACCCCGAGCGCCCCGACCACCAGCGAGAGGCGGACCCCGGCCTGCGGGTGCGGAACAGGAGGCCCTGACAGCCCCGCCGATGGTCCTTCGTCCGAGCCGGTCGGGTGCCGGTGGCTGTCCATGTCGATCCTCCGCGGCACAGGGCGACTGCCGGGCATGTCGTGCGGGACGATACCGGTCAGGTGCACCCGTCCCGTTCAGCACACCCCGGACGCCGGTTCCGGGTTCGGCACGATGCCCCAGAGGGCGTTGCCCGAGCGCTTCCTACGCGGGGCGGCCGTCGGAGAGCCACTGGGCGAGGCCGCGCAGCCCCACCGCCCATCGCCCGAGGTCGGTGACCTCGGCGTGCTCGGTGACGACGGTGAGCAGTTCGGCCACGGCCTCGTCCGGCCGCCGGGCGTCGTTGAGCGTCAGGGCGCGGAACACGCGTACGGAGTCGGAGTCGGGGAACTCCCTGCGGGCGCGGTCGAGCACCTTCAGCGACTCGTCCAACTCGCCCAGCCACCTCAGGGTGCTGGCGTACTGGCACAGGCACCGGCGCAGGACGTCGCCGTCGAGGCCGAGGGCGAGCGCCCGCTCGTAGTGGCCGCGGGCGGTCTCCTCCTGTCCCGCGGTGTCGTAGGCGCCGCCCAGCTCGTACACGAGGACGGGGTGGTCGGGGTGTGCGGCGAGCAGCGCCTGGAAGTAGGCGATCGTCGGTGCCATGTCCGCCCGGTCGCGCCGGTCGTAGCCACGCTGGATCGCCTCGGCCAGTTCGGGTGTCACGTCGGTCGTCACAGCGGTGCCCCCACGCGTACGAGTCTGAAGATCGACTCACCCTAGCGGAGCCCCGCCCGCCGGTGACCGTCGCCGTTGCCGTCACCGTCGGCCGGTCAGTGCGCCACGCGGTAGCGGTGCTCGGGGCGTCCGGTGGCTCCGTAGCGCAGTTCGAGGCGGACCATGCCCTCCTTGACCAGGTAGGAGAGATAACGCTGGGCGGTGGCGCGGGAGACGCCGGTGCGTTCGGCGGCTTCCGCGGCCGACAGGTCGTCGTGCGCGGCGCGCAGGGTCTGGTGCAGCAGGGCGAGGGTCGGCGCGGAGTGGCCCTTGGCGGGGACGCGGGGCACGGCGGGCGGCCGGGCGGCGCTGAACAGGGCGTCCACATCGGCCTGGTCGGTCTCCGGCACCGCGCCGAGGGCGTCCATCCGGTGCTGGAGCTCGCGGTAGGCGGTGAGCCGTTCGGCGAGGTCGGGCGCGCCGAAGGGTTTCACCAGGTAGCCGACGGCGCCGAGTTTCATCGCGATCCGCACCGAGGTGATGTCCCGGTCGGCGGTGATCATGATGGCGTCGGGGCGGTTCCCGCCCTCGTCCCCGCTCAGCCGGCGCAGCACGTCGAGTCCGCTGCCGTCGGGCAGGAAGATGTCGAGGAGCAGCAGGTCCGGACGGAGGTCGCGCACCGCGTCCAGCGCCGCGCCCACGGTCGCCGCCTGTCCCACCACCTCGAAGCCCTTGACGCGGGACGCGTAGTCGCAGTGGATGCGGCTGACCCGGAAGTCGTCGTCCACCACCAGGGTCCGGATCACCAGCGGTCACCTCCCGTGCTGCCGTCCGGCGCGCCGACCGGCACCGGCCGGCCCGCCGTGAAGAGAGCGCCCGGTGCGGCCGGGGCGAGGTCGGGCACGGGCAGGACCACGGTGAAGACCGCACCCGGACCCTCGCTGACCGTGATCGTGCCGCCGTGCCGCTGCACCAGCCGGTGGACGAGTGCGAGTCCGAGGCCGCGCCGCGCGGTGCCCCGGTCCGGGCGGGTGGACCAGCCGTCCTCGAAGATCGACTCGGCGGCGCCCGGCGGGATGCCCGGCCCGGTGTCGGCCACCTCCACCCGGACCACGTCGACGGCCTCGATCAACGACAGCCGCACCTCGGGGCCGCCGGGCCGGGCCGGGGCGGACGCGGACGCGTCGATCGCGTTGTCCAGGAGGTTGCCGACGATGGTCAGCAGCCGGCGCAGATGCGGCGGGTCCCCGCCGAGGGCGGAGTCGTCGCTGAGGACGATCCGCACCCCGCGTTCCGCGGCCACCGTGGTCTTGGCGACGACCAGTCCCACGAGCAGTGGGTTGCCGATCCGTTCCCGCACGGATTCGGCGAGCGCCTGCTCGGCGCCGGCCGTCTCGACGGCGAACTCGTAGGCGGCGTCGTGGTCGCCGATGTCCAGCAGCCCGGCCATCGTGTGCATCCGGTTGGTGAACTCGTGCTGCTGGGCGCGCAGCGCGTCGGTGAGCCCACGCACGGAATCCAGTTCGCGCAGCAGCCCGATGAGCTCGGTGCGGTCGCGGACGGTGACCACGGCGCCCAGTTCCCGGCCGTGCAGGGCCACCGGCATCCGGTTGACGACCAGGCAGTGGTCGTCGGTGAGCACGCTGATGTCGCTGCCCGCCAGGGTGCCGTCCAGGGCGCGGCGCAGCCGCCCGTCCGGCAGTGCCTCGTCCAGCGTGCTGCCCAGCGCCGTGCCGAGTCCGAGCAGGTCGCGGGCCTCGTCGTTGACCACCGTGATCCGGCCGTCGGGGTCGAAGGCGACGACTCCCTCGCGGATGCCGTGCAGCATCGCCTCCCGGTCCTGGAGCAGCCCGGCGATCTCCTCCAGTTCCAGCCCGAACGTCGTCCGCTTGAGCCGCCTGGCCAGCAGGAACGCGGCTGTCGAGCCGAGCGCCACGGCGATGGCGCTGTACAGGCCGAAGGTGGGCAGCTCGCGCCACAGCTCGCCCAGCACATGGTGCTCGGTGATGCCCGCGGACACCTCGCCGACCAGCTTGCCGTCGGGTCCGTACAGCGGGGCCTTGCCGTTGGCGGAGCGTCCGAGCCCGCCCGGGTCGGTGCCCACGTGCGTCCGGCCGTCCAGGACCACGATCGGGTCTCCCGTCGCCACGCCGATCAGCGCCGGGTCGGGGTGCGAGTGGCGGACGCCGTGCAGGTCGAGCACGACGACGTACGACGCGCCCGAGGCGTGGCGGATCCTTTCGGCCACCCGCTGCACGACGTCCCCGCCGCCCCCGTTCCGCATGGCCTGCCGGATCTGCGGTTCGGCGGCGGTGGTCCGCGCGATGTCCAGGGCCCGCTGCTCGTAGGCACGGTCGAGCTCGCCCCGCTGGGCGAAGGCGAACAGCACGAAACCGATCAGCCCGGTCAGCGCCAGGATGAGCAGCTGGTTGGCCAGAATCCGCGCGGAGAGCCGCCCCTTCCCGCCACGGCCGATCGGGATACGGACGGGTTTCACCAGTCTCCCTCGCGTCTCTCGCCTGTCGTAGGGCTGCCGGCGCGACCTGTGGCGCCGTACCCGTGGTGGCGTGATTGTGCCCCCGGCACCGGCCTTCTGCCCACCCCCGGCTCACTGAGCAGAACGAGCAGAAGTCCGGCTAACACGGCTAACGCGGGATACGGAGGAAACAGCGACGTAACACCCGGTGGCCCCTAGCGTCTGCCTTCCTCGACCCCCGAGGTCCGACCCCCGAGGTCAGGAAGGAGACAGCCGCCGATGGCTGCACGCAACGATGCCGCGCCGAGCCCGGTCGCCGAGAAGGACGGCCAGGGCAGCGCGCGAGTCGAGATTTCAGGGCTCACCAAACGGTTTCTGACCCCTGCGGGTGAGGTGTTCACGGCACTGCGGGACGTCTCGTTCACCGTGGAGCCGGGCCAGTTCTGCGCGGTGGTGGGCCCGACCGGCTGCGGCAAGTCGACGACGCTGGGCATGGTGTCCGGGCTCGACCGGCCCAGCGAGGGCTCGGTCAGGGTCGGCGGCCGTGAGGTGGACGGCGTCACCGACGGCGTCAGCTTCATGTTCCAGGCCGACGCGCTGCTGCCCTGGAAGACCGTGCTCGGCAACGTGCTGATGGGCCCCGTCTTCCGCGGGGTGCCCAAGCAGCGGGCGCAGGCCTCGGCGCGCGACTGGCTGCGCCGGGTGGGCCTCACCGGGTTCGAGGACCGCTACCCGCACCAGCTCTCCGGCGGGATGCGCAAGCGCGTGGCGATGGCCGCGGCGCTGATCAACGAACCCCGGATCCTGATCATGGACGAGCCGTTCGGCGCCCTGGACGTGCAGACCAAGGCGATCATGTCGACCGAGCTGCTCGGTCTGTGGGAGCAGATCCGGCCGTCGGTCATCTTCATCACCCACGACCTCGACGAGGCCGTGGCGCTCGCCGACCGGGTCGTCGTCATGACGTCCAGCCCCGGATCGGTCAAGGCGGTCTTCGACATCGACCTGCCCCGCCCGCGCGGCTCGGTCCAGGAGATCCGCTTCCAGCCCCGCTTCATCGAACTTCAGCACCAGATCTGGGACTCGCTGCGCGAGGAGGTGGAGCGCGCCTACGCACGCACCGCAGGAGGTACGGCATGAGCACCGTGTCCGCAGTTTCCGCCGCGCCCGCCGAGGACGGCGCACGGCTTTCGGCGGGGGCCGCCGCCCGACGCGCTCGCCGGCTTCGCGCCGCCCTGGTGTGGGCCGGCCGCATCGGGCTCGCGGTCCTCGTCATCGGCGGCTGGCAGGCCTTCACCACCTGGGGAATCGTCGACCCGTTCTTCTTCGGGCAGCCCTCGGGCATCGCCGGGCGGCTGGTTGACCTCTTCCGGCACGGAACCGAGTTCGGATCCTTCTACGCGAACATCTGGACGACGATCCAGGAGGCGCTCGCCGGCTTCGCCGTGGGGGCCGTCACCGGCGTGGTCTTCGGTGTCGCGCTGGGGCAGAGCCGCTTCCTCGCCGACGTCCTCGGCCCCTACATCAAGATGGTCAACGCGATCCCGCGGATCGTCCTCGGCTCGATCTTCATCGTCGCGTTCGGCATCGGGGTGCTGCCGAAGATCCTGCTCGCCGCGGTGCTGGTGTTCTTCATCGTCTTCTTCAACGCCTTCCAGGGCGTGCGCGAGGTCGACCGCAACATCCTCGCCAACGCCAGGGTGCTGGGCGCGTCCCAGGCGCAGATCATCCGGCACGTCACCGTGCCCTCCGCGCTCACCTGGATCATCGCCAGCCTGCACAGCGCCTTCGGGTTCGCCATCGTCGGCGCGCTGGTCGGCGAGGTGCTGGGCGCGCAGAGCGGCCTCGGCCTGGTCATCAAGACCGCGCAGAACAACTTCGACCCCAACGGCGTGTTCGCGACGATGCTCGTCATCTCGGTCATCGTGCTCGGCGCCGAGTGGGTGATCGGCAAGCTGGAGCACCGGCTGCTGTCCTGGCGTCCGCCGGCCCCCTCCGAGGCGTCCAACGCGCTCTGACGCGACCCGTCGCTCCCTCTTCCCTGCTCTTCCCTGTTCTTCCCTGTTCGACCTCAGAAAAGGAATGTGGCCAGCCATGTCCAGACGACCCGCCACCGTCGCCGCGTCGCTCCTCGCCGTTCTCACCCTCGGCGCGGTCAGCGCCTGTTCCGGCAACTCCGGCAGCACCACCGCGAGCAGCGGCTCCGGCTCCGCACCGACCGTCAAGCTCATGGTCGGCGGCATCGACAAGCAGATCTACCTGCCCTACCAGCTCGCCCAGAACCTCGGCTTCTACAAGAAGTACGGCGTCGACGTCCAGCTGAGCACCGAGCAGGACGGCGGTGTCGGCGCCGAGGAGGCCATGGCCTCGGGGCAGGTCGACATGGCCGGCGCCTGGTACAACCACACCATCGAGTTCCAGGCGAAGGGCAAGGCGGTCGAGGACGTCGTCCAGCTGTCCGGCGCGCCGGGCGAGCGGGAGATGTGCACCAAGAAGTCCGGCGTCACGTCGGGCGCCGACTTCAAGGGCAAGACCCTCGGCGTCACCGACCTGGGCTCGGGCACCGACACGCTCACCCAGTTCCTGGCCGCCAAGAAGGGCGTCAAGACCAGCCAGTTCCACCGGATAGGCGTCGGCGCGGGCTCCACCGCCATCGCCGCCCTGCAGAACGGCAAGGTCGACTGTGTGATGACGACACAGCCGACGGTCGCCGCGATCCAGAAGAAGGGTGTCGGCACCTCCGCGATCGACCTGGCCACCACCCAGGGCGCCACGGCGGCCATGGGCGGCGCCTATCCCGCGGCCAGTGTGCTCGCCCGCACCGACTGGGTGGACGCGCACAAGGACACGGTGCAGAAGGTCGTCGACGCGCTCGTGGCCACCATGCACTGGATCAACACGCACAGCGCGGCCGACATAGCGAACAAGCTGCCGGCGTCGTTCGTGTCGAACCAGCTGGTGACCAAGGCCGACTACATCACCGCCCTGACCGAGGACAAGGGCCAGTTCCTCCCCGACGGCATCATGCCGGCCGGCGGTCCGAAGACCTCGCTGGCCACGGAACGGCTCGTCGGCAACGTGAAGGGCTCGGTGGACCTCGGCAAGACGTTCACCAACGACTTCGCCGTCCAGGCCAACAAGACGGAGGGCTTCAAGACCACCACGACCCCGGCGGGGCCGACCGGCTGACCGCCACCGGCACAGGGCCGCCCAGGTGACAGCACCGGGGCGGCCCCGGCATGCTCACCCGCTTGTCCCCGTCCCGTGAGTCTCGTCCTGACCGGCAGGAAGGAGCAGGGTGAACGTGGCCGGGTCCCTGCTGGACAGAAAGAGCCTGCCGCCGAGCGAGACGGCCAGGTCGCGCGCGAGGGCCAGGCCGATGCCGGTTCCCGCTCCGTCGCCGGTGCGTCCGCGGTCGAAGAGCCGGGACGGCTCGCCCGTCACGGCGCCCTCGTCGCTCACGTCGAAGGCGAGGGCGTCCTCCAGGTCCCGCACCGCCAGGCGAACCGTGCCGTGCCCGTGCACCCGGGCGTTGTCCAGCAGGATCCCGAGCAGCTCCGAGACGGACGCGCCCGGAACCCGGGTGCCGGCCGCCGTCTCCTGGGTGGCGCACTCCAGGCGTCTGCCGTCCTGGGCGAAGAGGCCGTGCCACCGTTCCTCCGTCTCCCCCAGCAGCTGTCGTACGGCGATCGTCCTGGCAGTGGGGCGGGCCGGCACTCCGGAGCGGGACAGACGCAGCACTTCCTCCACCGTGTGGTGCAGGCGTTGGGTGGTGGCCAGCGCCTCGGCCAGTACGGGCCGCAGCCGGGCGTCGTCGTCCTGGGCGAGGCCCGCCTCAAGGGCGAGTTGCAGGCCGGTGAGCGGGGTGCGCAGCTGGTGGGAGGCGTTGGCGGTGAAGTCACGTTCGCGGCGCAGGAGTTCCGAGAGGCTGTGCAGCATCTCGTTGTGGGTGCGGGCGACCTGGTCGATCTCGGCGAGGCCGCTCCGGGCGGCCCGTGCGGTCAGGTCGCCCTCGGTCACCGCCCGGCAGTGGCGGGAGAGGTCCTCCAGCGGCGCGGCCAGCACCCGGGCCTGACGGCGGGCGACGAGGACCGCGACGGTCAGCGCGAGTGCGGCGACGCCGAGCAGCAGCAGCCAGGCGACGGCGACCCGGTCCCGTACGGCGACCGCGGGAGACGAGGCGCGTACGACGCCGATCACCTTCTCGGCGTGGGAGACGGGTACGGCCACCACCAGGTCCTGGGCCGACCGGCTCCGTACCATGCCACCGCCGAGGCTTCGCCGGACCGGGGTGTCGCCGGACCGGGGGCCGGTGCCCGCGCGCAGTCGCCATCGGGGGTCGTACAGCCCGAGACGCCCCCCGGCCGGGGGCGCGGGCAGTTCCACCGGGTCGCCGGTCACGAAGTCCGGGCTCACCCGTACGGCCGCGGCCAGGGCCGCACGTTCCAAGGTGTCGCGCTGGTCCGCGTACAGGGACGATCTGATCGCCAGGGCCAGCGGGACGGCGAGGAGGACGACGGCGACCAGAGCGGCGGTCAGGGCGACTCGCACCACGCGCTGTCTCATGCCCTCATCATGCGCGCCGCTCACCTGGGCGGATGCACTGCGCCACACGGTTTTGCCGTCGTCTAACCCTCGGTCATCGGGGCGTTAACCGACCACCTCCTAGCGTCGGTGCCATGACCGTCCGGTCCGAGGCTCCTCTGGAGGGCAGTGGCCATGGCAGCACACACCAGGGCGTACGCGGTCGTCGGGCTGACCCTCGCGGCGGCGGTGACCGCCGGCTGTTCCGGATCCGGGTCGGGCGCCGGCTCCGGCAGCCCGGCGTCCGGGTCGGTCACCGTCAGCGGGCAGAAGCAGCAAGCACCCACCGAGTCCAACCCGCCCGGCGACATCCCCGACAACCAGGTGTACGTCTCCTACCGTCCCACCGGCGGTACCTTCACCGGCTTCACCGTGAAGGTGCCCGAGGGCTGGGCCCGTACGAGCCAGGGCTCCACCACCGCGTTCACCGACAAGCTCAACACCGTGAAGATCACCGCGGTCTCCGCCTCCGGCACGCCCACGGCCGGCTCGGTCACCAACACGGTCGTACCCCAACTCCGTTCCCAGGTACCGAAGTTCTCCTCGCCCAAGGTGAGCGAGGTGACCCGGCACGCCGGCCGGGTGGTGCTGCTGACCTATCAGGGCGACTCGGCGAAGGACCCGGTCACCGGCAAGGTGGTGCGGGATGCCTTCGAGCGGTACGCGTTCTACCGCGCGGGGCACGAGGTGGACCTGACCCTGTCCGGACCGGTCAAGGCCGACAACGTCGATCCCTGGCGCATCGTCAGCGACTCCTTCACCTGGCAGTGAGCACCATGTCCGACAGCACACGGACGGGCGGCGTCGCCGACGACGTCCTCACGGCCCGCGAGCTGTACCGCTTCTACCGGGCCGGCGAGGAGGAGACACTCGCGCTGCGCGGCGTGTCGCTGAGGGTGCGTCGTGGCGAGACGGTCGCGGTCGTGGGTCCGTCCGGGGCCGGCAAGTCGACCCTGCTGGCGTGCCTTGCCGGACTCGACGAGCCCTCCGGCGGCGAGGTCCGCGTCGACGGCGTACGGATCAGCCATCGGCCCGAGACCGAGCGGGCCCGGCTGCGGGCCCGGCACATCGGCGTCCTGCTCCAGACCCGCAACCTGCTGCCGCACCTCAGCGTGCGCGACAACGTCCGGCTGCCGCAGCGGGCGCGGGGCCGCAGGGCCCCCGTCCCGGCCGGCGAACTGCTGGCCCGGGTGGGACTCGCCGACCGGGCGCACGCCCTGCCGCGCCGGCTGTCCGGCGGAGAGCTGGCGCGGGCCGGGCTCGCCGTCGCGCTGGCCAACTCGCCCGCCGTCCTGCTCGCCGACGAACCGACCGGTGAACTCGACGGCGCGACCGAGCAGTTGGTCCTGTCGATGCTGCGGGAGCGGGCCGCGGAGGGGTGCGCGGTGCTGATCGTCACGCACAGCCGGGAAGCGGTCCGTATCGCGGACCGGGTGATCACCCTGACGGACGGGAAGGCCGCCGAGGCCCGGCGCCAGGATCACGAGGAGGAACCCGATGCCGTCGGATGAGGTGCTTGTCAGCTGCGCGGACGCGGCCCTGACCTTCGGCCGTGGGCCCCAGGCGGTCGTGGCCGTGCACGGGGCCGACCTGGAGATCCGGGCCGGGGACCGGCTCGCGGTCGTCGGCCCCTCGGGGTCGGGCAAGAGCTCACTGCTGCACCTGCTCGCCGGGCTGGAACAGCCCACCAGCGGCACCGTCTCCCGGGCCAGGGCGCTCGGGCCGTACGACATCGGCCTGGTCTTCCAGGGCGACAGCCTGATACCCGCCCTGAACGTGGTGGAGAACACCGCTCTGCCCCTGGTCCTCACCGATCGTCCGGAGGGCGAGGCGCGACTGTGCGCGCTCGCGGCACTCGCCCTGGTGGACGCCGCCGACCTGGCCGACCGGCTCCCCGAGGAGATCTCCGGCGGTCAGGCCCAGCGGGTGGCCGTCGCCCGGGTCCTGGCCCAGGAGCCCCGCCTGATCCTCGCCGACGAACCCACCGGACGCCTCGACCACTCCACCGGCGGCCACGTCCTGGACGCCCTCCTGACGGCCGCCGACCACACCGGCGCGGCCCTCGTCGTCACCACCCACGACCCGGCCGTCGCCGCCCGGCTCACCGTCCGCCGGAGCATGCGCGAGGGACGCCTGCTCGCACCCGAGGAGGTGCCGTGATCACCACCTGGGCGAGCGGACTGGCCCGCCACCGCACCGGACGGCTGCTGGCCGCCCTGACCGGCGTCGCGCTCGCGGTCGCCCTGGTCGCCGCGCTCGGCTCCTTCCTCACCGCGTCGAAGGCGACGATGACCCAGCGTGCCGTGCGCTCGGTCGCCGTGGACTGGCAGGTGCAGGCGCAGCCGGGCGCCGATCCGCGTACGGTCCTGTCCCTGGTGGCCGGGACCCCGGGCACCCGCACCGCCCTGCCCGTCGGCTTCGCGCACACCAGCGGCTTCACCGCCCGCGTGCAGGGCAGCACCCAGGCCACCGGCCCCGGCATGGCCCTCGGCCTTCCTGACGGCTACCGCGCCCGGTTCCCCGACGCCATGCGCACGCTCTCCGGCTCGTCCACCGGAGTCCTGCTGGCCCAGCAGACCGCCTCCAACCTGCACGCGGCCCCCGGCGACACCATCAGTGTCCAGTTCCCCGGTGCCGGTCTGCGCCAGGTGAAGGTGGACGGTGTGGTCGACCTGCCGCAGGCCGACTCCCTCTTCCAGACCGTCGGAGCCCCCAGCCAGTCCCAGCCGACCGCGCCCCCGGACAACGTCGTCCTCCTGCCCGCCACCCGGTTCGCCGCCCTCACCCGCGGCGCCACCGGCGTCACCACCCAGATCCACGCCGCCCGCGACAACACCCGGTTGCCCTCCGACCCGGCCGCCGCGTACTCCGCCGTCACCGGAGCCGCCCACAACCTCGAAGCCCGCTCCGCCGGTACGGCCCTGGTCGGCAACAACATCGGCGCGGCTCTCGACTCGGCCCGCCAGGACGCCCTGTACGCCCAGATCCTCTTCCTCTTCCTCGGTGTGCCGGGCGCGGTGCTGGCCGCCACGCTGACGGCGGCGGTCGCCTCGGCCGGCGGCGAACGGCGCCGTCAGGAGCAGGGACTGCTGCGGCTGCGCGGTCTGCGGCCCGGCCAGATCACCGCACTCGCCGGTCTGGAGGCCGCCCTGATCGGTCTGGCCGGAGGTCTGGCCGGGCTGGGCATCGCCGCCCTCACCGGCTGTCTCGCCTTCGGCACGGCCTCCTTCGGGGCGAGCGCCGGCAGTTGGTACGTGTGGTACGGCGTCGCCTTCGTGCTCGGGGCCGCGGTGGCCGCGGGTGCGGTCCTCGTCCCGGCCCTGCGGGACCTGCGCACGGTGACCGTCGCCGACACCCGCAAGCAGGAGGACGCCCGACGCTCCCGGTCACCCTGGTGGATGCGCTACGGCCTGGACTTCGCCCTGCTGATCGGCTCGTGGCTCGTCTTCCGTGCCTCCTCGGGCAACCAGTACGCACTCGTCCTCGCCCCGGAGGGCGTCCCCAGCATCTCCGTGTCGTACTGGGCCTTTCTCGGCCCCGCCCTGCTGTGGATCGGCGCGGCCCTGCTGCTGTGGCGTCTCGTCCTGCTCTCCCTCACCCACGGCCGGCCGGCGCTGGCCCGGGTGGTCCGGCCGCTGACCGCGACCCTGGCCGGCACCACCGCCGCCGTCCTGGCCCGGCGCCGCCGCCCGTTCGCCCGGTCGGTGGTCCTGCTCGCCCTCGCCGTCTCCTTCGCGATCTCCACCGCCGTCTTCAACGCCACCTACCACCAGCAGGCCGAGGTCGACGCCCGGCTGACCAACGGCGCCGACGTCACCGTCACCGAACCTCCCGGCGCCCAGGTACCGCCCGCGGCCGGAGCAGCACTGAAGGTCTCCGGCGTACGGCACGTCGAACCCCTCCAGCACCGCTTCGCCTACGTCGGCTCCGACCTCCAGGACCTCTACGGCGTCCGACCGGACAGCGTCGCCAAGGCCACCTCGCTGCAGGACGCCTACTTCGCCGGCGGCACCGCCGACCAGCTGATGCGCCGCCTCGCCCAGCGCCCGGACAATCTCCTGGTCAGTGTCGAGACCGTGAACGACTTCCAGCTCTCCCCCGGAGACACCGTCAACCTGCGCATCCAGGACACGCGCACCAAGTCCCTGCGCACGGTCCCCTTCCACTACGCCGGCATCGCCAAGGAGTTCCCCACCGCCCCCAAGGACAGCTTCTTCGTCGCCAACGCCGCCTACATCGCCCAGGTCACCGGCGACGACTCGGTCGGCGCCTTCCTCCTCGACACCGGCGGCACGAACCAGCAGCGGATCGCCGCCCACCTGCGGGGACAGCTCGGTACCCGGGCCACCGTCACCGACCTCACCCAGACCCGCGGCACCGTCGGCACCAGCCTGACCTCCGTCGACCTGGCCGGCCTCACCCGCATCGAGCTCGCCTTCGCCGTCCTGCTCGCCGCCGGGGCCGGCGGCCTGGTCCTCGCCCTCGGACTCGCCGAACGCCGCCGGACCTTCGCCATCGCCACCGTCCTCGGCGCGCGACCACGCCACCTGCGCGGCATGGTCCTCTCCGAGGCCCTGTTGCTGGCCGTCGCCGGCCTCGCCGGAGGCGCCCTCATCGGCTGGGCCCTGTCGGAGATGCTGGTCAAGGTCCTGACCGGCGTCTTCGATCCGCCCCCCGCGGCCCTGTCGGTCCCCGCTGCCTACCTGGCACTCACCGGGGCAGCCGCCGTCGCCGCGATCCTGGCAGCGGCCCTCAACGGCATCCGTGGCAGCCACCGCCCCGCCGTGGAGGAGCTCCGCGACCTGTGAACCCGGCCCGCACCCGTGACGAGCCCCTCGTCCCGGCGGCTCCTAAGCTGTCGACCATGCGCACGCCCGCCGCACCGGACCGCAGCCGACTGCGCGTCCTCGTCGTCGAGGACGACGACACCATCGGCCGCCACCTGGAAACCGGCCTGCGCGGCCACGACTACGCCCCGACGTGGTGCCGCACCGGAGCGGGCGCACTGGCGGAGGCCGGGCGGGCACCGTACGAGGTCCTGCTGCTGGACCTGGGGCTGCCGGACATGGACGGCCTGGACGTCGCCCGGCAACTGCGCGCCCGCCTCCCCGACCTGCTGATCGTCGTGCTGACGGCACGGACGGACGACATCGACATCATCGCTGGGCTGGACGCCGGTGCCGACGACTACCTGGTCAAGCCGTTCAGCCTGACCGTGCTGCTCGCCCGGCTGCGGGCCCACCTCAGACGCCACACGGTGGCCGTGCCGGCCCGGGAGCCGGTGCGGCTGGGCGATCTGGTCGTCGACGTGACGGCCCGGCGCTGCGTCCTGCTGGGCGTCGACGTCCCGCTGCGCGCCAAGGAGTTCGACCTGCTCGCGGTGCTGGCCGCGCGGGCCGGCGAGGCGGTCTCGCGCGAGACGCTGATGGCCGAGGTGTGGGACGAGAACTGGTACGGCTCCACCAAGACCCTGGACGTGACGTTGGCGGGCCTGCGCCGGGGACTCACCGAGGCGGCACAGACGGGTGGGCGGCCGGCCCGGCTGCCGCGGATCACCACGTTGCGGGGGCACGGGTATCGGTTGGAACAGCAGCCCGGTCCGCCGGACTGAGCACGCGTCCGCGGAGCCGCGGTACGGCGAGTGCCCCCGCGGTTCACAACGCCGAGCGGCGGGCAAGCAGCCCGGGGTCCGGCGGCGAGCCGGTATAAGGACTCACGGGCGGGCGTGTCGACTGCCCATCGGGGCGTGATCGGCGGCGACTCCGGTGAAGTCGCCGCCGATCAGGTCCGTCAGCGCATGTCCGTGAGGAGGGTGCGCAGTTCGGCCTCCTGGCGGGCCGGGGGCATCGGCGGGTTCGGGTGGTCGATGCCGAAGGTCTTCAGGACCTGGTCCATCTGGGCGTCGAGGAACGTCCAGCCGGTGTTGTCCAGCGGCTGCAACGTGGCCTGGTCGGCGTCCCAGAGGTCGCGCAGCGACTGGGCGGCCGCGTGGGCGCCGCTCGCGTTCCCCGACTGCGCGTCCTTGAGCGAGGTCGTGGCGAGGGCCCGCAGCGCGTCGACCTTCTTGGCCGGGAACTTCTTCACGGCCTGGCCGGGGGCGAGGTGGACGGTGGAGGTGGCGTCGGTCTCCGGCGCCGGTCCGACGTGCGGCCGGCCGTGCGCCCAGACCAGCAGGCCGACCGTGGCGACGGCGAGGAGGCCGAAGCCCGCCAGCGCGACGCGCTCCCGCCGCGGGTCGGAGGTGGTGCCCGGGGTGTGCGTGGCGTCGTAGGTCTCGGTCACGTCGGAGCGGGTCACCGTCAGGTAGACGACGGTCGCCAGGATCAGGCCGAGGAAGATCAGGCTGGTGGTGAAGGTGCCCATGGCCAGGCCGGTCGGCTCGCCCGGCGCGGCGACCTTCGGGGAGGCGAGCCAGTCGCCGATGTTGGCGCCCAGCGGGCGGGTCAGGATGTAGGCGAGCCAGAAGGACAGCACCGGGTTCGCGCCGAACTTCCACAGCAGCGTGATCGCCGCGATGAGGCCGAGCGGCAGCAGGACCGAGACTCCCGGGCTCCAGCCGGTGAGCTCCAGGGTCCAGTCGCCGGTCGCGGTGCCGAGGGCGAAGGTGACGAGAACGGTGAGCCAGTAGAACGACTCACGCGGCAGGGTGTTGACCGAGTGGATCGAGAGGGTGCGCTCGCGCAGCCACCACGCGCCGAAGACCACGGCGAGCAGGACCGAGAACACCACGGTGCTGATCCACAGCGGCACGTTGAGCTGGTCGGTCAGGATGTCGGTGTACAGCGTGCCCGTGACACTGACGACGACCACGGTCAGCCAGTACGGGAACGGTACGTACCGCTTCAGCCGCAGCTGGACGGCGAGGACCACGACGAACACCGCGGTGAAGATCCAGGCCGTGCTCACCAGGCCGACGCCCAGTTTCATGTTGATCCAGTCGGCGAAACTCTCACCGACGGTCGTGCACAGGATCTTGATCACCCAGAACCAGACGGTGACCTCGGGAACCTTGTTCAGCATCAGCCGCCCGCTGCGGTGCGTGCGGGCTTCGCTCGTCGTTGTCATGCAATGAGGTTGGTGTGGCGAACCTGCACACAACCTGACTACGCGGCCGCCTCCGGTGTGGGGAAGGTCACCTCGACGCGACCGTGACCGGCCGCGATCGCACGGACCGCCACTCCGGCGGACGCTGCGAGCCGCTTGACCACGGCCAGTCCCAGTCCGTGTCCGTCGCCGCCGGTCACGCCCGCTTCGAAGACCCGGTCGACCTCCGCCGGGTCGAACCCCGGGCCGTCGTCGAGGACGTCGATCACGACACCCTGGGGCTGCACGCGCCCCGTGACCCAGACGCGCGAGTTCGCGTGCCGCAGGCCGTTCTCCAGCAGGGGTGACAACACGGCCACGACGAGTTCGGTGGCCACGGCGACGTCGACGTCGGCCGGGACGGCGAGTTCGATGGACCGGCCGGCGACGGCCTTTCGCGCCGCCGCCCGGAGATCGCAGCGGGTACCTCCGTCGATCCGGGTCCGGGCGGCACCGAGGATCGCGGTGATCGCCGTGTTCAGGCGGTCCACCTCGGTCAGCACGGCCTGGGGTGCCACCTGCTGACCGGAGAGCTGCGCCAGCTGTGCCTCGCCCCGCAGGGCCGTCAGGGGCGTCCGCAGTTCGTGGGCGATCTCGTCGGTGAGCCGGCGCTCGTCCGCGAGCGCGTTGTCCACGCGGTCGAGCAGGCGGTCGAGTGTCCGTCCGAGCTCCCCGAACTCGTCCCGGGGCACGCCGAGGTCGAAGCGGCGCCCGGGTTCGTGCTCGCCCCAGTCGTCGGCGAGCGCGGCCATGTCGTGGACCACCCGCAGCGCGCGGCCCACCACGAGGCGCGCGACGACACCGGCGAGCAGGATCGCGATGCCGCCCAGGATGAGCGACATCGTCAGGCTGCGCTGCTCCGACGTCTCGTACGGTGTCAGGTCGACCCGCACGACCACCATGACGTGGTGGCTTCCCTGGCGGATCGGCTTGGCGTACAGCAGATCACTGCCGACCGTGGTGGTCCGGGACTGCCCGGAGCCGACCAGCGCGTCGACGCGTTCGAGCACACCGGGCGGCACGATTCCGTCGATGAGGTGCCCGTCGGCATACACCCACGAGACCGTGTCCAGTGCTTCGTTGCCGCCCTCGATCAGCACGACGCGGCCACCGCGGACGGCCACGTTCGCCGCCGCCGCTTCGGCACGGGTGTGCGCCAGGGCGTTCGCGTCGGCGTCGGTCACCCGGCTCAGCAGCACGTGGGAGACCACCACCAGGACCGCGACGACCGCTGTCGCGATCAGCACCGCGAGCGCGACGACCCTGCCGCGAAAGCCCGTCACTCCCATCGGTAGCCCACCCCGCGGACCGTCGCCAGGCGGTCGGCCACGCCCAGCGCACCGAGTTTGGTCCGCAGCCGGCGGACGAAGGAGTCCAGGGTGTTGTCGCTGACCTGCGCGCCGTGCGGCCACCCCGCGGCGACGAGGGCGTGCCGGCGTACCGCGTCACCCTGTGCGGCGATGAGCCTGCCCAGCAGCCGGAACTCGGTCGGCGTCAGGCTCTCGCTCGTAGAACCGTAGGTCACGACGTGTTTCGCGGGATCGAGGACGACGCCCCTCGGCGGGGTCGTCGCGGTCGTCCTGCGCAGCAGGGCGCGGACCCGCACCAGCAGCTCCGGGATGTCGAACGGTTTCGTCATGTAGTCGTCGGCTCCCGCCTCGAACCCCCCTACCTTGTGGTGCATGCCGTCCAGCGCGGTGAGCATCAGCACCGGGGCGTCGACGCCGCGCGAGCGCAGCGCCAGGCAGACGTCGCGGCCGTCGGCGTCCGGCAGCCCCAGATCCAGGACGACCAGGTCAGGGGCCGGGTCGAGCCGGCGCAGCAGGCCGTCCGCGGTGGCGGTGACGGCGATCGTGTGGCCGTCGTGCTCGAGCGCGCGCTTGAGGACGTCACGGACCGCCGCGTCGTCCTCGCACACCACGATGAAAGCCATGGGCAGGCCCTAACCGCGGCCGCGTCCCGGCACCGGTGTGGTGCTCGTCGGCGCGGGTGAGGGTGAGGTGCCGCCGGTCGTGCCGCCGGTCGTGCCGCCGAACAGGCCGCCGCCGGTACCGCCCCCGGTAGCGCCGCCGCTTCCCGTGGTGTCGGTGGGGCTCGGGCTGACGCAGTGCCTTCCGTGCCCGCGGCACGGTGCGGTGGTGGGGGTCGGGGTGGGAGGCGCGGTCGGGGTCGCCGGGGGTGTGCTCGGGGCCACGGTGGCGGAGGGCGTGGGCGAGGGTGCGCCGTACTCGTCCGTGGACTGGCCGAGCGCGGGTGCGGGCGGGAACTCCTGGACGGGCTGTCCCCGGAGGGCGGCGGTCATGTAGCCGGTCCATACCTCGGTGGGCATGTCGGCGCCGAAGACCTTGGCGTAGCCACCGACGCCCTGCATGGACTGGAGGCCGGCGTTCTTCGGGTCCTCCTTGAACATGCTCACGGCCGTGGTGAGCTGTGGGGTGTAGCCGATGAACCAGGCGGACTTGTAGTCGTCGGTGGTACCCGTCTTGCCGGCCGCCGGGCGGCCCAGGGCCTGGGCGTTGGTGCCGGTGCCGTTCTTGACGACGTCCCGCAGGACGTCGGTGACGGTGTCGGCGGTCGAGGCGGGCATGGCCATGGTGCCCTTGGGCTTGTCGAAGCCGGGCAGCTGCCGGCCGTCGGCGACGACCTTGGTCACCGAGTACGGCTCGTGCTGGACTCCGCCGTCGTCGAAGGTGGCGTACGCGTCCGCCATGCGGATCGCCGACGGGGTGGACGTACCGATGTAGAAGCCCGGGGTGTCGTACTGGAGGCTCGGGCGCAAAAGTCCCGCCTTCAGGGCCTCGGCCTCCACGGCGTCGTAGCCGACGTACTCGCCGAGCTGGACGTACGGGGTGTTGACCGACTGCTCCATCGCCTTGCGCAGGGTGATGTAGCCCCACTTCGTGGTGACGTCGTTGCGCTGGTGCAGGAGTCCCGTGGGGTCCTTCGCGTCCGGCAGCTCCTGGCCCTGCTGGTTCTTGATGGTGATGCCGTCGTCGCCGTCGAACTTCGAGTCCGGGGTGATGGGCGAGGCCGGCTGCCCGGGTGAGAGGACGGCGCCGTGGTCGAGGGCGGCGGCCAGGTCGAGGGGTTTGAAGGTGGAGCCGACCGGGACGCCGGTCGCGTCGGCGTTGTCCGTCCAGTGCCCCTTGTTCCAGCCGGGCCCTCCGTACAGCGCGACGAGCGCGCCGGTGGACGGATCGATCGACGCCGCGCCGACCTGGACGTCCTTGTCGGCCGTGCGGTGCTTCGGGTCGAGATGCTTCCGCTCCATCGCCGCGACGGACGCCGACAGGGCGCCCACCTTCTTCTTGTCGAAGGTGGTGTAGATCTGGTAGCCGCCGTGGCCCAGCTGCTGGTCCGTGAGGGACGTGTGGGCCTCGACGTACTTCTCCGCGGCCTGCACCAGGTACCCGGTCTGCCCGGCCATGCCCGCCGACGGCGCGTACGGCTTGGGCGTGGGGAACCCCGCCGCGAGGTACTGCTGCTCCTGGGCGGCGGTGATCTTGTGGATCTTGGCCATCCGGTCCAGCACGTACGTCCAGCGCGCCTTGGCCTGGGCCTTGGCCTGCGGGTCGGTGTCGGCGTGCATCAGCAGGCTCGGCTCGTTGACCGTGGCGGCGATGAAGGCCCCCTGGCTGACGTTCAGCTGGAAGGCGTGCACGTGGTAGTAGGTGCGGGCGGCGGCCTCGATGCCGTAGGCGTCCCGGCCGTAGTAGCAGGTGTTGAGGTAGCCCTGCAGTATCTGCTGCTTGGACAGCTGGCCGCCGATCTTCAGGGAGATCATGATCTCCCTGAGCTTGCGGGTGACCGACTGGTCCTGGCTGAGGTAGGTGTTCTTCACGAACTGCTGGGTGATGGTGGACCCCGACTGCACCTCGCCGCCCGTGGCCATGTGGTAGACGGCGCGGAGCATGCCCCGCGTGTCGACGCCCGGATCGGTGTAGAAGGTGGCGTTCTCCGCGGCGAGGAAGTCCCACTGCACCAGCTTCGGCACCTGGGCGAGGTCGACGTTCTGCCGGTTGGTCGCCCCCTGGGTGGTCATCACCGAGCCGTCCGACCAGTAGTAGGTGTTGCTCTGCGCCTGGGTGCTGGGGTTCGCGCTGGGAATGGTCGTCGTGGCGTAGGCGTAGCCGAACAGGCCCAGCAGGCCGGCGGCGAACAGCAGGAAGGTGCCCGACACCAGCTTCCACGACGGCAGCCACCGCCGGAGACCGCGCCGGCCGGCCCGCGGGTAGTCGATCAGGCTCCGTCGACGGGGGTGTCCGGCGTCCGCGTGCCGCGTGCCGGCGGCTCGGCGGGCGCGCCCCTCCCCGGACCGCGCGGCCCGGCGCGCCGCGGCCCGGCCGCCGTGGTGCGGGGCGTCGGGGCCGGGCGGTGCGGTCCGCCCCGACGGTCGGCGCCGGTGTTCGCTCATTCTCGCCACTCCTCGGTCAGCGCCCGTCCCCGTCGGCGCCGGGAGGCAGCCCACGAAGTGCGCTCTTGGGGCCTGCCGGGGCGCGCTCACACCCCCGGCAGCTCCTACATGTCGTAAGAGTAAGGTGCTCCGGCGCCGGGCCCGCAGCCGCCCCCTCGGCCGCGGGCGCGAGGCCGCGCCGGCTCCGGGGGCTCGGGGCCCGGCGCCCGCGGGCGCGGACGGCGAGCGCCAGCGCCGCGACGAGCGAGACGGCGCCGCCCAGGACCAGGGTGAAGCGGGCTCCGAGCGTATCGGACACCATGCCGACCAGGGGTGCGCCGACGGGGGTACCGCCGAGGAGGACGAGGAAGTAGACGGACAGGACCCGGCCGCGCAGCGGGGGGTCGGCGTGCAGCTGGACCAGCGCGTTGGCGGTGGTGGTCACGGTCACCGCGGCGCATCCGGTGAGGAACAGCAGGAGCAGGAACGAGCCGTAGTCCGGCATGAGGCCCTGCGCGACCTCCAGTGCGCCGAAGCCGATCGCGGTGGAGGTCAGACGGCGCCGGGTGGGCGGCTTGCCGTGGTGGGCCCAGTAGAGCGCGCCGACAAGGCCGCCGAGGGCGTAGGCGGCGGAGAGCCAGCCGAAGGCGGCGGCGCCCGTGTGGAACACCGTGACGGCGACGAGCGAGATGGTGACCTGGAAGTTGAGGCCGAAGGTGCCGACGAAGGCGACGAGACCGATCGGGAGGAGCAGATCCGGGGTGGCGGCGATGTGGCGGAGCGCCTCGCTCACCCGGGCGGGGCCCGGCCGGGCGCGGGCGGGGGCGTCCGGCGCGTCGCTACGGACGGCGATCAGGCCGTACAGGACGGCCAGGTACGAGGCGGTGTTCAGGAGGAACACCGGGCCGCTGCCGAACGCCGCGACGGCCAGGCCGGCGAGGGCCGGGCCGACGGCGCGGGCCACGTTGAACTGGGCGGCGTTCAGGCTGACGGCGCCGGCGGTGTGCTCGCGGGAGACGAGTTCGCCGATGTAGGCGTTGCGGGCGGGACCGTCCACGGCGGTGGCGGCGCCGAGGACGAGGGCCAGCGCGTAGAGGGACGGCAGGTTCACCGCTCCGGTGACCGTGAGCAGTCCCAGCAGGAGCGACTGGGCGGCCATCGCCGTCTGGGTCAGGAGCAGTGTCCGCCGCTTGGGATACCGGTCGGCCAGCACGCCGCCGGCCAGGCCCAGCAGGGTCCCGGGGAGGAACTGCAGCGCGGTCACGATCCCGACCGCGCTGCCGCTGTCGCCGGTGATGTGCAGGACGAGCAGGTCCTGGGCGGCGCGCTGCATCCACGTGCCGATGTTGGAGACCAGCTGTCCGAGCAGGTAGCGCCGGAAGTTCCGGACGGTGAGCGCGTGCGTCGCCGGCGGGCGGACGACGGCACTCATGACGTCCGGCGGGCAGACGTGCCGCCCGTGGCGGGCGCCTCGGCGTCGTCGAGGTGGTGGAAGGTCGGGTGCGGGTGCATGAGGAACGCGTGGTGGGAGATGTTCCACGCGTAGGCGCCGGCCATCGCGAAGGCGACCCGGTCGCCGACCCGCAGCCGTTCCGTCGTGATCCGGCTCGCCAGGACGTCCTTGGGCGTGCAGAGCTGCCCGACCAGCGTCACCGGCTCGTCCCTGATCTCCGGACGGTTCCAGGGCCGCGCCCAGGTCTCCCGGGGGATCACCTCGAAGGGCTGGTCGTGCTGTTTCGCGGCCGGGGTGCGCAGGTGGTGGGTGCCTCCGCGCAGGACGGCGAACGCGTGCCCCCGGCTGGACTTGAGGTCCAGGACGTCGGTGACGTACCAGCCGCAGTACGCCGTGACCGAGCGGCCGGGCTCGACGCGCAGGGTGAGGTGGGGGTGGCGGGCGAGGATCCGCCGCAGTCCGGCGCCCAGGGCGGGCCAGTCGAACACCCTGGGCGGGTGCGTGTAGTCGACGCCCATGCCGCCGCCGACGTTGACCTCGCGCAGCTCGACCCCGCGCTCGCCGGCCCAGCTCCTCGCCCAGGTGAGGATCTCGTCGACGAGCAGGAGCTGGGGCCGGGCCTGGAGGCCGCTGGCGAGGTGGAGGTGGAGGCCGCGCAGCCGGACGCCCGGGACCGACCGCATCAGTTCCAGGCAGCGGTCCAGCTGTACGGGATCCATGCCGAACGGCCCGCCGCCCATGGTCAGGGCGACCGGGCCCACGTCCACGGGCAGGTTGACGCGCAGCAGGACGTCCACGGTCCGCCCGCCCAGCAGGGTGGTCAGCAGGCGGAGTTCGTGTTCGCTCTCGATGTGCAGGCGCCCGACTCCCGCGTCCAGCGCCCGGGTCAGCTCCTGCGGGGTCTTGCCGGGACCGCCGAACGCGATCGGCGCGCCCGGGACGACGGCGCGGACGTGGTCCAGTTCGCCGCCGGAGGCCACCTCGAAGCCGTGGACGTGGGCGGCGAGCGTGCGCAGGATCCGGGGGTCGGAGTTGGCCTTGGCCGCGTAGAGCAGCTCGACGCGGTCCGGCAGCGCGGCCCGGATCGCGCGCACGTGGTCGCGCAGGCCGGGCAGGTCGTAGACGTAGGCGGGCAGGTCGTCGTCGGGCAGTGCGGCGACGAGGTCGTACGTCCCGGGCCTCACCGGACCACCTCGCGGGGGAAGTCCGCGCCGAGCGGGCTGGGCAGCGGCACGTAGGTCGCGTGCCGGTCGGCCTTGCGGGACCAGCGCAGCAGCAGGTTGGCCTTGGCCGGCAGCGGTACGCCGGACAGCAGGGCACGCAGGCGCGGCGGTTCGGCGGCGGTGCGGGCGTACGCGGCGAGGTGGTCGCGGACCAGGCCCCACAGGGCGGGTTCCAGCGTCGGGTCGAGGTCGGCCAGGGCGCTGAGCATCTCGGCGGTGTGGTTGACGAGGAGGCAGTAGGCGACCCGGTTCCAGCCGTGTTCGGGATCGTAGGTGAGGGGGCCGCGCACGGCGTCGGGGAGGTCCGCGAGGGCCTGCCGGTGACGGCCCGGCAGGAGCTTGGTGCCCTCCAGGTCGCGGAAGAACATCTGCGCGGGCGTGCCGTCGGCCCGGACGCCGACGACGACGTTCTGCAGGTGGGGTTCGAGGACGACGCCGTGTTCGAAGTAGGCGGCCAGGACCGGCGGCAGCAACAGCCCGAGATACGCGTCCCACCAGGCCAGGACGTCGCCGTCGCCGCGGGCGAGCAGCCGGGAGACATGGGCCGCGCCGGTCGGGTACTCGTCCGCCACCGCGGCGGCGAGCAGGGGTGTGACCCCGGGACGCAGATGACCGCGCAGGCCGGAGCGGACGATGACGCCGAAGCCCTCCAGGAGGGCGGTGTCGCCGGCCGGGGCGAGGGTGCGGTAGCCGGGCTCGGCCAGCAGCGCGCACCCCGGGAAGCGGTCGGTGAGCCGGGCGAAGACGGGCTGGAGCAGCCGGTTGAGGGCGACGGCCCCGGACAGCTCGTAACTCGCGTGCCTGCGGACGCAGTTGGTGAGGCGGACGTCGAGGCTGAACTTCAGGAACGTGTCGGCCTGCGGTGCGTACAGCGTCCGCACCGACGCGGTCGGCACCAGCTCCGGGCCGCCCGTGCCGGTGTCCACGACGTCCCCGGCGGCGACCGCCTCGCGGAGCCGCTCGTGGTCCTTCAGCAGCCGGTACTGCCAGGGGTGCACGGGGAGTACGGCGAAACCGGGGCCGGCCACCGGGTGCAGCGCGTCCAGCGCCTGCGGCTCGCCCTCCTCCCGTACGAGGTGCCGGCGCACGGCCAGGTAGCGCAGGCGGAAGCGGGTGCCGGTCTCCGGGCCGTACGCCAGCCAGTCCGCCGGGTCGCCGGTACGGGCCTTGGGCGTGGGATGGAAGCGGTGGCCGAACACCAGGGACTGCTCCGAGGCGACGTACGGGTCCGCGGGCGCCCGGGCGCCCGCCCGCTCCTCCAGCACGACGCGGATCGTCTCCCGGCTGTCCGCGACCTGGCCCAGGAACTCCTCGTTGGCCAGACCGGTGCGCTGTTCCAGTTCGTCCTGGATGCAGGCGGCCAGCTCGCGCCAGTCCACGCTCACCCAGGCGTCGCCGTCGAGCCGCTGCACCGGGCCCCGGAAGCGGTGCGCTCCGATCAGCGAGGTCCGCCGCAGCGCGGCACGCAGCAGCAGGCCCCGGCGGGGCAGTCGGAGCAGGAGGTGGTCGTCGACGACCGTCACCTGGTGCTCGGGGGCGGACACCTCGCGGACCAGGCAGTTGAGCAGGGTGTGGGCCGTGACGAGGTCGGCCGTCCGTGCCGGCTCGGCGGCCGGGGCGTGGGCGGCGGCGGTGCGGTCGGTGTGGGGGGCGGGGGCGGTGGTGGTGCGGTCGGTGTGGGCGGTGCCGGTGGTCATGTGGTCGCTCCTGGGGGAAAGCGGTCGGTGTCGGAGGTCAACGGCACAGCGCCAGGGGGTTGGGAACGGACGTCCATTGCGCGGCGCCCGGGTTCGCGGACAGGCGCATGGCGACGGTCGCCTTCAGCGGCATCGTGTCCCCGAAGAACGCCGCCGCGTCCTCCTGGTCCGGCAGGTCGGCGAAGACACGCCGCCCGGCCTCGGCGACCGTGCCCCACAGCGCCCGCGGCTCGGCCGCCCGGGTCCGGCCGAGGACGTCCACCAGTTCGCTGAAGACGCCGCTGACCAGGCCGCCGAAGAGCTTGGTGCGCAGCGCGCCGATGTCGTCGCCGGCGCGGCTGCCGAGCAGCGGCGGCAGCGTGAAACCGCACCGGGCCAGGCGGCGCGGGCTGACCCGGACGCCGTCCAGGTCCCGGTACAGCACCCGCACCGGCAGGCCGTCCCGCAGGACGACCAGGGTGTTCTGGCCGTGTGCCTCAAGGGCGACCCCCATGGACAGCAGCGTCAGGGCCGGCGGCAGGACGAGACCGGCGAGGTCCGCCAGCCAGCGCACCGGGTCCCCCGACACCACGGCGGCTCCGGTCGCGTGCACGGCCGTGAGCGGCACGGCGATCTCACCGGCGTCGAGGTGGCACTCGGTCGATTCGCGGATCATGGCCGTCAGGCTCGCGGACGGCTGCCCGTCCACGCGCACCGAGCCGCCGCCCAGCTCCCGCAGGACGCGCAGGCCACCGCCGTGTCCGGCCTTGTCGAGGACGGCCGCGACCAGCTCGGACAGCGGGGGCCCGTCGGCGACCTCGGCCGCGGAGATGGTGCGCCGGTAGTTGGTGACCTGGACGTCGAGCGCGGTCTTGACGTGGCAGCCGGGCAGGGCGCCGGCCAGCGGTGCGAGGGTACGCAGCGACAGCAGCGGGCGGGCCGGGATCGTCTCCTCGACGACTGCCAGGTCGCGGTGGTGCCGGAGCACGTGGTCGCGCTGCCAGGGGTGCACCGGCAGCAGGCGGGCGTCGCCGTCGCGCAGGGTCGCCGGCCAGTCGCCGGCGCCCTGCCAGCGGTCGGCCGGGACCCGGAGCAGCGCCAGCCGGACGACCGGGTGGTGTTCGGGCGCGTAGGCGAGCACGTCGGCGACGGACATGCCGGTGCGGGTCCGGCAGCAGGGGTGCTGCGGGTGGCCGTCGACGACCGCCTGCTCGGCGTCCGCCGAGTCGGCGGGAGCGGCCCTGCGGCCCGCGTTGGCGGCTCTGGCGAGGGCCAGGTTGGCGACGCTGTTGTCGAGTTCGGCCGCCAGCCGCTGCGCCGCGGCGGTGCGCAGGCCCAGCTCTGCCAGCAGCCGGACCGGGTCGCCGATCGGTCCCTGCGGCCCCGCCACGGCGAAGTCGGGCGGTACGTCGGCGAACGGCCGCGCCGCCGCCTCGGGCGCCGAGAGCGAACCGCCCCGTCGCAGGTGGACGACCAGGGATCCGGACGCACGGCGCCGCGTGGTCACACCGGGCAGGGGTTCTCGTGCGAAGGCGCCCCACAGGCGGGACAGCACGGTGGCGCGTGCTCCCGGGAGTGCGGTCGCGAAGGGCTCCACCAGGTCCGGGCGGACGCGGCGCAGTTCGTCGATGGGCATGCGGTGTCCCTGGTTCTCGCGGTGGCGGGTGGTCCGGTGGTGCTCCGGTGGCACCGACCGCCCGGCCGACGCTACGGGAAGACGATCAAGGGAACTGCCAGAGCGAAGACAGCGAGAGGGCCGCGGACACCCCTGAAACAGCCTTTCTCCCGGCGCGGGTCCGCCGGACCGCCCGCACAGGACGCCGGGGCCGACAGGCTGACCCTGGATCAGCATCCGCGCGTCACCTGGGAAACAGGGGGCGGTCGTGCGACGTCTTAACTCTCGGCTTACGCCACGCTGGCCGGACCCTTGATGTCGTCAGGAAACCGCGCCCCACCGCATGAGCCGGTCGTGGAAGATCACTGACTCGGGGGAGCTTGCGGCGTTTGCGCCACGCGCCGGGGCCGGCGTCTGTGAGCCTTTCGGCATGCGTGTCTTGCTGATCGAGGACGACGAGCGGGTGGCCGGGCCGCTGACGGAGGGGCTGCGCCGGTTCGGGTTCACCGTGGACCACGCCAGGACGGGGGCCGAGGGCCTCGCCGCGCCGGAGGCGGCGATGGTGCTGCTGGACCTGGGGCTGCCCGACATGGACGGCATCGACGTCTGCCGGGCGCTGCGGTCCCGCTCGGCCGTGCCGATCATCATGATCACGGCCAGGGACGACGAGGTGGACCGGGTGCTCGGGCTCGAACTGGGCGCGGACGACTACGTCTCCAAGCCGTTCGGTGTCCGGGAGCTCGTCGCCCGGATCCGTGCCGTCACCCGCCGTGCCCGCCCGGCCCTCGCCGACCCCCCGGGTGGCCCGGCGCAGCCCGCCGACGGCGCTGATCGTCCCGGGACGCCCGGCGTCCAGCGGATCGGCCCGCTGACCATCGACTGCCGCACCCGGCAGGTACACCTGCACCGGTCGTCCGTCGCCCTCGCGCCCAAGGAGTTCGACCTGCTCGCCTGTCTGGCGGAGGACCCGGGCGCCGTCTGCTCCCGCCGGCAGATCCTCGACACGGTGTGGGAACCGAACTTCTTCGGCCCCACCAAGACCCTGGACGTCCACATCGCCGCGCTGCGCCGCAAACTCGGCGACGCGTCCTGGATCGAGAACATCCGCGGGATCGGCTTCCGTCTCGTCCCCCCGGCGGAGATCCGGTGACCCGTCGCCTCCTGCTCAGCCACCTGAGCCTGATAGTGCTCGTCCTGCTCGCGCTCGAAGTGCCCTTCGGCGTCTTCTACGCCCGCAGTGAGCTGGCCCGCTTCTCCCGCACGGCGGAGCAGGGGGCGATGACGCTCGCCGAGGTGTGCGAGGACAAGATGGAGCACGGGCTGACGGCCGACCTGCCCGACCTCGCCCGCGCGTACGGGCGGCGGACCGGCGCCGCCGTGCTCGTCGCCGACCGCCGGGGCCGGGTCCTCACCGACACCGCCGCCCCCTCCCGGGTCGGCACGGACCTGTCCGCGGAGCCGGACATCTCCACGGCGCTGCGCGACCGCCCCGCCGTCGGCACGCGCCGGGACCCGTCCGCGGACGGTGGGCTCCTCTTGGTCACCGTGCCGGGCGGCTCCGCCCCCACCGTGGCCTGTGTGGTGCGCACGGTGTACGCGCTGGGCCCGGTCAGGGCCAGGGTGCGCACCACCTGGCTGGTCCTCGCCGCCGTCGGTCTCGCGGTCCTCGCCGCGGCCTCGCTGATCGGGTTCGCTCTCGCGCGTTCGATCACCCGCCCCGTGCAGGCCCTGGAACGCGCCACCGCGCAACTCGCCGAGGGCCGGATCACCGATCCGCCGGCCACCGGTCACGGGCCGCCGGAACTGCGCCGGCTCACCGCGTCGTTCACCCGGACCGCGACCCGGCTCCAGCACCTGCTCCAGGCTCAGCAGGCGTTCGCCTCCGACGTGTCGCACCAGCTGAAGACACCCCTGACCGCGCTCCGGCTGCGTCTGGAGAACTTCGAGCCGCACCTCGCCCCCTGCGCCCAGGACAGCCTCGACCAGGCACTCGGGGAGCTGGAGCGGCTCAGCCGCATGGTGCAGGGGCTGCTCACACTGGCCCGGCTGGAGAACACGGAGATCCGGGCGGAGCCCGCCGATCTGAACGCCGTCGTCTCCGGCCGCGCGGACATCTGGACGGCCTTCGCCGACGAACAGCAGGTCGGCATCCGGGTGACCGGAGGCACGTCCGTGCCGGTGCTGGCGGTCCCCGGCGCACTGGAACAGATCATCGACAACCTGCTCTCCAACGCGCTGCGGGTGTCCGCGCCGGGAACCGTCGTCACACTGGCCGTCATGACCGCCCCGGCACGGGGAGCGCGTACCCCGGCCATGGCCGAGCTGCACGTGATCGACCAGGGGCCCGGCATGACCGAGGCCGAACGGCACCGGGCCTTCGACCGCTTCTGGCGTGCTCCGCACGCCGACCACGACGGGACCGGCCTTGGTCTGCCCCTGGTACGGCACCTCACCCGCGCGGGAGGGGGCGAGGTCACCCTGGAGGCGGCCCCCGGCGGTGGACTCGACGCCGTGGTCCGCCTCAGGCACGCCGCATGCCACGACCCGTGCCCGGTGCCGGTCGCGCACGCCGGGCATCCCGACCCGAGGCTCTGCCACTGACCGGCCTCGGCGACCGGGCCTCCGCCCCGGCGACGGAAGCCGCGGTGGCCGGCAGGTCCGGTTGCCCGGGGCGGGTCCGGTTGCTCCGGGTGGCGTCGCGGTGCCGGCGGGAGGCTGAGCACCATGGTGAGGCCGTCAGGGGGTGTCCTCGGCGTCGAGCGTGCCGCCGACCGCCCCGGCGAAAGCCCCGCCGCTGCGGGCGGGGGTGCCGTCAGTGGTCCGTGGCGCCGTTCGAGGCGGACTGGGTGAAGCCGTCGTGCCAGGCCGCCTTCGCGCCCGAGTCGCCGATGCGGTAGACGTCCACCACGGCGCCCGCCGCCACCACCAGCGACAGGACCACCGCGGCCACCCGCAGGGGCGTGCCGGACCAGACGGAGGTGCCCGCGGAGTCCGGGCCGGACGCCGCGGCCGACGACCGGCCGGCCCACCAGACCAGGGCCGCCAGCAGGAACAGGCCCAGGGCCCAGGGAAGCAGCCCGTCCCCGAGCTCGGCGTGCCGGCGCACCAGGGCGTCGTCGTCGACGTGGCGCTCCAGCCATTCACCGGCCTGCGTGGTGAGCGGCACCCCGACCAGCGTGACCAGCGCGAGCAGCGGCAGCACCACGCCCATGCGCCGGGCCGCCCGCGGCGAGACCGCCGCGACCACGAGCGCCAACGCGGTCAGCGGGACGAGGACCACGACGAGGTGCACGAGCAGGACGTGGGCGGGCAGGCCGTTTATCAGGGTCATGAACAGATCCTTGGGGGGAGTCGGTGAGGGGGGTCGGTGGGACGCCTGGTGCGAAGGCGCGTCAGCGTTGCACAGAAACCTCTCAGTCACCTCTCAAGGGCGCCGCCGTCCGGTCAGGGCGCAGTGCACGTCGACGACTCCCGGTACCGACCGGGCCAGCAGGGTGGCCAGCGGGACGAGCACCGTGTCCTCGACGCGTCCGGTGAGCGTGACGACCCCGTCGCACACCTCGACCGCCACGGGTGCCGGGAAGGTGCCGAAGAGATGGCCGACCACCTGCCGGCGTACCTCCGCGGCGATGTCCTCGTCGTCGCGCAGGAAGACCTTCAGCAGGTCGGAGCGGCTGACGATGCCCACGAGCGCCCCGTCGTGACCGACCACCGGCAGCCGCTTCACCCCGCGGCGGGCCATCAGCCGGGCGGCGTGGGCGAGGGACGCCCCGGGCGGCACGGTGACGGCCGGGGCGGTCATCAGCTCGTCGGCGGTCACCGCGTCCGCCTTGCGGGTGTCGGCCAGGTGCCGCAGGTGCTCCCGGGGGTTCTCCCCGCCCTCGCGGTACACCTCCTTGGGCAGCAGGTCCGCCTCCGAGACGACCCCGGTGACGCGCCCGTCGCCGTCCAGCACGGGAAGGGCGCTGACGCGCCACTCCCCCATGGTCCTCACGATGTCCTTGAAGGCCGCGCCCGTGCGCAGGGCGACGACGGTGCGGGTCATCACGTCGCTCACGGTCGGCTCGGTCGGAGCGGTCGGCTCCGTCGGAGTAGCGTCCACCTCTTCAGCCTGCGTCGGCACAACAGGGCACGGCTTGGGCCGAGTGGCCCCTCGCCGGGTTCGGGCGGCCCATGCCCGCCACGGTGGCGACCGGCCACGCTGGGAGCGAGGCCCGGCGAAGGGAGTCATCGTGACCGCTCAGCACGTGGACGCGAACACGCTGACCGCACTCGTGGCCGACGCCATCACGGCGCCGTCGCTGCACAACGCACAGCCGTGGAGCTTCCGTTACCTGGCCGCCGACGGCGTCCTGCGCCTGTACGCCGATCCCTCGCGCGCGCTGCCGCGCACCGACCCGGACGCCCGTGGCCTGTACATGGGGTGCGGTGCCGCGCTGTTCAACCTGCGGGTGGCCGCCTGCGCGGCCGGGTGGGCCCCGGTGGTACGGCTGCTGCCGGATCCGGCGGACCCCACGCTGCTCGCCGGGGTGACCCTGGACGACACCGCACCGCCCGACCCGGCGCTCGCCGCCCTGTACCCGGCGCTCCCCCGGCGCCACTCCAGCCGTCGTCCCTTCAGCGAGCGGCCGATACCGGCCGACCTGCGGGAGCGGCTGTGCGAGGCGGCGGACGCCGAGGGGGCGCAGCTGGTCTTCCCCGGCACCTGGCACGTGCAGGAGCTGCTGGAACTGGTGCAGGACGCCGAGGGCCGGGAAGCGGTCGACCCCGCCCTGCGCGCCGAGACGGCCCGCTGGGTCCGGTCCGGCCCCGCGGGCGCCTCCCCCGCGTCGGACGGCATCCCCGTCGAGGCGCTCGGCCCCAGCCGGTACGGTCGCGCGACGCCGGTGCGTGACTTCGCCGCCGGGCACGCGGTGCCGGGCCGCGGCTGGGCGGTGTTCGAGCGGAATCCCCAGCTCGCGCTGCTGGGTACCGGCCGGGACGGGCCGGTTGACCGGCTGCGGGCGGGGCAGGCGCTGGAGCGGGTCCTGCTCACGGCCACGGCCGGCGGGCTGGTCGCCTCCATGGTGTCCCAGACCCTGGAGTGGCCCGAGCTGCGGCGGGTGACCCGCGACCCGGGTTCCGGCATGGCGCATGTGCAGATGGTGATCCGGCTCGGCTACGGCCCCCTCGGCCACCCCAGCCCCCGGCGTCCGGTGGCCGAGGTGCTCGACGTCGTCCCGTCCCCCCACCAGGAGGTGGCGTATGAAGGTGTCCGAGGCGATGACCGCCCCGCCGGTGACGGTGGCCCCTGACGTGGAACTGGCCGAGGCGGCCCGGCGGATGGCGGACGCCTCCGTCGGATCGGTGCTGGTCGTCGACGCCGAGGGGATGCTGCTCGGTATCGTCACCGACCGCGACGTCGCGGTGCGCGGGCTGGGCGGTGGCCTCGACCGGGACGCGCGGGTGGACGCGGTCATGTCGGCCCGGGTGGTCACCGTCGACGCGGGCGACGACCTCCAGACCGCCTACCGTGCCTTCCGCCGCACCGGGGTGCGTCGGCTGCCGGTCCTGGAGCTGGGCCGGGCGGTGGGCGTGCTGACCGTGGACGACCTGTTCCTCGACGTCTTCCGCGGACTGGCCGACCTGCTGGGACCGGTCGCCCGGACCGTGCTGCAAGAACCGTCAGGCCCCGGCCCGACGGCCGCAGGCCCCCGGGGACTGTGACCCCGCGGGCTTCCTCTCGGCGCCGGCGGCACGCGGCGCAGCTCTCGGCCGCCGGCGAGCAGAGGCAGGGCGCGCGGGTCTCAGCCGTCGGCGGGGCCGGTCGGCCCGTGCGGCCACGCGTGCGGACCGTGGGGGGGCCGGTCGGCGGCGGGCGGGAGGACGAGGACGCAGGTCTCACCCGGTTCGACGCACACCGTGCGGTCCGGCAGCCGGATGTCGATCGGCGACTCGTCGGACGACGGCACGGTCACCTCCAGACGCCCGCGCCGCAGCCGCAGTCGCACGCCCCAGTGCCCCCGGTAGCGGAGGGACATGCCGTACGACGACAGCTCCGGCAGCGGCACCGGGTCGGCCCAGAGCGCTCCCTCCCGGGTCTCCAGCCCGGTCAGCCCGCGCTGGACGAGGTCGAGGGTGCCCGCCATGGCGCCCAGGTGGATGCCCTCGCCGGTGGTGCCGCCCTGGACGTCGGCGATGTCGCCGCGCAGCGCCTCCTGGACGAACGCCCAGGCGTCGGCACGCCGGTCGCGGGCCAGAACCCAGCCGTGCACCAGACCGCTGAGGGTCGAGCCGTGGCTGGTGCGGCACAGGTAGTGGTCGACCGTGCGGGTCCAGGTCCCCTCGTCGAGTCCATGACCCAACCGGGCGAACAGGTCCCGGAGTTCGGCGGGCGAGAAGAGGTACCCGAGCATCAGGACGTCGGCCTGTTTGGAGGCCTTGTAGCGGTTGACGGTGTCCCCCTCCGCCTCCAGGATGCGGTCCAGCCTGCGGATGTCCCCGTACCGCTCGCGGTAGCCGTCCCAGTCGAGTTCGGCGAGAGCGCCGTAGCCCTCGAACTGGCTGACGACACCGTCGTGGAAGGGCACGTGGAGGGTGCGTGACACCTCCTGCCAGCGGTGCAGCTCGGCGTCGTCCAGGCCGGTGCGCGCGGTGAGTTCGCGGCGGCGCGGTTCGGGCAGGGTGTCCAGCAGTTCCAGGGTGCGGGTGAGGACCCAGGCGGCGGTGACGTTGGTGTACGCGTTGTCGTCGAGGCCGGGCCGCAGGGCGCCGGGATAGGCGTCGTGGTACTCGTCGGGGCCGACCACGCCGCGGATGCGGTGCCGTCCGAGGTGGTCGTCCCAGGTGGCCGAGTCCGCCCAGAACCGGGCGATCTCCAGGAGCATCTCGGCGCCCTTGGTGTGCCGGAACTCGGTGTCGCCGCTCGCCTCGCAGTACCGCCACACGTTGTAGGCCACCGCCGAGCCGACGTGCCGCTGGAGGCGCGAGTGGTCCGGCAGCCAGCGTCCCGACCGCGGGTTGAGGTGCAGTGCCTGGGACTCCTCGCGGCCGTCGGTGGCGCTCTGCCACGGGTACATCGCGCCGCGCCGGCCGATCGCGCGGGCGGCGGCGCGGGCGCGCTCCAGGCGCCGGTGGCGGTAGTGGAGCAGGGCGCGGGAGACCTCGGGGAAGTGCAGGTCGAGGAAGGGCAGGACGAACAGTTCGTCCCAGAAGACGTGACCGCGGTACGCCTCGCCGTGCAGCCCCCTGGCCGGGACACCGACGTCCAGGTCGGCCGTGTGCGGGGAGAGCGTCTGGAGCACGTGGAAGAGGTGCAGCCGCAGGATCTCGCCGGCCCGGCCGGGGACGTCCAGGGCGGTCCGGCGCCACAGCTGGTCCCAGGCCCGCCGGTGCGTCCGCAGCAGCGCGCCGAAGCCGGGCGCGTCGCCGACCCGGTCGACGGCGGCCGCCACGGGGTCGGCGATCGCGGGGTCGCGGGAGGTGTGCACGGCGACGGTCTTGTCCACGGTGCGGGTACGGCCGGGCGCCAGCGGCAGCCGCAGCCGCTGTACGGCCGCGCGGCGGCCGTCGCCCTCCGGGACCGGGGCGTTTGGGCCGAGGCGGGCGGCCATGCCGATCCGGATGTCCGAGGTGCGGGTACGGCAGCGCAGCCACACCGTGTCCGGGGCGGCGGTACCGGTGCGCACGCGGACCAGGTGACGGCCGTCCAGCTCACGGTAGCGGGCCACCCCGGCGTTGCGGACGTCGGCGTCGAGCGCCGCCTCGACCTCCAGGTCAGCGGTGAAGCCCTCGGCGGTGAACTCGGTGCGCAGCGCCGCGAGATGCGGGTCCCCCATGTGCACCAGCCGCTGCTGGCGCACGTCCAGCACCCGTCCGGCGCCGAGCCCGTAGCGGGTCCGCCGCTCCAGTACCCCGTCGGTCAGGCGCAGCACCTGCCGGTGCTCCAGCACCGGCTCGGTGTCCGGGGTCAGCCAGTGGCCGCCCGGCAGCCGGAACCGCAGCGGCAGCCAGTTCGGGAGGTTCACCAGGTCCTCGTTCTCGACCCGGTGCCCGGCGACCCGCGAGGCGAGCCGGTCGTAGCAGCCGGCCACGTAGGTGCCGGGGTAGTGCACGTCGTCCGCGGCGCACTCCGGCAGGGCGCCCCGGGTGGCGAAGTAGCCGTTCCCGAGCGTGCAGAGCGACTCCCTGAGCCGCTCGTCGGCGGGGACGTAACCGTCGTACTCCCATCTCACCTCGGTGCTCTCCTCGCCACCGGCGGCGCTCACACGGTGTGCGGTACGACGGCCACCGGGCACTCCGCCTGGTGCAGCACCGTGTGGACCACCCGGCCGAGCTGCAGGCCGTGGTGGCCGTACCGGCGGCGGGCGCCCAGGACGACGAGGTCGGCGGCGGCCGAGCGGTGGACCAGGATCCGGTGGGCGGGGCCCTCGACCGTCACGGCGCGTACCCGCACGTCCGGGTACTCGGCCGCCGGTTCGCGCAGCAGCGCGTCGATCAGCGCGGAGGCCCGTGCCTCGGCCTCCCGGGCGGGTGCCTCGGACGTGCCGGGCCGGCGCCAGGCGCGGACCACGTCCAGGACGCAGCCGCGCACCGCCGCCTCGCGGAAGGCGAAGCGCGCGGCCGCGCCGCCGGAGGCCGGGTCGGCGGCGCCGAGCAGGATCCGCTCGTGGGTGCCCGCCAGGCCGGCGGCGTCCCCGCGGACCACGGTCACCGGGCAGTGCGCCCGGCCCGCGACCGCCAGGCCGACGGAGCCGAGGAGCAGTCCCGTCAGCTCACCGCGGCCCCGTGACCCGGTGACGAGCAGGGAGGCGTTGTTGCCCTCGTGCAGCAGGGCGTCCACCGCGTCCTCCGGGAGGATGTCGGTGGTGACCTTCACGTCCGGGGCGCGCCGGGCCGCGCGGTCCGCCGCGGAGGCGACGATGTGCTCGGCCAGCACGCGTTCGGACGGGCGCTCCGTACCCACCTCGGGGAGGCCGCCCTCGTAGCGCTCCCACAGGGACCCGTACACCAGCCGCAGCGGGACGTCGTGGCGGGCGGCCTCGTCCGCCGCCCAGTCGACCGCCTGCAGGCTGCCGTCGGACCCGTCGACGCCCACGACCAGGGGAAGCGTCATCGTCGTCATCGTCCCCACCGCCGTTCCTCGGACTGCCACCTCGCGCGGCAGGTGCATCCCCTCTCACCATCGCACCGGCGGCCGGCCGGCAGGAGGGGCCACCCGGCCCCCTCGGCCGCCCCGCTCAGCCCTGGTGCCCGGGCCGGACCGGGCCCACGCTGGGAGGAGATCCGAGGAGGCAACCATGCACGGCAGCCCGCACACCATCGGCGACGTGATGACCCGCAGTGCCGTCGCCGTCGGCCGTGACGCCCCGTTCAAGGACGTCGTCTCGTTGATGGACCGGTGGAAGGTCAGCGCTGTGCCCGTGCTGGAGGGCGACGGCAGGGTGATCGGCGTCGTGTCCGAGGCCGATCTGCTGTTCAAGGAGGAGTTCCGGGACAGCGATCCGGACCGGTTCGTGCAACGGGAGCGGCTCGCCGACCTGGCCAAGGCCGGCGGGGTGACCGCCGGTGAGCTGATGAGCGCGCCCGCGGTGACCGTGCACGCCGACGCCGGCCTGGCCGAGGCCGCACGCATCATGGCCAGGCGCGGCGTCAAGCGGCTGCCCGTGGTGGACGGCGTGGGCATGCTGGAGGGCATCGTCAGCCGGGCCGACCTGCTCAAGGTCTTCCTGCGGGAGGACGAGGAGCTCACCGAGGAGGTGCGCCAGGAGGTCGTCGACCGGCTGTTCCCGCTGTCCGCCGACCACATCCGGGTCGAGGTCGACGAGGGAGTCGTCACCCTGTCCGGGTGGACCGACGGGACGGATCTGGCGCCGGTCGCCGAGCGCCTGGCACGCGCCGTGGAGGGCGTGGTCGACGTGCGCTGCCGGCTGGTCCCCGCCTCCGTGAGGAACGACAACGGCTGAGGAGTGACCCCATGCACGGCACGCCGCACATCGTCAGCGACGTCATGACGACGACCGTCGTCAGCGTCGGACGCGAGGCCTCCTTCAAGGAACTCGTCCAGCTGATGCGGGACTGGCGGGTCAGCGCCCTGCCCGTGGTCGAGGGCGAGGGCCGGGTCGTCGGCGTCGTCTCCGAGGCGGACCTGCTGCCCACGGAGGAGCTCCGGGACGGCGACCCCGACCGGTGTGCCCGGCCGGGCCGCGCCGACGCGCCGGCCGGGCCCGGTGCCCTCACGGCGGGCGAGCTGATGACCTCGCCCGCGGTCACCGTCCCGGCGAACGCCACGCTGGCGCAGGCCGCGCGCGTCATGGCACGGGCGAAGGTCAAGCGCCTGCCGGTGACCGACGGGGTGGGGGTCCTGCAGGGCGTGGTGAGCCGCGCCGACCTGCTGAAGGTCTTCCTGCGCGACGACGAGGAGATCGCCGAGGAGGTCCGCCGTGAGATCGTGTCGTACCTCTTCCCCGCCCCCGACTCGGCACTGCGCGTGCACGTCCAGGACGGGGTCGTGACGCTCGCGGGCCGGATCCGGGACACGGCCCTGGTGCCCGTGGGGGCTCGCCTGGTCAGGGCCGTCGAGGGGGTGGTGGACGTGGAGTTCGACCTGTCCCCGGAGCCGGTGCCCGCCGCGCCGGCCGGCCGGGAACGCCCGAGTGGGGCCGGACGGCCCTAGTGCGTCCCGCCGCGCGGCGCGATGATCCTGCTGGGCAGCCCGCGGCCGGCCGGGCGGCCGCCGAGGACGAGAGGTCGACATGACGGAGTCACGCACCTTCACGGCACAGGACCCGATCCGGGTGTTCCTGCTGGACGACCACGAGGTCGTGCGGCGTGGCATCACCGACCTCCTCGACGCGGAGCCGGACATCTCGGTCGTCGGCGACGCCGGTACGGTCCAGCACGCCCTCGCCCGCGGCCCGGCGCTGCGTCCGCACGTGGCCGTCCTCGACGTCCGCCTGCCCGACGGCGACGGCATCACGGTCTGCCGGGAACTGCGCGACCGGATGCCCGGCCTGGCCTGCCTGATGCTGACGTCGTTCGACGACGAGGAGGCCCTGCTCGACGCGATCATGGCCGGGGCGTCCGGCTACGTCCTCAAGCAGATCAAGGGCTCCGACCTGGTCTCCGCGGTCCGCACGGTCGCCTCCGGGCAGTCGATGCTGGACCCCGCGACCACGGCCCGCCTGATGCGCTCCCTGCGCGCCGACCCCGCCGACGCGCCCTCCGTGCCCGCCGAACTGGCGAGCCTGTCGCCCCGCGAGCGCGACATCCTCGCCCTGATCGGCGACGGCCTCACCAACCGGGAGATCGGCAAGAGGCTCTTCCTGTCCGAGAAGACCGTCAAGAACCACATCTCCCGGCTGCTCGCCAAGCTGGGCGTACAGCGCCGGGTGCAGGCCGCGGTCCTCGCCTCCCACCTGGAGCAGCCGGCCACCGGCGGCCACGCCAGGTGACACGGCGCACGTCCCGCGCACACAACGGCCAACAGTGTGCCGTACCGGACAGGTTCGGCCGGTCACGGCCAGTAAACGACTTCTCCCCGCCCGCGCGCCTCGCACGCGCTGAGATGACCGCAGTAACCGGCGGGAAAGGGGTGGGGCGGACATGGTCGGCTCCCTCGAGGACGAACGTGCGCGTGTGCGGGTCACGACGGAGGCCGAGCGCTGCGCGTGCGGCCGTGCCACGGCACCCGGGCAGGGGACCGGCGCCGCGGAGGAACGCTTCCGCGGTCTGCTGGAGGCCGCGCCGGACGCGATGGTCATCGTCGACGGCTCGGGCAGCATCAAGCTCGTCAACGCCCAGACCGAGGCGCTCTTCGGCTACCGGCGCGAGGAACTCCTCGAACGTCCGGTCGAGTTGCTGATACCGACCCGCTTCCACGGCCAGCACACCCGGCACCGGGGCGGCTACTCGGCCAACCGCCAGGTCCGGCCGATGGGCGCCGGCCTGGAGCTGCACGGGCTGCGCAAGGACGGCACCGAGTTCCCGGTGGAGATCAGCCTCAGCCCGATGGAGACGGAGGAGGGGCTGCTGGTGTCCGCCGCCGTGCGCGACGTCAGCGACCGCAAGGCGGCCGAGGCCCGGATCAACGAGCTGGCCGCGCTCGTGGAGTCCTCCCAGGACGCGATCCTCGCCAAGACCCTCGACGGGTACATCACGTACTGGAACGCGGCGGCGCAGGACCTCTACGGCTACACCGCCGAGGAGGCCATCGGACGGCACGTGTCCATGCTCGCCCCGTCCGAACTGCGCGGCGACATCCGCGCCCTGCTGGCCCGGCTGCGGGGTGGCGAGAAGGTCGAGCACTTCGAGACGCTGCGCGTGACCCGTTCGGGCAGGCTGCTCGACGTGGACGTCACCCTGTGGCCGACGCGGGACACCCGCGGCCGGGTCGTCGGCGCCTGTGCCATCGTGCGGGACATCAGCGACCGCAAGCGCGCCGAGGCCGAACTGACCGCCCTGTACGAGCAGCAGCGGCACATCGCCCTCACACTGCAGCGCAGTCTGATGGGCACGCCGCCTGCGCTGCCCGGCCTGGCCACCGCCAGCCGCTACCGGCCCGCCACCCAGGGCGCCGGGGTGGGCGGCGACTGGTTCGACCTGATACCGCTGGGCGCCGACCGGGTGGGTGTGCTGATCGGGGACGTCATGGGCCGCGGGCTGGAGGCCGCCGCCGTCATGGGCCAGTTGCGCTCGGCGGCGCACGCGCTGGCCAAGACCGGGATGGAGCCCCGGCTGCTGATGCAGGCACTGGACTCCTGCGTGGCCGACCTGGACGTCCCCGACCAGCTCGTCACCTGCTGCTATCTGGTCATCGCCCCGGACTCCGGGACCGTCACCGTGTGTTCGGCCGGTCATCTGCCGACGCTCGTCGCGGGCGCCGCCGACGGCGCGGTCGGCATCCTCGACTCACCCGTCAACGCCCCGCTGGGGGTGGGCGGCATCCTCTACGAGCAGTCCTGCTCGGCCGTGCCGCCCGGGGCGACCCTCGTGCTGTACACCGACGGGCTGATCGAGACCCCGGGCAGTGACATCGAGGTCCGGGTCGCCGAACTCACCGTCGTGCTGGAGAAGTTCTTCGCCGGCACGCCGAGCCTGGAGACCGCCGCCGACCATGTGCTGGCGAGTCTGCTGCCCGACGCGGAGAGCCACAACGACGACGTGACCCTGCTGCTGGCGCAGCTGCCGGCCGGGCCGCTGGCGGCTCTGAGCACCGAGCTGCCGGCCTGCCCGTCCTCGGTGCCGGAGGGGCGGGCGTTCCTGCACCGGGCGCTCACCGCCTGGGACTGCGTCGCGGGCGCGGACGACGCGCTGCTGCTGCTGTCGGAGACCCTCACCAACGCCGTCCAGCACGGCGAGGGCCCGATCGGCCTGCACCTGCACCGCACCGCCACCGACCTCACCGTCGAGATCAGCGACCGCAGCCCGCAGTTGCCCCGGCCGCGCCTGGCCGCCGAGGACGAGGAGTCCGGCCGGGGCCTGCTCCTCGTCCGCACGCTCGCCGCCGACTGGGGGGTGCGGGCCACGGACGAGGGGAAGACCACCTGGTTCACCCTGCGGCTGTGAGACGCCGGTGGAGGGACGCTGATCAGCGGGAGGTCGGGAAGTTGAACCCTGCGGTGTCCTGGTGCCTCGGTTCCGGCCAGCGGCTCGTGACGACCTTGGGCCGGGTGTAGAAGCGGACGCCCTCCGGGCCGTGGATCGGGGAGTCGCCGATGAGGGAGTCCTTCCAGCCGCCGAAGGAGTAGTAGGACATCGGCACCGGGACCGGCACGTTGATGCCGATCATGCCGACCTTGATCTTCCGCTGGAAGCGGCGGGCGGCCTCTCCGGAGCCGGTGAACAGCGCGGTCCCGTTGCCGTACGGGTTGGCGTTGATCAGGTCGATGGCCTGGTCGAGGGAGTCGGCACGGACGACCGCGAGGACCGGTCCGAACAGCTCCTCCTTGTAGGCGTCCATCTCGGTGGTGACGTGGTCCAGGAGGGAGGGGCCGGTGAAGAAGCCGTCGGCGTACGCGGGATCGTCGAGCTTGAGGCCGCGGCCGTCCACGACGACGGTGGCGCCCTGCGTCGCGGCGACCCCGACCGCGTTCTCGACGCGCTCCTGGGCCGCCTTGGTGACCAGCGGGCCCATCTCGGTGCCGGGCGCGTCGCCGGGACCGACCTTCACCTCGTTCGCCTTGCGGGTGAGGATCTCCACGAGCCGGTCGGCCGCGTCACCGACGGCGACGGCCACCGACACCGCCATGCAGCGCTCCCCGGCGGAGCCGTAGGCGCCGGCCGTGATGTGGTCGGCGGCGAACTCCAGGTCGGCGTCGGGCAGCACGACGGCGTGGTTCTTGGCACCGCCCAGGGCCTGCACCCGCTTGCCGTGCGCGGTGGCCCGCTCGTGGACGTACTTGGCGATCGGGGTGGAACCGACGAAGGAGACGGCCTCGATGCCGGGGTGGGCGAGGATCGCGTCCACCGCGTCCTTGCCGCCGTGCACGACGTTGAAGACGCCGTCGGGCAGACCGGCCTTCTGGTACAGCCCGGCGACGAAGTTGGCGGCGGAGGGGTCGCGCTCGGACGGCTTGAGGAGGAACGTGTTGCCGGTGGCGATGGCGACCGGGTGCATCCACAGCGGCACCATCGCCGGGAAGTTGAACGGCGTGATGCCCGCGACGACACCGAGCGGCTGACGGAAGCCGTGCACGTCCACGCCACGGGAGACCTGGTCGGAGAACGAGCCCTTCAGCACGTCGCCGAGTCCGCAGACGTACTCGACGACCTCACGGCCGCGGGTGATCTCGCCGCGGGCGTCGTCGACGGTCTTGCCGTGCTCGGCGGAGATGATCCGGGCCAGTTCCTCCTCGTGCTCGACGAGCAGCTGGCGGAAGGCGAACATCACCTGGACGCGCTGGGAGAGGGACGAGTCCTGCCAGGTCTCGAACGCGGTGGCGGCGGCCCGGACGGCGGCGTCGACGTCGGCGCCGCCGCCGAGGACGACCTGGGCCTGCTCGACGCCGGTCGCCGGGTTGAACACGGGCTGGGTGGCGGTGGCGGCGCCCTGGGTGAGGGCGCCGTCGATCCAGTGCTGGATGGTGGTCACGGTGCGGGTTTCCTTTGCGGGGGCGGGAGTTACAGGTAGTGCCGCTGGGCGCGCTTGTGGTCCAGGTAGGCGGCGTGGGCGGCCCGGGTGGAGTCGAGGGCGGAGGTCTGGCCGACCGGGACGTCCCACCAGGCGTGGCCGGGCGGGTTGGGCCCGTACAGGTCGGTCTCCACGTGCACGACGGTGGTGCGGGTGGCGGCCGTCGCCTTCTCCATCGCGGAGCGGAACTCCTCGACGGAGCCGGCGCTCAGGACGTCCGCGCCCAGGGAGGCGGCGTTCGCGGCGAGGTCGACGGGGAGGACGTCACCGTCGAGCCGGCCGGAACCGGCGTCGCGGTAGCGGTACCGGGTGCCGAAGCGCTGTGAGCCGAGCGACTCGGAGAGGGCGCCGATGGACGCGAAGCCGTGGTTCTGGACGAGGACGACGATGACCTTCAGTCCCTCCGAGACCATGGTGACGATCTCCTGGGCCATCATCAGGTACGAGCCGTCACCGACCAGGACGACGACCTCCCGCGAGGGGTCGGCCATCTTGGCGCCGACGCCCGCCGCGACCTCGTATCCCATGCAGGAGTACGCGTACTCGACGTGGTAGGCCTTCGGGTCCCGGGCGCGCCACAGCTGCTGCAGGTCGCCCGGCATGGAGCCGGCCGCGTTGATGACCACCGCGCGGTCGTCCAGGACGTCGTTCAGCGCGCCGAGGATCTCGGTCTGCGCGGGCAGCGGGCCGTGCCCGACGTGGAAGCAGGCGTCCTCGATCTCCCGGGTACGGGCGACGAGTTCACGGGTACGGCGCCGGTACTCCGGGGCGACCTCCCAGCCGTCCAGGGCGCCGGCCAGCGCCTGGATGCCGAGGCGGGCGTCCGCCACCAGCGGCTCGGCGGAGTGCTTGACGGCGTCCAGGCGGGCCACGTTGAGGTTGACGAACGCGACCTCCGGGTTGCCGAACACGGTGTGGCTGGCCGTGGTGAAGTCCGAGTACCGGGTGCCGATGCCGAGCACGACGTCGGCCTCGCGAGCCAGCTCGTTCGCCGCGTACGAACCGGTGGAGCCGATGCCGCCGACCGCACAGGGGTGGTCCCAGGCCACCGCGCCCTTGCCCGCGTGGGTGTCGGCGACCGGGATGCCGGTGGCCTCGGCGAACGCCCGCAGCGCGGTCTCGGCACCGGAGTACACGGCACCGCCGCCGGCGACGATCAGCGGCTTGCGCGCGCCCCGCAGCAGCCGGACGGCGCGCTCGACCGCGGCGGGCTCCGGGACGGGGCGGCCCACGTGCCACACCCGGCGCCGGAAGAAGTCGGCCGGCCAGTCGTACGCCTCGGCCTGCACGTCCTGGGGCAGCGCGAGGGTGACGGCTCCGGTCTCGACGGGGTCGGTCAGCACGCGCATGGCCGCCAGCGCGGCCGGGATCAGCTGCTCGGGCCGGGAGACGCGGTCGAAGTACTTGGACACCGAGCGGAAGGCGTCGTTGACGGTGACGTCGCCGCCGCGGGTGTCCTCCAGCTGCTGCAGGACCGGGTCGGCGGCGCGGGTCGCGAACATGTCCGAGGGCAGCAGCAGGACCGGCAGGCGGTTCGTCGTCGCCAGCGCCGCGCCCGTGATCATGTTCGTCGAGCCGGGACCGGTCGAGGCCGTGCAGGCGAAGGTGGCCAGCCGGTCCCGCATCTTGGCGTAGGCGACGGAGGCGTGGACCATGCCCTGTTCGTTGCGGGCGAGGTAGTAGGGCAGGTCGGCCTCGCCGGTGGTGGCGGCCTGGAGCAGGGCCTGCCCGATGCCGGCCACGTTGCCGTGGCCGAAGATGCCCCACACCCCGGGGACCAGCCGCTGCTCCTGGCCGTCGCGCTCGCTGTACTGGGCGGCCAGGAAGCGGACCAGCGCCTGGGCGGTGGTCAGTCGTACGGTGTTCATCGGTCCTCTCCGAAGGGCAGCCGGTCGTCCACGTCCTGGGCGTCCCAGGTCCCGCGCACCCAGCCGTGGGCCGGGTCGTCGCAGATGAGCCAGGCGCGGTCCTGACCGGGACCCGCCATGACGTTGAGGTAGTAGAGGTCGTAGCCGGGGGCGGCGATCGAGGGGCCGTGCCAGCCGTGCGGGATCAGCACCGTGTCACCGGAGCGGATCTCGGCGAGCACGTCGATCGGCCGGTCCGGGGTGCCGTACACCCGCTGGTAGCCGAAGCCGCTCCCGCCGGAGACCTCGAAGTAGTAGATCTCCTCCAGCTGCGACTCGACCGGGGTGCCGTCCGCGTCCGTGCGCGCCTCGTCGTGCTTGTGCGGCGGGTACGAGGACCAGTTGCCGCCGGGTGTGAGCACCTCGCACACCAGCAGCTGCTCGGCGTCGAAGGTGCCGGGCAGGCAGTAGTTGTTGACCTGGCGTGAGCAGGCCCCGGCGCCGCGCAGTTCCACGGGGACGTCCTCCCTGCGCCCGTACCGGGCCGGGTGACCGCCCCGCTCGGTCCGGGCGGAGGGCAGCGCGAACCGGCCACCGGACGCGCTGCTGATCACGGCCTCCGCCTGCCGGGGCAGGTAGGCGAAGTCGGTGGCCGAGTCGAACACGCCCGTCCGCCCGGCGAGTTCGAAGGTGCCGTCGTCCGTGGTGACGGTGCAGGAGCCCGCCAGCGGCAGCACCAGGAACTCCGAGTCCCGGGTGGACAGGGCGTGCGACCGGCCCGGCCCGAGGGTCAGGATCCGCAGGCCGGAGTGTCCCCAGCCCGCCGACTCCGGCGTGACCAGGAGGTCGTAGGGGCCTTCGGCGGCGGTGCCGGCCGGCAGGTGGTACGCATCGGTGTCGCTCACAGCAGGCTCACCGCCTTGTCGACGGCGCCGGCCACGTCGCCGCCCGCCGGGTAGAGCAGGGAGCGGCCGACGACGAGGCCCTGCGCGGTCGGCTGCCGCAGCGCCCTCCCCCAGGAGGCGAACGCCGCCTCGGCGTCCCGCACTTCGCCGCCGAGCAGCAGTGCGGGCAGCGTGGAGGCGGCCAGGACGCGCTCCATGTCCTGGACCACGGGGAGCTTCAGCCAGGTGTAGGCGGTGCGCCGGCCCAGTCCCGAGGCGATGGTGACCGACGTGATCACGGCGTCGGTCGACAGGTCGTTGCGGATCCGCCCGTCCTGCCAGCTGGAGAGGAACGGCTCGACCATGGCGATGAGGTGCCGGTCGTTGAGCTCGTTGACCGCGCGGGCGGTGTTCTCCAGGGCCGACGGGGTGGCCGGGTCGTCCAGTGCGATACGGGTCAGGGTCTTGCCGCCGTCGAAGCCCATCGCGGCGATGGTCTCGGCGTCGTACCCGGTGAACCGGTCGTCGATCTCGAAGACGGAGCCGGCGAGCCCGGCACGGTTCATCGATCCGAAGACGGACTTGCCGTCGAGGACACCCAGCAGGAGCAGGTCCTCCAGGATGTCCGCGGTGCCGAGGACGCCGGTGACGCCCGGGCGTTCCAGGGCGACGCACAGCCGGTCGAGGAGTTCGAAGCGGTCGGCCATGGCGTGGGGGTCGGCACCCACCCCGTTCGCGCCGCGGGCCGGGTGGTCGGCGGCGATGATCATCGCCTTGCCGTGCTCGCCCAGCAGCGAGGTCGCCTTCACGCGGCGGGCGGCGGCCGTCGCGACCGCACCGGGGTCGTTGACCCGGGCGTGCACGATCCGGTTCAGGTTCTCAGGCAGCACGGGTCACCTCGTCGAGTTCGGCCTCGACCTCGGCCTCGGTCGGCATCGCGTCGGAGCAGGACAGCCGGCCGGCCACGAGGGCCCCGGCCGCGTTCGCGAAGGACACCGTGCGCCGGGTGTCCCAGCCGGACAGCAGCCCGTGGCAGAGCGCGCCGCCGAAGGCGTCACCGGCGCCCAGGCCGTTGACCACGTCGACCGGCACCGGCGGGATCTCGCTGGCCGTCCCGTCCCGGTCCACGGCCAGCACGCCCTTGGGGCCCTGCTTCACCACGGCCAGCTCCACACCGGCGGCCAGCAGCGCCCGCGCGGCGGCGTACGGTTCCCGCTCGCCGGTGGCGACCTCGCACTCGTCGATGTTGCCGACCGCGACGGTGGCGTGCCGGAGCGCCTGCCGGTAGTACGACCGCGCCTCGGCCGGGTCGGCCCAGAACATCGGCCGCCAGTCCAGGTCGAACACCGTCGTGCCCGCCTTGGCCCGGTGCTCCAGCGCCGCCAGCGTCGCCGCGCGGCTCGGCTCCTCGCTCAGCCCGGTCCCCGTCATCCAGAACACGGTGGCCTCGCGCACCGCCGAAAGATCCAGCTCGTCCGGCCGGATGTCCAGGTCGGGAGCCTTCGGCAGGCGGTAGAAGTAGAGCGGGAAGTCGTCCGGCGGGAAGATCTCGCAGAACGTCACCGGGGTCGGCGCGATGTCCGACACCCCGACGAAGCGGGCGTCCACGCCGTAGCCGCCGAGGGCCGTGCGGACGAAGTCGCCGAACGGGTCCCGGCCGGTCTTCGTGATGACCGCGGCGGAACGGCCGTAGCGGGCCGCCGCCACCGCCACGTTCGTCGGGCTGCCGCCCAGGTACTTGCCGAACGAGGTGACCTCCGCCAGCCCCACCCCGGTCTGGAGCGGATACACGTCCACCCCCACGCGGCCCATGGTCAGCACTTCGAACGGCATCACGCAGGTGTCCCTTCACTCCGGAGCTGGCCCCTGCACGATGACTCATGTGCGAATGTCATGTCAATAGGTCAGGGAGCCGGGCCGAGCCCGGGACGTCCCGGGCGTAGTACCGCGGTACGACCCCCAGGGCCCCGTTCAGCCCCCGGTACCACCGGATCGGGGTGATCGCGGACTTAGCGTGGCCAGGAGGCGTCGATGGCACGGGCGCCGAGTCCGAGGAAAGGAGCTCCGATGATCGACGCGCGGCAGCTGACCAAGAGGTACGGCGAGAAGACGGCCGTGGACGGCCTGGAGTTCGTCGTGAAGCCGGGTACCGTGACCGGCTTCCTGGGGCCCAACGGGGCGGGGAAGTCCACGACGATGCGGATGGTCGTCGGCCTGGACGCCCCGACCAGCGGCTCCGTCACGGTGAACGGCAGGCACTACGCGCAGCACCGGGCGCCTCTCCAGGAGGTCGGCGCCCTGCTGGAGGCCAAGTCGATCCACCCGGGCCGCTCGGCCCGCAACCACCTCAGGGCGTTGGCGCTGACCCACGGCATCCCGCGCCGCCGGGTCGACGAGGTCATCGAACTCGCCGGGCTGGGCAGCGTGGCCGCCAAGCGGGCCGGCGCCTTCTCCCTCGGCATGGGCCAGCGGCTCGGCATCGCGGCGGCCCTGCTGGGCGACCCGCAGACGGTGATGCTCGACGAGCCCGTCAACGGCCTGGACCCCGAAGGCGTCCTGTGGATCCGCAACCTGCTGACGTCGCTCGCCGAGGAGGGGCGTACGGTCTTCGTCTCGTCGCACCTGATGAGCGAGATGGCGCTGGTCGCGGACCACCTGATCGTCGTCGGCCGGGGACGCCTGCTGGCCGACACGACCGTGCGGGACCTGGTGCGCCGGGCCGGCGGCGACACCGTGCACGTGGCCACGCAGGATCCGGCGCGGCTGCGGGAGGCCCTGGCCGGTCCCGGCGTCGACGTCACCGGGCGCATCGGCTCCGAGGAGCTGGAGGTGACCGGGCTGAGCGCGCGGGAGATCGGTCTGAAGGCCGCCGAGCACGGCATCGCGCTGTTCGAACTGAGCACGCGCGAGGTCTCCCTGGAGCAGGCCTTCATGGACCTGACCAAGGACGCCGTGGAGTACCACGGCTCCACGACCGCCGGCGAGACCGCCGAGTCCCTCGGGAGGACGGCATGACCACCACGCTCACCGCCACCACCGACACTCCCCCCGCCGTGGCACGCCCCGCCTACCGGGTGACCGGCAGGCGCGTGCTGGCCTCGGAATGGGCCAAGCTCTGGTCGCTGCGGTCCACCTGGATCACCCTCGGGGTGGGCCTGCTGTTCCTCGTCGCGTTCGGGCTGATCGCGTCGAGCCGCTACAAGTCGGGGATCGGCTCCGCCCACATGGACCCGGACTTCGCCCGCTCGACCGCCGTGAGCCTGTCGTTGTTCGGTACGAACTTCGCGCAGCTCGCCCTCGGCGTCCTCGGCGTGCTGGTCACGGCGGGCGAGTACTCGACCGGCATGATCCGCTCCACGCTGGCCGCGGTGCCGCGCCGGCTGCCGGTGCTGTGGTCCAAGGCGGCCGTGTTCGGCCTGGTCGCGCTGGCCGTCGGCACGGTCGGCGTGTGTGTCGCCTTCTTCTTCGGCAGCCGGATCGTCTCCGGTACGCCCGCGGCCATGGGCTTCTCCCATGCCGGTGTCGTACGGAGCCTGCTGGGCGCCGGTCTCTACCTCGGCCTGGTCGCCGTGATCGGCACGGCTCTCGGCGCACTGCTGCGGTCGGTGGCCGGTGGCATCTCGGTGCTGGTCGCCACGCTGATGCTGGTCCCCGGCCTGGTCTCGCTGCTGCCCAGCTCCTGGCGGGACGACATCAGCCGCTACCTGCCCAGCAACGCGGGCGAGTCGATGTTCGCCCTGACCCACGACTCCACGAGCCTGTCGCCCGGGGCCGGTCTGCTGGTCTTCGTGGGTTGGACGGTGCTGGCGCTGGCCGGGGCGGCCTACCGGCTGCTGCGCACCGACGTATGACACCCGCATGATGGGCAGGTGACCCCCGTGACCTCCGTGACCTCCCAGGTCACCGCGCCCACCACCGCGACCGCCGACGACCTCGGCGGGATGGGGCCGCTGGTCGCCCGGTTCTCCCGGGCCGGCCAGCGGCTGCGGCATGCCGACCGGGCCCGTCCGTGGGTGCTGGACACCGCGGTGGTGACGCTGGTCTTCCTGCTGTTCTGCCTGCCGGACCTGCTGCGGGCCGGCGGCGGCCCCGACGGCGACGAGCCGCACCACCTGCGGCTGGCGTTCACCCAGCTGCCGGTCCCGGCGATGCTCGCCCTCCAGGCCGGGTTGGTGCTGCCCCTGTTGTGGCGCCGGCGCAGGCCCGCGGCGGCCTTCGGCACCGTGGCCGCCGTCTTCGTGCTCCAGTGGTCGCTGGACGTCCTGCTGCGTGCGGACGTCGCCCTGGTCGTGGCCCTGTACAGCCTCGTCCTGCACGGGCGGCTGCGGCGGCTGCCCTGGGCCTGCGGGGTCATGACGGGCGCGATGGCGCTGGTCGCGGCGCGGGTGTCGGCGGTGGTGCCGTTCTGGGACGCGCTGTTCTTCCTGCTGAGCACCGCGACGGCGGCGCTCGCGCTCGGCCTCGTGGTCCGCATCCGGCGGGCCCAGCTCGCGGCGCTGCGGGACCGGGCCACCCGCCTGGAGGTGGAGCGCGACCAGCGCAGCAGGCTCGCCGCCGCGGCCGAGCGCGCCCGGGTGGCCCGCGAGATGCACGACATCGTGGGCCACAACCTGGCCGTCATCATCACCCTCGCCGACGCCGGCGCCTACGCCACGGGCCACGCTCCGGACCGGGGCCGGGAGGCGCTGCGGCTGATCGGTGACACGGGGCGGCAGGCGCTCGGCGAGCTGCGCCGTGTGCTCGGGGTGCTGCGGGAGGCGTCGGACGGCGCGCGGGGCGAACCCGAGCTCAGTCCGCAGCCGGGCCTGGCCGACCTCGACGCGCTGTGCGAGGGGGTGCGCGCCGCGGGTCTGGAGGTCCTCTACCGGACCGCGGGCGACGTCGACGCCCTGGACAGCGGGGTGCAGCTGACGATCTACCGCATCGTCCAGGAAGCCCTCACGAACACCCTGAAGCACGCCGGGGCCGACACCCGCGTGAACCTCGCGATCGTCGTGGACGAGACGCGGCTGACCATCACGGTGCAGGACACCGGCCCTCCCGGGGCCGACCGCCGCACCGGCCCGGTGAACGAGGAAGGACACGGTCTGGTGGGCATGCGCGAACGGGCGGCCCTGTACGGCGGGAGCCTCACGGCGGGCCCCGCCGACGCGGGATGGACGGTCGAGGCCGTCCTCGACCTCACCCCCCAGGGCGGTGGCCGGTGACGACCGTACTGATCGTGGACGACCAGCCGCTCCAGCGTTACGCCTTCCACCTGCTCCTCGACTCGGTCGCCGAGACGGACGTCGTGGGCGAGGCCGCGCACGGTACGGAAGCGGTCCGCATGGCGGCCGAGCTCCGTCCCGACGTGGTGCTCATGGACGTCCGGATGCCCGGCATGGACGGCATCGAGGCGACCCGCCGGATCACCGCCGCGGGCGACCGCTCCCGGGTCCTCGTGCTGACCACCTTCGACCTCGACGAGTACGTGCACGCGGCCCTGCGCGCGGGGGCCAGCGGCTTCCTCCTGAAGGACGCGCGCCCCGAGGAGCTCATCGCCGGCATCCGGGCCGTCGCCACCGGGGACGCGGTGATCGCGCCCTCCCTCACCCGCCGCCTCCTGCACGAGTTCTCCCGCCTCGTGCCGCCCCCGGCGGCCGGTGCCGGTGAGAACCCGAGGCTGGATGCCCTGACCGAACGCGAACGCGAGATCCTCGTGGCCATCGGCAAGGGCTGGAACAACAGCGAGATCGCCGCCCGCTTCGTGGTGTCGGAGTCCACGGTGAAGACCCATGTCGGCCGGGTCCTGGCGAAGATCGGCGCCCGTGACCGCGTCCAGGCCGTGATCTTCGCCTACGACCACGGCCTGGCCCGCCCGCACGCGGAGTGAGCCGTCGCGGCGAGCCGCCGGCGCTCCGCAGGGGCCTACCGGGGCAGGCCGGGAACGCCGTGCTCGCGCAGTGGGCCCACCTGCCAGCCGCGGTCCCCGCAGGTGTCGAGGATGCGCGGCAGGGCGGCGAGGGTGGTGCGCCAGGAGCCGGTGGCGGAGGTGCAGTCGGAGTCGTGCAGCAGGACGGTGCCGCCGCCGCGCAGGTCGCGCAGGACGGTGTCCCGCACGGACCGGGGGGTGGCCCGGCCGCGCCAGTCCTCGCCCCAACAGGTCCACAGCACGGGGGTGAGGCCGAGGCGCCGGCAGGCCAGGTGGGCGGCGGTGCTCATCACGCCGTACGGCGGCCGGAAGAGCGTGGGCGGCTTCCCGGTGACGTCGGCCACGGCGTCCCGGGCGCGGGCGAGGTCGTCGTAGGTGGCGCGGGGGCCGCGCAGCAGCAGGGGGCGGTGGTGCCAGCCGTGGACGGCGATCTCGTGCCCGGCGGCGGCCATGTCCTTCGCCGGTCCGGGCGAGCGGGACAGCATCGAACCGAGCAGGAAGAAGGTGGCACGCACCCGGCGGGCTTCGAGGAGGGCGAGGAAGTGCGGGGTGGACAGGTGGTCCGGGCCGTCGTCGAAGGTGAGGGCGACGTGGTCGGGGCGGCCCTGCCCGGCCAGGCGGGGCATGACCCGGTTGCGCAGCGGGCCGAAGGTGGAGATCACGGGTGCGGCGTGCAGGGCGGCGAGGGCGGGCAGCGCGGCCGCCGAGGCGAGCGCGGTGCCGCGGGCGAGACGTGAGGGGGTCATCGTCCGGCTCCGTCCAGGTAGTGGGCCACGGCGGTGAAGCGGGCGGGGGTCTCGGTCAAGGCGTGGGCGAGCGGGGCGGCGACGCCCAGACAGACCGTGGCGGCCACGGCGACGGCCGTCAGGGCGCCGCGCCGGCGGCCGCGCGGCCGCTTCGGCGCGGGCCGGGCCGGCGGGCCGGACGGCCCGGGCCGGGGGCCGGACCCAGGGCCCCTGTGACGGCTCTCCGTGTCAGAAGGGGCGGCGTTCGGTGCGTGCGCGCCGGGCGTCGCGACGCCGCGGGGATCCCTCGGGAGGGCCCTGGCGGCGATGGCGGGTACCGGGCCGGGGGCGGAGCGGTGCAGGGCGAGCCCGGACGCGCGCTGGGTCCGGCCGCGCGGTCCCGCCAGGAGTTCGGCCAGCACGGGCCCGAGGTCGGCCGGGTCGCGGATCCAGGGCGCCAGGCCCGCCTCCTCCAGGGCGGCGGCGTTGGTCTCGCCGTGGCCGGGTATGCAGCGGTAGCTGAGCACCGGCAGCCCGGCGGCGAAGGCCTCCAGGGAGGTCAGTCCGCCGGCGTTCTGCACCAGTACGTCGCAGGCGTGCATCAGGCCGGGCATGTCGTCCACCCAGCCGAAGGCGTGCTCGACGCCGTCCCGGCGCAACTGTTCCGCGAGGCTCCGGTTGCGTCCGCAGACCACCACCGGGACCGCCACTCCGGTCCGCCGTATCTCGGCGGCGGTGCGGCGCACGGCGCCGACACCCCAGGAGCCGGCCACCAGCAGGGCCAGGGGCGTGTCCGCGGGCAGGGCGAACCGCAGCCGGGCGGCGGCCCGCCGGCCGGGGGCGGGCGGGGTGAAACGCGGGTCGGTGACCGGGCCCGCGACGGTGACGGCCGCCGCGCCCCGGGCGTGCGCCTGGGCGGCCGGTACCGGGTGGACGGCCAGGTGGGCGTCGATGCCGGGGGCCACCCACAGGGCGTGCACGGAGAAGTCGGTCAGGTAGGTGAGGGCCGGAACCGTCAGCAGGCCGCGCCGGCGCAGCGCGCCGAGGACCTGGCCGGCACCGGGGTAGGTGGACACGACGGCGCTGGTGCCCGGCGCGAGGGCCCGCAGGGTGCGCGGCTCGGCGGCGCGGAACAGCGCCCGCCACACGGCGCCGGGGCGGGCCGCCCGGTCGGTGGCCGCGTACAGGCGCTGGTAGCTCGCGGGAGCCCAGGTCAGCATGGAGTGGTAGGCGCCGCACAGCAGCCGGCCCGCACCGGCGGGCAGCAGGTCGAGGAAGTCGTACCGGTCCACCTGGAAGCCCTGCGCGGCCAGCCGTGCCGCCAGTCCGGCCGCGGCGCCGTCGTGCCCCGCGCCGACGCTCGCGGAGATGATCGCGATCCGGCCGCCGTCCGTCGCGCCCTGCGGCGTCGCGAGGGACTGCGGCGGTGCCGGCTCCGGCGCCGGATCGTCACAGTGGAGCACGGTCGATCAGCCTCCTGACGGAGTGAGGGCTGGGAACTGCGGGGCATGGACCGCGACCGCGGTGGCGCCGCGAGGTGAAGCTACTACATGATGTAGAACTTAGGGAACGCCCATCCGGGCCCCCAGCGGAGCGGGCCGCCTGACACCGGCCGCCCGACCCCTACAAGATGTAGTAGATTTACCGGGCGATCATCTCGGCATCACCGCGACCTCACCACGACGACACCGCGGCAACACCGAGATGTCACCGACAGACGGAAGGACGTCCCGCTATGACCGCGGCCGCCACCGCGCACCTGGCCCTCGACGGATCCGGCATCGACGGCTCGTGGTTCACCTCGGTCACCGACCTGGCCCGCGACACCAGGTGGCTCAACACCCCGATGGAGGTGTGGACCAACGTCGGTCTGGGAGTCTTCGCGGTCCTCATGGTCATGGGCTGGTGGCGGGCCCGGCGCCGGGACGCGCGGGCGATGACCCTCGCGCTGGCCGCGCCGGTCGCCGTACTGACCGCCTTCGCCGCCGCCGAGGTCGTGAAGAAGATCGTGGCCGAGGTACGGCCCTGCCGCTCGCTGCCCCACGCCTACTTCGTGGACAGCTGCCCGGCGCCGAGCGACTACGCCTTCCCCAGCGGACACGCCACGGTCGCCGCCGCGAGCGTGGCCGCGCTGTTCCTGCTGGACCGCAGGCTGGCCGCCGTCGCCGCCGGGTTCGCCGTCCTGGAGGGCTTCAGCCGGGTCTACGTCGGGGCGCACTACCCGCACGACGTCCTCGGCTCCGCCGTCCTCGCCCTCCCCGTCGCCTACCTCGTCAGCCTGGCCCTCGGCCGCTGGGCGGCCCCGCTGATCGGCTCCCTGAGCCAGGGAGCGCTGCGCCCGCTGCTGACGGCCGGCCCCGCCGTCGTGCCGGGGGCCGCCCCGCAGGCCGCTCCGGCGGTCGGCGACCCCCGCTGAACCGGGACCCCCGCAGGCCCCTTCAGCGGGCGAGGTAGGCGTACACCCGGCCGTCCAGGTGCACCCGTCGCCAGTCCCGGGCGTACCGCGGTGGTCGCCCGTCCTCGGTGGTGAGGAAGGCGACCGGCATCCGGCGCGCGGTCCGTACGAGGGCGGCCGGCGTGGTGTTCTCGTTGTTGCCGCCGGTGTCGGCGGATGCGCACCCGGCGTAGAAGGCGACCGGTATCGAGGGTGTCGCCGGTTCGTTCCCGGTGAGCACGCAGGGCGGGCGTACACCGTGGGCGTGCAGGGCCTCGGCCACCCGGGCCCAGCGCTGGTGGCCGGCGGTCGTACGGTCCACCAGGCGCTCCAGCACCACCGCCTGGACGGCCAGGTGCCCGGCGACGCCGACGGCCACCGCGGTGACGGCGAGCGTGCGCCAGTGGCCGCGCGGCGCCGACACCAGGAAGAGCAGCGCGCCGGCGACCGGCAGGGACAGCAGGGCGTAGGCGGGCAGCAGGAAGCGCGGGGCCGCGTAGCCGATCAGGAAGAGGTAGGGGAAGGCCCCTGTGGCCGCGCAGGCGCAGAGCAGAGCGGTGGGGGCGGCGCGGCCCGCCCGGACGGCCACCACCAGGCCGAGCACGGCCAGGACCGGCAGCACGAACCACCACAGGGTCACGGCCGCGTGGGGCACCGCCCCGGTGCACGGGCGGCACAGCGTACGGCCGCTCAGGCTGCGGAGCTGGTCGACGACGGCGTTGTGCCAGCCGAGGCCGCCCTGGACGTCGGAGCCCGCGGAGAGCCGCCGGGCGAGGCCGCCGTAGCTGACGTACGCCTCGATCACCCATTCCGCGGCGCCCGCCGCCAGCCCGCCGAGGAGCGCGAGGAGCGCCCGGCCGTGCCGCCACCGGGGTAGCGCCACCAGCGCCGCCAGCAGCGGCAGGCACACCCAGACGGCGTCCGTCGGGCGCATCAGCGCCATCAGGGCGGCGCTCGCGGCGAGCCCGAGGAGCGGTCCCGGGCGGCTCCGGTCCGCCTGCGCCCGCAGGAAGCACCCCACCGCGGCGAGCGCGGCGAGCGCGACCCAGAGGTTGGGCATGGCCTGCGGGCCGTAGAACAGCGTCACCCAGAGCGAGGCGAACAGCCCGCCGCCCAGCGTCAGCACGCGGACCGGCAGCAGGCCGCGCCAGGCGCGCAGCGCCAGGAACAGACCGAGGCCGGCCAGTACCGCGAGGTACACCCGCAGCAGGGGTGTCGACGACGACCAGCCGGCGACCGGCGCCACCAGCAGGGATATCCCCCGGGATCGGGGAGCGCTGAAGAACGCGGCCGGGGCGTGTCCGCTGACCTGGCTGACGTAGACGGACTCGTCCCAGCCGAGCCCCATCCCCGGTCGTACGAGAACGAGCTGGGCGACGGTGTACCCGGCGGCCACCGCGGCGAGCCAGGTCCCGTCCCGCCGGTACCACGGCACGGCGTCGGACGGCCGGACGGCGTGGGAGGCCGCCGCGTACGAGGTCCCTGGCATCGACCCACCTTCACCGACTACGGGGCGTAGATCCACGGTCACCCTACCGGGCGGCGCACCGACGGCGCTCGGCCGGCGGGCGCTCGTCCGCACGGCGTCACAGGTGCCGCTGGGCGCGCGCCAGGTGGTCGCGGTCCACGCAGCAGCCGTCCAGGCCGTGGTCGTCGTCGTGCGCGTGACCGGCCGGCGCGGCGGTGGCGGCGGCGCCCGCGGGGGCGTGCGCCGAGCACAGTGCCCACTGGGCGCTGTCCAGCATCCGGTCGCTGTCGGAGGCGGCGTTGGCCAGGCTCCCGCAGCAGACCGCCAGCAGCAGCCCGCCCGCGAGCAGGGGCAGGCTCCGGCGGGCGGGCGGCGGGGCCATGAGGGCCCGGACCCGCTGGGGCACCGCCCCGCCGGTCAGGGCCAGCGCGACGGGACGGGCCGCGCCCGCCGACGCCAGGGCCGCGCGGCCCACCGCGTGGGCGACCACCTCGCGGCTCCCGACCCGCTCGGCGGCCTCCTCGTCGGCCCAGCGCTCCAGCACGAAGTCGCCCGCCACGGCCACCGGCCTCAGCAGGGGGGTGAGGGCGGCCGTGAGCCGCCACACGCTCTGGAAGACGTGGTGACGGCCGCGCAGATGCGCCCGCTCGTGGGCGAGCAGGGCCTCACGGTGGTCGTCGTCGAGACAGCGGAGCATGCCCCGGGAGACCACGATCCGTCCCGGCGAGCCGGGCAGCGCGAAGGCCAGGGGGACGTCGTCGTCGAGCACGGCCAGTTCGGTCGCACCGGGCAGCAGGGCGCACTCGCGCCGGGACCGGACCAGCCGCCGGCCCTGCCGGACGGCGGCGACGCCCAGGGCGACGCCGCCCGCCGCGAGCACCAGCGTGCTGAGGGCCGCCACGACCAGGTAGACGGGGTCCTCGGCGCGCAGCGCGGCCACGGACCAGCGGCCCTCCGCGGCGATCTGGGGAATCTGCGCCACGCCGGTGAACGCCAGCAGGGCGAGCGAACCCGCCCAGCCGACCGCCGTCACCACTGCGGCACAGGCCAGCGCCCAGGCCGCCGGGCGCGGGGGCAGCCGCCGTGCCACGGGAGGGGCGAGCACCGCGAGCGCGGCGGTGACGAGGAGCGGGACGTAGACGTTGACCAGCACCGGCTCACCGCTTCCCGCGCGGGCTCTTGCTCTCGGCGGGCGCCTCTGAGGGCCCGGACAGCAGCTGGTGCAGCAGATGCTCGTCGTGCTCGGACAGTTCCGAGACGAAACGGGCCAGCACCGCCTCGCGGTCGGAGCCGCCTGCGAGCAGCGAGTGCATGCGCTGGGCGGTGTGGGACGCCTCGTCGCGGGCCGGTTCGTAGGCGTAACCGCGGCCCTCGCGGTGCCGGACGAGCATGCCCTTGTCGTACAGCCGGGACAGGATGGTCAGGACGGTCGTGTAGGCGAGGTCGCCCGGCAGCCGGTCCTGGACCTGGCGCGCGGTCTGCGGACCGTCGGCCGCCCAGAGCGCGGCGAGCACATCGCTCTCCAGTTCGCCCCGCGCCCGCCTGCCGGACGCCTCTCGGGCATCCTCGTCTCCTCGGCCCGTCACCCCGCCGCCCGCCTTCCCTCGCCGTTGTTGCGGACAGGCTACCGGGCACCTCCTACTTGTCGTAGGACGAGCCCTCGCGGGAGCTCCTCGGGCGGCCCGGTGGTCAGGAGGGCGAGGCGGCGGGCAGCCGGGCGGTCGTGATCGTCATCGGGGTTCCGGTGACGGCGATGAGGTAGGTCCGGCGGTGCAGGACGCGGAAACCGCCCGGCGGGGTGACGACGTACTCGGCGGTGGCGTGCGGGCCGAGGGTGGCGGGGCCCGCGGTGACCTTCCACCAGTCGGAGGCGCCCTGACCGGTGCGGCTGGCGAAGTGCGGGGAGAGCCGACCGCCCGTCCTGTTGACGGCGCGGACCTCGACGGCGGTGACGCCCACGCGCGCGTGCCGGGTGGCGAGACGCGCGGTGAGGGTCATCCGCAGGGGCGGGGGGCTCGCGGCGGCGACCGTCACGCACAGCAGGGCCGGTGTGAGCAGCGCCGCGGCCAGGGCGGCCCGGGCGCGGCGGCCGGTGACCCGCGGCAGGGCGGGCTGCCAGGCGGTGGTGAACGCGGCGGGCGGGGCCGTGGCGGCGGCCGCCAGCCACAGCGGGGTCATCAGCAGGTAGTAGCCGTCCTGGGAGCGGGTGGCCAGGTAGAACGCGGTCCACGGCAGGACGGTGAGGGCGGGGCCGAGCCGGCGGACGAACAGCACGGTGGCGGCGAGCAGGCCGAGCAGGAGCAGCGTGCTGCCGTAGGAGTAGTAGTCCAGGCGGCTGCTGCCGGCGGTGAAGTAGTAGGAGATGCCCATCACGCCCTGGCCGTGCAGGATCGCCTTCTGCCGGAGCGGCAGCAGGATGCCGTGCAGCCAGCCGGAGAAGTCCTGGACGGCGAAGTAGGCGTTGACGGTGGCCCAGGCGAGGGCGGCGGTGCCCGCGTAGCGGAGGGTGACCGCCAGCGCCCCGCGGCGGCCGAGTTCGCCGCGCCGGACGGCGTAGAGGCCGATCAGCAGGAACGGCGCCAGGAACCAGGCGAGCTGCTGCGCGGCGCACGCGGCGCCCAGGCAGACCGCCCGCAGCAGGCCGCGGGTGCCGAGCCGGCCGCCCGTGCCGGTGTCCGGCCAGCGGACCACCACGGGCACCAGCAGGGCGAGGGCCGTGACCGCCGGATAGCCGTAGTAGGCGTACTGGGGCAGCAGGCCGAAGCCCAGGCAGACGGCGGTGGCCGCGGACCGCCACACGGCCGGGAGCAGGAACCACAGCAGGACCGAGGAGGCGAGCAGCAGGGCGGTGGTGACCAGGGTGGCGGCCGCCGTCGAGTGGACGACGGCGTGCACGGGGGCGGCGAGCAGGGCGGTGAGCGGCGGATAGCCGTAGGTGTAGTCGGCGCCGCCGGACATGGTCTTGGTGATCCCGACTTGCGGGGTGCCGAAGAGCCACGGCCAGGGCTGCCCGTAGACGGGGTGGCCGCGCAGGATCTCGCTCGCCGCCTGGGCGGTCAGCACGCCTTCGTCGCTGCCCGCGTGGTCGAGCAGGTAGCCGCAGGTCACCAGGGCGACGGCGGTGGCGAGGACGACGGCGTCCACCCGGATCAGCGAGCGCCGCTCGCGCACCGTCAGGCACAGGACGCCGCAGACGAGGATCGAGGCGTAGCAGACGGAGATGACCGCGGCGACGGGCGGCGCGGACGTCATCGCGGTGGTCCAGGCCGCCCGCGTCCCGATGAACAGGCTGATCGTCGCCAGCAGCGTCATCCCGCGGTGCAGCTGCCGGGGCCCGGCAGGGGTGCCGCCGGGAGCCGGGGGTGGCGTCGCCCGGTCCGTCACCCTCCGCAACCGTGTCCTGGTGCCGGCGCCGGCACCGTAGGCGTCGGCCATGACGCCCACCTCCCTCGCCTCGTTTCGGCCAAACGGCAACTACATCATGTAGAGGTAGGCATACGGTGAGAGCGCGACAGGAATGCATCCGGTCGGCGTCTAGAGTGGCGTGTCGCGTCTACACACCTGTAGTCCTGCCGGCGTTTCCGTGCCGATGTCCACCCGAACGGCCCCGTCCCGGCCGAGGTACGAAGACGAAGATCCGACGGAGGAAGATGCGTCACAAGATCCTGGTCGTGGAGGACGACCACGCGTTGCGGGACGTGCTGCGCCGCGGCCTGGCCGACGAGGGGTTCGAGCCCGTGCCCGCCCCCGACGGCGCCACCGCCCTGCGGCTCGCCGCCGACGGCATCGGCGCGGTCGTCCTGGACGTCGGACTGCCGGACGCCGACGGGCGGGACGTCTGCCAGGCGCTGCGCGGCAACGGCTTCGGCGCCCCGGTCATCTTCCTGACGGCCCGCCACCACCTGACCGACCGGCTGTCCGGGTTCTCCGCCGGGGGTGACGACTACCTGCCCAAGCCGTTCCACCTCGCCGAACTGGTGGCCCGGCTGCGGGTCGCGCTCCGCCGCTCCGGGCCGCCCGCCGTGGCGGCGACCGGCGACCTGGTCCTGGACGCGACCCGGCACAGCGCCCGGATCGGCGGCGTGGAGACCGGGCTCTCCCCGACGGAGTTCCGCCTGCTGGCCGCTCTGGTGGCGGCGGACGGCGGCACCGTGAGCCGCCGGGACCTGGTCGGGGCCGCCTGGCCGGACGGCGCCCACGTCAGCGACAACACCCTGGACCAGTACCTGAGCCGGCTGCGCCGCAAGCTGCGCGAGGCCGGCAGTCACCTGGTCCTGCGCACGGCCCGCGGGGTCGGCCACCGGCTGTCATGACGCGCCTCCCGCGCCGCCCGGCCCCGCGCACCCTGCGCGGCCGGCTCTCGCTCGTGGCCCTCACCACCGCCGCACTGCTGATGGCCGTGCTGACCGCGGTCTTCAACGTCGTGGTGGAACGGCACCTGCGGCACCAGGCGGACGACGAACTGCACACCCGGGCGGCCGCCGTCGCCACCACCGTCGACACCGGCGGCCGCCGGGTGCGGGTGCTGGAGACCGCGGGCGACGGCCTCCTCGACGCCAACGCGTGGATCTACTCCGGAGCACGGCTGCTGGAGAAACCGCCGGCGGCCCCGGCCGACGGTGCGCTGACCCGGGCCGCCGACCGGCTCGCCGCGGACGGCCGCGCACGGTGCACGACGGTCGGGGCCGAGGGCTCCCGGCACGTCCGCATGTGCTCCTGGCCCCTGTCCGGCCACGCCGGTGCGGCCGTGATCGTCACGGCCCTGGACCTCGCCCCGTACCGCAACTCGGCCAGGACCCTGCTGCTGGGTTCCCTGGTCCTGGACGCCGTCATGCTCGCCTGCACCTACGCGCTGACCCGGCTCGCCGTCGGACGGGCGCTGCGTCCGGTGCGCACCATGACCGACCAGGCCACCGAGTGGAGCGCCGTGGGCTCCGACGAGCGATTCGGCGGCACCGGCCAGCCGGCCGAACTCGCCCGGCTGGGCGCCTCCCTGGACGGCCTGCTGGACCGTATCCGGACCGTGCTGCGGCACGAGCGGCAGCTGACCGGGGAACTGTCCCACGAGCTGCGCACCCCCCTCACCCGGATCGTCGTCGAACTCGACTGGTGGCGGGCCCGGCCGCGCACCGACGCCGAGACCCGCGCCACCCACGAGGTGATCGCGGAGGCCGCCCGGTCCATGCGCGCCATCTGCGACACGCTGCTGAGCGAGGCCCGCGCCGGGGCGCCGGACACCGCCACCGCCCCCGGTGCCACCGCGGTCCTGCCGGTCCTGTCCCGGCTGGCCGAAGGCCTCGGGTCCCGGACCGGGGTCGAGGTCGTCGTCGAGGCGGCCGATCCGGAGCTGGCGGCGGGGGTCGCGCCCGCGCTCCTCGAACGCATCGTCAGTCCGCTGCTGGCCAACGCGGGCCGCTACGCCGGATCCACGGTGACCGTGGGCGCGCGGCGGACGCCCGGCGGAGTGCGGATCAGCGTCGCCGACGACGGGCCGGGCGTGCCGGCGGAGTTCACCGCTGACCTCTTCCGGCCGGGCCGCCGCGCCGATCCCCACGACGGGCACGACGGCGCGGGCCTCGGGCTGCCGCTGGCGCGGCGGCTGGCCCGCGCCGCCGGCGGCGAGGTGTCCCACGACCCCGGGCACGGTCCGGGCGCACGCTTCCTCGCCGACCTGCCCGCCGGCTGAGCGCACGCGGCGCGGCCGTGCCCCTGCCGGTACGGCGCCGGTTCACCCGGTCGGGTCGTGATCGGGCGCGGGGCGTATGCCGGGCGCGGTGCCGGGGGACCATCCTCGCGGTCCACGACGATCGGTTCGCGGCGGCAAGGTGAAGGAAACAGCGATGGCCCAGGGCACAGTGAAGTGGTTCAACGCGGAGAAGGGGTACGGGTTCATCACTCCGCAGGACGGCAGCGCCGACCTGTTCGTGCACTACTCGGAGGTCCAGGGCACCGGCTTCCGGACCCTGGAGGAAGGGCAGCACGTGGAGTACGAACTCGGCCAGGGCACCAAGGGCCCGCAGGCCGTGGGGGTCCGGACGGTCGGCTGAACCGCCGCGGCTTCGCCCGCACCCCACCGCCCGGCTGCTGTCGGGGACGTGTCGGGGGCTTTCCGCGTGTCGGAGGGTCCGTCGGGGGCACTGGAGGACGGTGGGGGTGCTCGGGCAGTCGCAGGCGGGGCGGAGGGACGGGAGCCGGATGGGTCCGCGGGGTGCAGCGCGGGAGGAGGGCGTGCAGCCGGCGCCCGACGTGCGCCGGCTGGTGCCGCGCACCGATGTCCTGCTGCGGGAGCCGCGGCTCGCCGAGGCCGCCCGGCTGCTCGGTGCGCCCGTGGTCAAGGCCGCCGTCCGGGAGGCGCAGCAGCGGGCCCGGGCCGGACGGGTGGCGCCCGAGGACGTGGCGGGTGAGGCGCTCGCGCTGCTCCCGGAGACGGCGTGCGGGCTGCGCCCGGTGATCAACGCGACCGGCGTGGTCCTGCACACCAACCTGGGCCGGGCCCCGCTGTCGGACGCGGCCCGGCGCGCGGTGGCCGGGGCCGCCGGGCCGACCGACGTGGAGCTGGACCTCAAGACCGGGGTACGGGCCCGGCGCGGGCGCACGGCGTTGCGGGCGCTGGCCGACCGGGTGCCGGCGGCGGGGGCCGTGCACGTCGTCAACAACGGCGCGGCCGCGCTGGTGCTGGCCGCGACCGCGCTCGCCGCCGGCAGGGAGATCGTCGTCAGCCGCGGCGAGATGGTGGAGATCGGCGACGGGTTCCGGCTGCCCGACCTGCTGCTGTCCACGGGCGCCCGGCTGCGCGAGGTGGGCACCACCAACCGCACCACCGCCGACGACTACGCCGCCGTGATCGGCCCCGACACCGGGTTCGTGCTGAAGGTGCATCCGTCCAACTTCCGCATCACCGGCTTCACCCGGGCGGCCGAGGTGCCCGAACTCACCGGGCTGGGCGTCCCGGTCGTCGTCGACATCGGCTCCGGGCTGCTCGCGCCGCACCCGCTGCTGCCGGACGAGCCGGACGCCGCGACCCAGCTGCGGGCCGGCGCCGCCCTGGTCACGGCGAGCGGCGACAAGCTGCTCGGCGGCCCGCAGTGCGGGCTCCTGCTCGGCGAGGAGGGCCTGGTCCGCGCCCTCGCCCGGCATCCGCTCGCCCGTGCCCTGCGCGTGGACAAGCTGACCCTGGCCGCCCTGGAGGCCACCCTCACCGGACCGCCCACGCCGACCGCCGCCGCGCTGACCGCCGACCCCACCGCCCTGCGCGAGCGCGCCGACCGGCTCGCCGCCTCGCTCGCCGCCGACGGCGTCGACGCACGGTCCGTCGGCAGTTCCGCCACGGTCGGCGGGGGCGGGGCGCCCGGGGTGACGCTGCCCAGTGCCGCGCTGTCGTTGCCCGAGCCGTTCGCCGCGGTGCTGCGGGCCGGGCGGGTCCCGGTGGTCGGGCGGCTGGAGGCGGGGCGCTGTCTGCTCGATCTGCGGGCGGTGCCGCCCGAGGACGACGCCCGGCTGGCCGACGCGGTCCGTGCCGCGGCGCGCGGGTAGGAGGCGGACGTCATCATGCGGGTGCTGGCCACCGCGGGCCACGTCGACCACGGCAAGTCCGCCCTGGTACGGGCGTTGACGGGGATGGAACCGGACCGGTTCGAGGAGGAGCGGCGCCGCGGGCTCACCCTGGACCTGGGGTTCGTGTGGACCCGGCTCGGCGCGGACGGCGAGGAACTGGCCTTCGTGGACGTGCCCGGCCACGAGAGGTTCGTGGCGACGATGCTGGCCGGCGTCGGCCCGGTGCCCGCGGTGCTGTTCGTGGTCGCCGCCGACCAGGGCTGGCAGCCGCAGTCCGGGGAGCACCTGGCGATCCTCGACGCCCTCGGGGTACGGCACGCGGTCCTCGCCGTCAGCCGCAGCGACCTGGCGGACCCGGCACCGGTGCTGGCCGATGCCCGCGAACGGCTGGCGGCCACCTCGCTGGGCACGCCCCCCGCCGTCGCGGTCAGCGCGACGACCGGCGCCGGGCTCGACGAACTCCGTGCCGAACTGGGGAAGTTGGCGGCCCGCCTGCCGGTGCCGTCCGCCGCCGCGGACGTCCGGCTCTGGCTGGACCGGGCGTTCACGGTGCGCGGGCACGGCACGGTGGTCACCGGCACGCTCGGGGCCGGCACGCTGCGGGTCGGGGACCGGCTGGTGACCGGGGACGGCAGGACCGTGCTGCGGGTCCGCGGGCTCCAGGCCCTGCACGAGGACCGCTCCGCCGTCAGCGGGGTCGCGCGCGTGGCCGTCAACGTGCACGGCCCCGGCGTCGGCGCACTGCGGCGCGGCGAGGTGCTGCTGGCGCCGGGGCGCTGGCTGGGTACCCGGCTCGTGGACGTCCGGGTCACCGGGGAGGCCGTCGTCGACCTGCCCCGGAGCGTGACCCTGCACATCGGCACCGCCGCCGTCCCGGTGACCGTCCGCCCGCTGGGCGAGGACACCGCCCGGCTCGCCCTGGGCCGGGAGCTGCCGTTGCGCGTGGGCGACCGGGCGGTGCTGCGCGAACCGGGTGGCCGGCGCGTGCCCTGTGCCGCGACCGTGCTGGACGTCCGCCCGCCGCCGTTGGCCCGGCGGGGCGCGGGGCGGGCGCGGGCCGCGGAACTGGCCGGTATGAGCGGCTCCGCGGACGGGGCGGCCGAACTGCGCAGGCGCGGGCTGATCCGGCGCCCGGAACTGCTCGCGATGGGCGTCCCGGCGCCGGTCGCGCCCGTGGCCGGGGACTGGCTCGTCGACGCGGACCACTGGGCGCGGCTGGGCCGGAGCCTGGCCGAAGGGGTGGGCCGGCACGCAGCGGAGCATCCGCTGGATCCCGGGCTGCCCACCGAGGCCGCCCGCCGGCTGCTGGGCCTGCCCGACCGGGCCCTGGTCGACGCGCTCGCCGCCGCGGATCCGGGGCTGACGGTCCGCCAGGGCCGGCTGTACGGCGCCGAGGAGCGCCGTCCGCCGCTGCCGCCCCCGGTACGGAAGGCGGTGGACGCCGTACGCGCGGACCTCGAACGGGCCCCGTTCCGCGCCCCGGACGCCGGGCGGCTCGCCGAACTCGGGCTCGACCGCCGGGCGGTGGCCGCGGCGGAGGCGGCCGGGGCGCTGCTGCGGATCGCCGACGGGATCGTGCTGCTGCCGGGAGCCGACGGGCGGGCGGCCACCGTACTCGCGGGACTCCCCCAGCCGTTCACGCTGAGCGAGGCCCGGCAGGCCCTGGACACCACCCGGCGGGTGGCCGTGCCGCTGCTGGAGTGCCTGGACGCCCGCGGGTACACGGAGCGCGTGGACGACACGCGCCGACGCTGCCGACAGCAGGCGGGGGACGGAGGCGGACGGGAATCGAACCCGCCTGCCCGAGATCCTCGGGCACCTCGGTTTTGAAGACCGGGAGGGCCACCAGGCACCCACACGCCTCCACCGACCGCCACGCTAGTTCCCCAGGAGAGCGGAATGACACCAGCGACCCGCCCGGCGTCCGTACGGCTCACGCAGTTCGCCCACGGCGGCGGCTGCGCCTGCAAGATCCCGCCCGGTGAGCTGGAGGAGGTCGTCGGCGGGCTGACCGCGCCCTCCCTCGACGGCACCGCCGGCCCGCTGCTCGTCGGCCTCGCCACCGGCGACGACGCGGCCGTGGTCACCGTGCCCGGAGCGCAGGGGACGGCTGTGGTGTGCACCGCCGACTTCTTCACGCCGGTCGTCGACGACCCCTACGACTGGGGGCGGATCGCCGCCGCGAACGCGCTGTCGGACGTGTACGCGATGGGCGGCCGGCCGCTGGTCGCGGTCAACCTGCTCGGCTGGCCCCGGGACCGGCTGCCGTTCGAGCTGGCCCGGGAGGTGCTGCGCGGCGGCCTCGACGTGGCGACCGAGGCGGGCTGCCATGTCGGCGGCGGGCACAGCGTGGACGACCCCGAGCCCAAGTACGGCATGGCGGTCACCGGGGTCGCGGACCCGGCGCGGCTGCTGCGCAACGACACCGGGCGGCCGGGACTGCCGCTGTCGCTGACGAAACCGCTCGGCGTGGGGGTGCTGAACAACCGGCACAAGGCGACCGGCGAGCGGTTCGAGCAGGCGGTCGCGACGATGACGGCCCTGAACCGGGACGCCTCCGCCGCCGCGCTGGCCGCCGGGGCGAGCTGCGCCACCGACGTCACGGGTTTCGGGCTCCTGGGCCACCTGCACAAGCTGGCCCGCGCCTCAGGGGTGACCGCCGTGCTGGACACCGCCGCGGTGCCCTGTCTGGAGGGTGCCCGGGAGGCGGTCCGCGACGGGTACGTCAGCGGCGGCACCCGGCGCAACCTGGAGTGGGTGGCGCCGTACACCGACTTCGGGGACACCGACCCCGACACCCGGCTGCTGCTGGCCGACGCCCAGACCTCCGGCGGGCTGCTGGTGGCCGGGGAGGTGCCGGGGGCGCCGGTGATCGGGGAACTGGTGCCGCGCGGGGACCACTCGCTCGTCCTCAGGTGATCCCGTCCTGGGGTGATCTCGTCCTCGGGTGATCTCGTTCTCGGGTGATCAGGGCTCCGTGCCCGTGCGGTCGTCGATGCCCGCCCGCGCCCGGTAGGCGCGCACCAGCTCCACCGAGGCCGGACCGCGTGGGCGGCGGCCGGGGCGGATGTCGACGGCGAAGGCCTTGCTCTCCTGGATGTGGGTGTTGGGGTCGAGGGACATGTGCAGCAGCTCGTTGGCCGCGTCACCGGTGCTGTAGCCGTTGGCGCCCCAGTGGTAGGGCAGGCCGACCTGGTGGAGCCGGCGGCCCTGCACGGTCAGCGGGGCCATCCGGTCGGTGACCAGCACCCGGGCCTCGACCACGCCGCGGGCGCTGACGATCGTCGCCCAGCCGGTGTGCTCCAGGCCGCGCTCGGCGGCGAGTTCGGGTGACACCTCGCAGAAGAACTCGGGCTGCAGCTCGGCCAGGTAGGGCTGCCACCGGGACATGCCGCCGGCGGTGTGGTGCTCGGTGAGCCGGTAGGTGGTGGCCACGTACGGGAAGACCTCGGAGCCGGGCTCGGTGCCGCTGGGCTGGTAGCGGTTGTCGGGGTGCGGGCGCAGCAACTGCCGTACCGGGTTGCGCTGCTGGCGGTAGAGCAGGTTCGGGAACGGCGAGTCCTGGGGCTCGTAGTGGGTGGGCAGCGGGCCGTCGGTGAGGCCGGAGGGCACGTACAGCCAGGCCTTGCCGTCGGCCTGCATGATGAACGGGTCGGTGCCCGAGAGGGCCTCGGCTGCCGTCGCGCCGGGCGGCGGACGGTGCTGCGGGGACTTGTTGTCGGCGAAGTCGGGGATGTCGTGGCCGACCCACTTCGCCTGTTCCTCGTCCCACCACACCAGGGCCTTGCGTTCGCTCCACGGCCTGCCGTCCGGGTCGGCGGAGGCGCGGTTGTAGAGGATGCGCCGGTTGGCGGGCCAGGCCCAGGCCCACTCGTTCGCGACCCAGTTCTGCTCCTTGCCGGGTTTGCGGCGGGCGGCCTGGTTGACGCCGTCGGCGTAGACGCCGCAGTAGATCCAGCAGCCGCAGGCCGTGGAACCGTCGGCGTTGAGCTGCTCGTAGGAGGCGAGCGGGTCGCCCTCGGCGTCGTAGCCGTTGATCTCGGCGAGGACGGCCTCCGCCTCCGGTTCGGCGTGCTCGCCCTTGGTCGGGTAGTCCCAGGTGAGGTCGAGCACCGGCTGGTCCATGGGGTCGGTGGAGCCGGCCAGCTTCTCGCGGATGATCCGGCCGAGGTGGAAGGCGAACCACAGCTCGCTGCGGCAGTCCCCCGGCGGTTCGACGGCCTGGTGGTGCCACTGGAGCATCCGCTGGGTGTTGGTGAAACTGCCGTCCTTCTCGGTGTGCGCGGCGGCCGGCATGAAGAACACCTCGGTGCGGATGTCCTCGGTGCGCAGTTCGCCGGTCTCGATCTCGGGGCCGTCCTGCCACCAGGTGGCCGACTCGATGAGCGAGAAGTCGCGGACCACCAGCCAGTCCAGGTTGGCCATGCCCAGCCGCATCATCTTGGCGTCGGCGTTGCCTACGGCGGGGTTCTCACCGAGCACGAAGTAGCCCTTGCAGACGCCCTCCAGCTGGGCCATCGTCGTCTCGTAGGTGGAGTGGGAGCCGGTCAGGCGCGGCAGGTAGTCGAAGCAGAAGTCGTTCTCGGGGGTGGCCGCGTCGCCCCAGTACGCCTTGAGCAGGCTCACCAGGTAGGAGCGCATGTTGCCCCAGTAGCCCTTGCGGGCGGCCTCCGCCTCCACGTACGCGTCGAGGTCCTGGTTCTGGTGGGCGTGCGGCATGGGGAGGTAGCCGGGCAGCAGGTTGAACAGGGTGGGGATGTCGGTGGAGCCCTGGATGGAGGCGTGCCCGCGCAGCGCGAGGATGCCGCCGCCGGGCCGGCCGATGTTGCCGAGCAGGGTCTGCAGGATGGCGGCGGAGCGGATGTACTGCACGCCGACGGTGTGCTGGGTCCAGCCGACCGCGTAGGCGAAGGCGGTGGTGCGGTCCCGTCCGGAGTTGTCGGTGACCAGTTCGCAGACCTGGCGGAAGACGTCCTGCGGGACCCCGCAGATCTGCTCGACGGTCTCCGGTGTGTAGCGGGCGAAGTGCCGTTTGAGGACCTGGAGGACGCAGCGCGGGTGGGTGAGCGTCTCGTCCCGCTCGGGCTCGCCCTCGCCGATGTCGGCGCCGCCGGAGCCGTGCGCCTCGCCGCGCGCGGCCTCGGCCACCGAGCTGCCGCCGTCGGTGCGGTCGTCGTACTCCTGGTCGCGCTCACCGGACGCGGCCTGCATCTCCATGCCCTCGTACTGCCAGCTGCTGTTGTCGTAGGAGCGGCTGTCGGGGTCGAGGCCGGAGAAGACGCCGTCCAGGTCCTCGGTGTCCCGGAAGTCCTCGCTGAGGATCACGGGCGCGTTGGTGTACGCGACGACGTACTCCCGGAAGTACTTCTCCTGTTCCAGGACGTAGTTGATGATCCCGCCGAGGAAGGCGATGTCGGTGCCCGCGCGCAGCGGTACGTGCAGGTCGGCCAGGGCGCTGGTGCGGGTGAACCGCGGGTCGACGTGGATCAGCTTGGCGCCGCGGGCCTTCGCCTCCATGACCCACTGGAACCCGACCGGGTGGCACTCGGCCATGTTGGAGCCCTGGACGACGATGCAGTCCGAGTGCTGGAGGTCCTGCTGGAAGGTGGTCGCGCCGCCGCGTCCGAACGAGGTTCCCAGACTGGGAACGGTGGAGGAGTGTCAAACACGCGCCTGGTTCTCGATCTGGATCGCGCCGATCGCCGTGTACAGCTTCTTGAGGAGGTAGTTCTCCTCGTTGTCGAGGGTCGCGCCGCCGAGGCTCGCGACGCCGAGGGTGCGGCGGGTGCGGGCCTCGTCCACCTCCCACTGCCAGCCGGCCCGGCGGGACTCGATGACCCGGTCGGCGATCATGTCCATCGCGGTGTCGAGGTCGAGGTGCTCCCAGGTGGTGCCGTGCGGGCGCCGGTAGAGGACCCGGTGCTCGCGGGCGTCGCCGGTGGTCAGCTGGAGGCTGGCCGAGCCCTTGGGGCAGAGGCGGCCGCGGGAGACCGGGGAGTCGGGGTCGCCCTCGATCTGGGTGACCTTGCCGTTCTCGACGTAGACGTTCTGGCCGCAGCCGACCGCGCAGTAGGGGCAGACCGACTTCACCACGCGGTCCGCGCTCGCCACCCGGGGGGTCAGCCGGGCGCTGCGCCCGCTCTTCGCGGCGGCGCCGCGGCCCAGCGGGTCGGTGCCGGTGAGCTGGCGGTAGACCGGCCAGGAGTCGATCCAGGTGCGTACGCCCATGGTTCAGTCCTCCCGTTCCGTGCCCCGGCGGTCGGCGGGGCGGCTGCCGAGGGTGTCCCGGATGTGGTCCATGACCGCCGCCGCGGTCCCGGCGGCCGCGACGGCCGCGGCCGGTCGCTGCGGGGCCCGCGGGTGGGGGCGGGTCGGTGCGGCCCGCCAGGAGCGCACGACCTGCTCGCCGAGCCGCTCCCGGTCCTCCCGGGAGAGATTCTCCCGCAGCCGGGCGAACACGGCATCCTCGAAGGCCACGTGCCGGCGCAGCTGGTCGACGAGCTGTCCGGCGAGGTCGTCGAACTCCTCGCTGCCCGGGGCCGCCGCGGCGAGCGCGGCCAGGGTGCGGGCGCCCTCGTGTTCCTGCGCCAGCGCCTCCTCGGCGATCCGGTCGCCGTCGTCCAGGACCTCCCGGACGACGGGCCACAGGTGCCGCTGCTCGGCCGGTTCGTGGCTCGCCAGGGCCTGGGCGACCAGGTCGACGATCGACTCGCGGCGTTCGAGGTGCCGCGGTGCGCCGCCCTGTTTCGCGCCGGGCAGCGCCTTGAGCTGTTTCACGAGGGCGGTGATCCGGTCGTGGTCACGGGTCAGGGTGTCGGTCAGCTCGTGCACGTCGCCGGGGGCGCGCTCGCCCTCGGGACAGGCGTCCCGGGCGCGGCCGGCCTCGGCCATCGCGGAGTCCGCGGCGGCCCGGTCCTTGAGCCACCGCCGTACGGAGTCCTTGCCGGTGGGGTTCTCGGCCGGCGGGTTGGCCAGGTGCTGGGTGGCCTCCCGCGGCATGCCCGGGCGGCGCTGTTCGGAGGGGGCGAGGCTGTCTCCGCCGTCGGCCGGCAGGCCGGTCGCGATCATGAACACCTGACCGGGCGGCAGCCCGAGCCGCCGGCCGGCCTCCTCGTAGTCGAGACCGGACGCGAGCATGCGCAGCACCTGGCTCCTGGTGGGCATCGACGCCACCTCCCCGCGTGTACCGGTTCTGTCGTTGCGCCGGAGTACCCGTGGTGGTCCCGCAGAAACCGCCCTACCCTCCCGCTTCTTTCGCGTTCAGCCGCGCCCGCTGCGGGACGACCGTGTACTTCGGGTCCTCGGCCGAGGCCACCCCGGCGTGGAACACGCCGAAGCGCAGGGCCGCCGAGCCGGTCAGCAGGGCCGCGCCCGCCACCGCCGCGAGGGCGCGGTGGGGCCGTCGGCCGCCGAGGGCCGCGAGGGCCGCACCTCCCGCCGTGAGCAGTTCCGACGCGCGCAGCAGGGTGTGCGCCCGGCCCTGCTCGTACGGCTCGGACAGCAGGCCGCCCATCCGGTGCTTCATGAGCTGGAAGCAGCCCAGTTCCAGGGCGGCGCCCAGGGCCGCGAACCGCCGGGCCGGGCCGGTCTGCGCGGGCGGCGCCGCCAGCAGCGCCAGCCCGGCCGCCGCGGTCGCGCCGGAGCCCGCGAAGACGAACGGCAGTTCGCGGTAGCCCTCGTGCCAGGACGGCACGGCGGTGTCCGCGATCAGCACGGCGGTGTAGGTGACGACCGCCGGTCCGAGCACGGCGGCCGACGCGGTGGCGGCCGCGCCCGCCGGCCGGTACCGGCCGGCGACGTCGCTCGCCGCGGCCGCCATGGTCAGCGGGGCGTACCCGGCCAGCAGCCAGGAACCCACACTCATCGGCGAGGTCGGCTTCAGGACGCGCAGCATGTTGAGGAAGCGGGCCGGACGCCCCAGGTCGTGGACGAGCGCGGCCAGCGACAGCGAGATCCCGCCCGTCGCGGCCAGCTTCGCGGCCCGGGCCAGCGCGGGACGTCCGGTGAGCTGTCCGCCGGCGGCCAGCAGCGAGGAACTGCCCGCGAGCCCGCCCAGGTAGAGGTAGCCGGCGATGTCCAGCGGCTTCCACGTGGGTTTGTTCAGGATCGGCTTGCCGTAGTACGACGAGAACGCCGCGTCCGGCACCATGCTCCGCTCGCCGCGCCCCTTGCCCTTCCTCCCCTTCCGGTGCCTCCCGTACCCGCCGGTGACGGCGTTCCGGCCGGGCCGGTCCCCCCGCACGCCGTCGCGTGTCACATCGGAACCGCTCATCGCCGCCTCCTCGGGCCGACGCGCACGAAACTGCCGGCGGCGAGCGCCATGAGCGTGGCCGCCGCCAGCGCCGCGCGGCGCCACATGTCGGGCAGGTCCCGGGTGGTGACCACCGGGTCCGGGGGCAGGCCGTACACCTCCGGCTCGTCGAGGAGCAGGAAGAACGCGCCGTCGCCCCCGACCCCGTCGCCGGGATCCTCGCCGTACAGCCGGGCGTCGGCGACGCCCGCCGCGTGCAGCCGGCCGACCCGCTCGGCCGCCCGCTCCCGCAGCTCGTCCAGGGGCCCGAACTGGATGGAGTCGGTCGGGCACGCCTTCGCACAGGCCGGTTCCATGCCGACGCCGAGCCGGTCGTAGCACAGCGTGCACTTCCAGACCCGTCCGTCGTCCTTGCGCTGGTCGATGACGCCGTAGGGGCAGGCGGGCACGCAGTAGCCGCAGCCGTTGCAGATGTCCTCCTGGACGACGACCGTGCCGAACTCGGTGCGGAAGAGCGAGCCGGTGGGGCAGACGTCGAGGCAGGCCGCGTGGGTGCAGTGCTTGCACACGTCGGAGGCCATCAGCCAGCGCAGCTCGGTGCGCCCGTCCGGGGACACCGGGGAGATCTCGCCGGCCGGTGCGCCCGGCGGCGCGGCGCCGGTGCCGGGAGCGGGGGCCGTGGCCCCGGGACCGGGCGACGAGGCGGAGGTGCCGAGGACGCGGGCGGCGGCGAACACGTCGACGTCGTCGTGGGCGACGCCGGGCTCCTGGACGGCGAGCGGCTTGCGCTGTTCGATGAAGGCCACGTGGCGCCAGGTGTCGGCGCCCAGCCCCTGGGTGTTGTCGTAGGACATGCCGGTCAGTTCGAGGCCGTCCTCCGGTACCGCGTTCCACTCCTTGCAGGCCACCTCGCACGCCTTGCAGCCGATGCAGACGGTGGTGTCGGTGAAGAAGCCCATGCGCGGCGGGCTGTCCGGGTAGCCGGACGCCCCGGCCACGTCCGGTTGCGGACCGGACAGCAGGTTCTGGCGGCCGGGGTCCGGCCGTGCCCTGCGGGTCGCGTCGTCGGCGCCGCTGTCGGTCATGACTCGGCCTCCTTCACGTGTCGTCCGGCCGTGCCACCCGGGCGCCGACGTGAACCGGCCGCGCCGGACCTGCGTGCCACAGGCGCGGGGCCGGGACACGTCGCGCACCGGGATCGCTTACGAGCCTGGCACGGGTGCCCTCGCGCCGCGCGCCCGAAACGGCCTGCCGGGTTTCGCCCGGCGTGGCGTGTTCGGCACGCCGGGCCCGGAGATCCGTGCGCCGCGCCGTCCACCCGCTCGGCCCGCCGGGTACCCACCCGGTCAGTGTGACGTGATCTCGCGCGGTTCCAGGGGCCGGACCGCCGGGCCCTGGAGGATGCGGCCGTCGGGGTCGAAGCGGGAACCGTGGCAGGGGCACTCCCAGGCCCGCTCCGCGCGGTTGAAGGCGACGAGACAGCCGAGGTGGGTGCAGCGGGCCGAGACCGCGTGCAACTGGCCGCTGTCGTCCCGGTGGACGGCGCACTGGTGGCCGTCCACCCGCAGGACCGCGCCGTCCCCGGGAGCGAGGTCCTCGGGCGCGGGTGAGGTCACGGACGGCAGCCGGTCGCCGACGAAGTGCTTGGCCACGTGCGCCTGGGTCTTGAGGAAGGTCCCGCCCTCGCGGACCACGGAGGCCAGCCGGCGGGGGTCGTACAGGCCGGCCCATTCGGGCTCCCGGCCCTCCACGAGGTCGGCGATCAGCCGGCCGGCCATGATGCCGCCGCTCAGGCCCCAGCCGCCGAACCCGGTGGCCACATAGGTGTGCCGGCTGCCGGGGTGGAGGCGCCCGACCAGGGGGACGGAGTCGGTGGAGTCGTTGTCCTGGGTGGCCCAGCGGTGGGTCGGGGTCAGGCCCGGGAAGCGGCTCTGGGCCCAGGCGGTCAGCCGGGCGAAGCGTTCCTCGACGTCCGCGGCGCCGGGGGCGCCGGGCGTGAAGTGCTCCCCGGTGACGACCAGCAGACGGGTGCCGTCGGCGTGGGGGGCGCTGCGCACGGACCGGGTGTTCTGCTCGGTCGTGATGTACATGTCGCGGGGCGCCCGGTCCGCGTCGATCGGACCGGCGACGACCAGCTCGCGGCGCGGGGAGAGCCGGGTGAAGAGCAGGGCACGGTCGAAGATCGGGTAGTGGGTGGCGACCACCACCTCGCGCGCCTGCACCGACACGCCGGTGTCGGTCTCCAGCACGCAGGGTTCGCCTTCGGTGAGGCCGGTGACGCGGGTGCCCTCGTACACGGTGCCGCCGTGCCGTTTCAGGTCGTCGGTGAGGGCGCGCAGGTACTTCACGGGATGGAACTGCGCCTGGCCGGTCACCCGGACCGCCCCGGCCACCGGGTAGGGCAGCTCGGTCCCGGTGACGAACTCGGCCGGCAGACCCGCCTCACGTGCCGCCTCGGCCTCCGCGCGCAGGGTCTCGACGTGCTCGGGAGCCTCGGCGTACGTGTGGGCCGCCGCTTCCTCCCACTCGCAGTCGATCCCGAGGTCGGCGACGACCTCGGCGGCCCGGCGGAGCGCGGCCGACTGCGACTCGGCGTACAGCCGGGCGCCGTCGCGGCCGCGGGTGCGGCGCAGGTGGTCGTAGACGAGCGTGTGCAGCACCGTCAGCTTGGCGGTGGTGTGGCCGGTGACGCCGGCCGCGATCCGGTCGGCCTCCAGCACGGCCACCTCACGGCCCCGGCGGGCCAGCTCAAAGGCGGTGCTGAGGCCCGCGATCCCGCCGCCGACCACGGCCACGTCGACGGAGACGTCCCCTGCGGGCGGTGGGGCGGGGGCGCCGCCCGGCGCGGTTTCCAGCCAGTACGATCCCCGGGTCTCTCGCTCGGCGTTCATGACAGCCGAGTTCCCGCCCCGCCGAAACGACACCCACCCTCTGCCCCCCGCACCGGAACGCGCCCCCCACACGGGTGTGACCGGCACAGCCCCGGGCGGACAAGCGAACCCCGGACGGATGGACCGGCGCCCCCGGCCGGATGAGCGAGCCCCGGACGGGTGGTCCGGCACGGCCCCGGAGGCAGGGGAGGCGCGAGCCGGGCGGCAGGTGTGGGGACGGACGGGTGGACGGGTGGGTTGGGGGAACCCGGTGGTTGAACGGTACGCGGTACGAAGAAGGGGGACGGACGGCGGACAGGGGCCCTGTCCGCGGGGCGGCCGTACCCCCTCTGGGAGGCGGTGTGAGCCGAGACGCTGCGCGGTCCGACACCGCGACCGAGACGCTGGACGCCGCACTGCTGGAAGTGGTCCGGCAGAGCGGGGCCTCCCGAGGGCTGCTCTACGTCCTGCCGTACGGCGGTGACGCGCTGTGGCTGATGACGCTGACGGGCGCACCGCGCGAGATGGCCGTGCCCTGGACCCGGGTCGGTCTCGCCGACCGGGTGGCGGTGGCCGACGCGGTCCGTGAGGGCCGGCTGGTGTGGGTCGGCGACCTGGAGGAGATGGCACGCCGCTACCCCCGCACCGCACTCGTGCTGCCCTACGACTTCGCGCTGGCCGCCGCGCCGCTCGTCGACCGGGGCGCCCCGGTGGGCGGTCTGGTGCTGCTGTGGCCGGGTGGTCACGCGTCGCGGCTCAGTGCCGGCGAGCGCGCCGCCGTGGACGCCGGCTGCCGCCGGCTCGGCGAGCTGCTGGCGTGGGCGCACCAGAAGCGGGAGAGTCCGCCCTCACGGCCGCGCATCCTGCCGCATCCCTCGCATCCGCGGACGCTGCCCGCCGAGGCGGACGAACTGGCCGCGTTCATCGGCCGGCTGCCCGGCGGGGCCTGCGCCCTGGACGTGACCGGCCGGTTCACGTTCGTCACGCCGGAGGCGGCCCGGCTGCTCGGGGCGGACGTGGCCGAACTGATCGGTGCCACGCCCTGGGAGGCGCTGCCCTGGATGGACGTGCCCGAAGTGGAGGACCGCTACCGCCGGGCCGTGATGAGCGGACGCCCCCTCTCCTTCAGCGCCACGCGGCCGCCCGGCACCCGGCTGGTCTTCGAGCTGTGTCCGGACCCCTCGGGCATCAGCGTGCGGATCCTGGGCGCCGACCCCGGCGGTGATCCGCTCCCCGCGCCGCCCGGGACGCCGGCCGCCCCCGTCGACACCGCGGCGGGCCCCGGCCGGGCGAGTCTCCTCTACCACCTCATGCACCTGGCCGGCACCCTCACCGAGGCCGTCGGTGTCCAGGACGTGGTGAACCAGGCCGCCGACCAGCTGATGCCCGCACTCGGCGCCACGGCGATGGCCCTGATGGCGCCCCGTGACGGCCGGCTCAGAATGCTCGGCCACCGCGGCTACGACCCCGGCCTGATGGCGTACTTCGACGACCTGCCGCTCAGTGAGAACACCCCCGCCGTACGCGTCCTCGACACGGGCAGCGCCCAGTTCTTCAGGAGCTTCGAGGAGCTCCAGGCGCGCTACCCGCACGCCGTCCACCTGGACGACAAGGTCTCCTGGGCGTTCCTGCCGCTCATCGCCTCCGGCCGCGCCGTCGGCTCCCTGCTCCTCGCCTACGACCGGCCCCAGCACTTCCCGCCCTCCGAGCGGGCCGCGCTCACCGCGCTCGTCGGACTGGTGGGCCAGGCCCTCGAACGAGGCCGCCTCTACGACACCCAGTACACCGTCGCCCACCGTCTCCAGGGCGCCCTGCTGCCCCGGCGCCTGCCGTCCGTGCCGGGGCTGGGCGCGGTGGCCCGCTACCGCCCGGCCGGGCACGGCCTGGAGGTGGGCGGCGACTTCTACGACCTGATCCGTCTCGACGAGCACCGCGCCGCCGCCGTGATCGGCGACGTCCAGGGCCACGACATCGACGCGGCGGCGGTGATGGGCCAGGTCCGCGTGGCCGTGCACGGCCACGCGGCGGCCGGGGCCGCTCCCGGCGAGGTGCTGGCCGCGACCAACCGGCTGCTCGGCGACCTCGACTCCGACCGGTTCGCCAGCTGCCTGTACCTGCACCTCGACCTCGCCCGTCGGCGGGGCTGCCTGGCCAGTGCGGGGCACCCGCCCGCCGTGCTCCGGCACCCGGACGGCCGCACCGAGGTGCTGCGGGTCCCCGCCGGACTTCTCCTCGGCATCGAGCGGGAGGCCGGCTACCCGGCCGCCGAGCACCGGCTGCCGGCCGGCTGTGTCCTCGTCCTGTTCACGGACGGGCTGATCGAGCGCCCCGGCCTCGATCCGGACGCCGCGGTCGAGGAACTCGCCCGGCTCGTCGCCCGCACGGACCCCACCGACCTGGACCGCATGGCCGACCGGCTGCTCGGCCACGCCTCCGACCCGGCCGACGACGTGGCGCTGCTCCTCCTGCGCCCGGATGCGGCGGACGGCGGCGGCACCGGCTGAGCCGCCCGCGCCCGGATCGGCCGCCGGATGTGCGAGTCGACCTCCCCGGGCCGGGTACGCGGTCGAAACCATGAGCGCCGACGGCGCGGGAGGCGCTGTACAGGCTTCGCGTCGGGCGTCTCATCCCCTGTCCGCGGCTCCCCGGCGGGTGCGACGGCCGGGTGGACGACGGTTTCAGGGCATGACCCGGGCCGCGCCACGGTGCGCGTCCCCTCAGGCGAAGGGCTGGTACCCATGGGCGAGAGCAATCCCCTCAAGCGAGCGGCCGAGAAGGTCTCCGACGCGTTGCGCGGCGACCACACGGGACCCGTCGGCGACGTCCCCGGCAAGCCGGGGCCCGAGTCGCCCCCGGTCGCGGAACCGACGCAGGCGCGTGGCCCGCTGCCGCCGAAGCCGGACCAGAGCGGCCCGGACACCTACTCGCCGACCGGGCAGCCGACCGGGGCCGACCGGGAGCGGGTGGCGCAGGCGGGCAGTTACCTCACGGACGCCCAGGGGCACCGCCGCCCCGACACCGACCACTCGCTGAAGGCGGGCCCGCGCGGCCCGGTCCTGCTGCAGGACCACCATCTGCGCGAGAAGATCATGCACTTCGACCACGAGCGGATCCCGGAGCGGGTGGTGCACGCCCGGGGCGCGGGCGCGCACGGCGTGTTCCAGAGCTACGGGACGGCGGCGTCGGTGACGAAGGCGGCGTTCCTCGCCAGGGACGTCGAGACACCGGTCTTCGTACGGTTCTCCACCGTGCTCGGGTCCCGGGGATCGGCCGACACGGTACGGGACACCCGCGGCTTCGCCACCAAGTTCTACACCAGCGAGGGCGTCTTCGACCTGGTCGGCAACAACATGCCGGTCTTCTTCATCCAGGACGCCATCAAGTTCCCGGACGTGGTGCACGCCGCCAAGCCGCACCCGGACCGGGAGATCCCGCAGGCGCAGAGCGCGCACGACACCTTCTGGGACTTCGTCAGCCTGCACACCGAGGCCACCCACCACACGCTGTGGAACATGTCCGACCGGGGCATCCCGCGGTCGTACCGCACCATGGAGGGCTTCGGCGTCCACACCTTCCGGCTGGTCGACGCCGAGGGCGCGACCACGCTGGTGAAGTTCCACTGGAAGCCGAAGCTCGGCGTGCACTCCCTGGTGTGGGAGGAGGCGCAGATCATCAACGGCGTCGACCCCGACTTCCACCGCCGGGACCTCGCCGACGCCATCGAGGCGGGCGCCTACCCCCAGTGGGAGTTCGGCATCCAGACCTTCCCCGACACCGAGGACCAGACCTTCGAGGGCATCGACCTCCTCGACCCGACCAACCTGGTCCCCGAGGAGCTCGCGCCGGTGCAGCCGATCGGGCTGCTGACCCTCAACCGCAACCCGTCGAACTTCTTCGCGGAGACCGAGCAGGTCGCCTTCCACGTCGGCCACCTGGTGCCCGGCATCGACGTCACCGACGACCCGCTGCTCGCCGGCCGCCTCTTCTCCTACCTAGACACCCAGATCACCCGTCTCGGCGGCCCCAACTTCGGCCAGTTGCCGATCAACCGCACGCACGCGCCCGTCAACGACATGCTGCGCGACGGCATGCACCAGACGGCCGTGCACCGGGGCGTCGCCCCCTACCGGCCCAACTCCCTGGACGGCGGCTGCCCGTTCGCCCCCGGCGCCGACCTCGGCGCATACGTCGAGACGCCCGTGCCGGTGCCGGCGGCGCACAAGGTGCGGGAGGCGCCCGAGTCGTTCGCGGACCACTTCAGCCAGCCGCGGCGGTTCTGGCTCAGCATGAGCCCGGTGGAACGCGAGCACATCATCGGCGCCTACACCTTCGAACTCGGCAAGTGCTACGAACCTGCCGTCCGGGAACGCGCGCTGGGGGTGCTCGCCAACATCGACCCGGAACTGTGCGCACAGGTCGCGGCCGGTCTGGGGCTGCCCGCGCCGGAGCCGACCGTGCCGCTCGCCGACGTGGCGCCCAGCCCCGCCCTGTCGCAGGTCGGCCGGACCTGGCCCACCGAGGGCCGGATCGTCGGCATCGTCACCGGCCCGGACGGCGACCTCGACGGCGTACGCGCCGTGCGGGACGCCGTGGACGAGGCGGGCATGGTGCCGCTGGTGGTGGCCCCGACCGGGGGGTTCCTGGGGAACGGCGACGGCGAGTTGCCGGTGCACCGCACCTACGCGACCGCCCGGTCCGTGGAGTTCGACGCCGTCCTGGTCGCCGGCGCGCCGGGCCTGGGCGACGACGCGTACGGCGCCCGGGACGCCAAGGCGGGTACGGGCAACGGCGGTCGCCCCGGTCAGGATCCCCGGGTGGCGCTGCTGCTGAACGAGGTCTTCCGGCACGGCAAGGCGATCGGCGGCTGGAAGGGCGCCGAGACCGCCCTGGAAGGGGCGGGCGTGCCCGCCGACGCGCCGGGCGTGATCGTGGGCGACGGCGGCCCGGAGACCCTGCAGCAGATCATCGCCCTCATGGGCGAACACCGCGTCTGGGAACGCTTCCCCGCCCAGGTGTGACCCAGGTGTGACACCCCTCTCGGCGGGTCCCGGCTCCGGGGCCCGCCGGCGCGCGGTGCGGACGCGGGGGCGAAGTGCCCGGGTGGCCGTTCCGATGTGCGTGGTCGGGTACTCGTGCGGGGCCGTCGCATCGTGCGGGCGGCAGGAAGCGAGGCAGGGAGCCATGACGACATCGATGCCGGGGACCCGCCCGGGGACCCGCCGGGTCCGCACGGACCTGCTCGGGATCTACCTCAACGACCACCTCGCCGGCGCAACCGCCGGGGCCGGACGCGCCCAGTTCATGGCCGGGTCGCACAGTGACCCGCCGTTCGCGGAACCGCTGCGGAACCTCGCGGGCGAGATCACCGAGGACCGTGCGAGTCTGCTGCGCATCATGCGCGGCCTCGGCATACCGGCGCGCCGGTACAAGGTGGCGGCGGCCGGTGTGGCCGAGCGGCTCGGGCGGCTCAAGAGCAATGGGCGCCTCGTGCGGCCGTCCCCTCTGACGCTGGTCGTCGAACTCGAGTTCCTGCGGCTGGGGGTCAAGGGCAAGGAGCTCGGCTGGCGCACCCTGCGGACCCTCGCCGAGGCCGACGACCGCCTCGACCAGGGGGAGCTCGACGGGCTGCTCGCACGGGCCGAACAGCAGATGAGCACCCTGGAGGAGCTGCGGGTGCGGGCCGTCAGGAAGGCGTTGCTCACCGGCTGACTCACCGGCTGACGGCGGCGTCGGAGCAGGCCCGCTCCAGAGCCGCGAGCAGGTGTCCGGAGGCGCTGAGCAGCGATGCCTGTTCGGGGTTGAGGGCACCTGGTGAGGCGAGGCGCTCCTCGAGCGCCCGGTGGGCCCGGCGCGCGGCGTCGAGTCCGGCCGGCTCGCCGTCGTCCGGGCCCTGCTCGCGGGGCCCCATCGCGCGGGCGGCGCCGCGCAGGAAGGCGAGGAGCGGTTCGAGGGCGTCCGGCGGGATGGCCGCCGGGTGCGTCTCGACGTCCATGAGGGAGCGCATCAGGGCGAGCAGCCGGTCGGTGATGTCGTACCACGCGGTGTCCGCCACGGCGGGCGGTGGGTCCGCCGGTTCGCGGTCCGTGTGGTGCCGCAGCCGGCGCAGGGGGTTGAGCCGGAGACTCTCGTCGGACCAGCGGCGGGCCGCCCGCAGATCGGTGAGGACGTCGCCCAGCCAGCGCGCCCGGTCGTCCCAGTCGTCCGGCTCGTCCGCCGCCTCCCTCTCGGCCAGCCGGTCCGCGGCGTCGGTGAGCAGCCGGGCGCTCTCGGCGGCCAGCTGGTGGCGCAGCCGCCGGACCCGGCGGTGGTGGACGGGGGGCAGCACGAGGGCGTTGACGCTCAGGCCCACCGTGGCCCCGAGGGCGGTCTCCAGCAGCCGGTGCACGATGTCCATCGGCCCGTAGGTGCCGTAGGCGATGACGAAGAGGGCGGCGGTGGGGGCGTAGAGACCCTGGGCACCGAAACGGGCGTACGTGCCGAGGAGGACCGTCGCCGGCAGGGCGAGGGCGAGCGCGGCCAGAGTGTCACCGGTGACGATCCCCGCGAGGGCGGCCAGCAGGGTGCCCAGCACGACCACGGCGAACTGCTGCAACGCCGAGACGAGGGAACGGTAGACGGTGTCCTGGACGAGGAAGAGGGCGGTCCAGGGCGCGAGGAGGGCGAACGGGGCGTGCCACCACCAGCCGGCCAGTGCCCAGGCGAGGACCCCGGCGGCCGCCGCCTTCAGCGACTGCACCGCCGTCTCCCGCTCCGGGCCGCGCTCGGTCACCGACCTGCTGACCGAGCGGCCGACCGCACGCAGCTCACCGGTGGTGATTCGGACGAAACTCATGGACCCCCGGTACCTCACCTGCGCCGGGACAACCACGGGACTTGGCGGGTCGGACGGAGGCTTCGGGGAACTCGGGACTGCGACGCGTCCGCAGTGAGGCGGACGGCGACGACAGCGGGAAGGGAGAAGAGTGATGCCTGCCGGATCGAGTCCCAAGCGGGAACGGCAGTACGAGCACATCAAGAAGAGCGCCCAGGACCGGGGCGAGTCCACCGGGCGGGCCGAGGAGATCGCCGCCCGGACCGTCAACAAGGAGCGCGCCCGGTCCGGCGAGGCGAAGAGCGCGAGCAAGACCTCCACCCGAGACCCCAAGTCCGCCTCCCAGCGCGGCGGGGAGCGCTCGCACAGCGGCGCCCAGGGCCCGACCCGGGACCAGCTGTACGAGGAGGCCAAGAAGCGCGACGTCCACGGGCGTTCCTCGATGACCAAGGACCAGCTGCGGAAGGCCCTCGGACGCTGAGCCCCGGACAGGCCCGACTGCCCGCGGCCGCGGCGCGACGACGGTCCCCGCGACCGCGGGCCCGGTGACCCCGCCCGCTCGTCCGCTGACCACGGCGGACCGGGGCATCGGCCGCCGGAATGCGGGCACCCGGCTGCCGGCATCCCTGTCCCGGTGGGGGCACGGGTGCCGACACGTCCGCGGGCACAGTAGGCACAGGTAGGCACAGGGAGGTTCCGTCATCGTGGCGGACAGCACGGGTCCTTCGAACGACGTTCGGCTTTCGCGGGTGGAGCGGCTCGCCTGGTTGCGGATCGAGGCGGAGCTGCGGGGCGACCGCCGTTTCGCGTGGCGGATGCGGCGCGGCAGCGGCGGGCCGCCGGCCCGGTTCTGGCTGCGGTCCGCCGTCGCCCTGCTGACGGTGGCCTCGGTGGTCCTGGCGGTCGTGGGCATCCGCACCTCGGACCCGGTGGTGCTGTGGTGCTTCGCGGCGGTGTGGCCGCTGACCCTGCTCCAGGGGGCACGGCTGCTGTGCCGCGCGAGCCGCGACAGCGGGCGCCGGGGCCGGCCATGAGCCTGAGAACGGACCGGCCGTGCGCCTGAGAACGAGCGACCCCCACACCCCGGGATTCACCCGCCGACCCTGCGGCCGGGGCTTTCGCTACCTCGACAGCCAGGGCAGGACGATCACCGACCCCGCACAGCTGGAGCGGATCAAGGAGCTGGTGATCCCGCCGGCCTGGACGGACGTCTGGATCAGCCCCGCCCCCAACGGGCACATCCAGGCGACCGGCACGGACGCCGCGGGCCGCCGGCAGTACCTCTACCACCGGCGGTTCCGCGAACAGCAGGAGAGGGCCAAGCACGACCACGTACTGACCGTCGCCGAGACCCTGCCGAGACTGCGTGAGCGCGTGACCCGGGACCTCGCCCGACGCGGGCTCTGCCACGACCGGGTCCTCGGCTGTGCGGCCCGGCTGCTGGACCTCGGCTTCTTCCGGATCGGCAACGAGTCCTACGCCAGGGACAACGACACCTACGGCCTCACCACCCTGCTGCGCGAACACGTCTCCTGCCACGGGGGCGAGGTCTGCTTCACCTACGCCGCCAAGAACTCCAAGGAAGTCGCCCGGACCCTCGTCGACGAACCCGTCTCCCGTACGACACGGGCCCTGCTGCGCCGGAACGACGACAGCGCACGTCTCTTCGCCTACTGGGGAAGCCGGTCCTGGCACGACGTGCACGCGGCCGACCTGAACGCCTATCTGCGGGAGGGCACCGGCGCCGACCTGACGGCCAAGGACTTCCGCACCTGGCACGCGACGGTCCTGGCCGCCGTCGCCCTCGCCGTCTCCGCCCCGGCGGCCGAGGAGTCGGAGGCGTTCCGGACCCGTGCCGTACGCCGGGCCGTTCGGGAGGTCGCCGGCTACCTCGGCAACACCCCGGCGGTGTGCCGGGCCTCGTACATCAACCCGCGTGTCGTCGAGCACTTCGAGCAGGGCCGCACCATCGCTCCGGCCCTCGGCTCGCTCGGCGCGGGCGCGGTGCCGGGCAGTCCGGCCACGCAGGGGGCTGTCGAACAGGCGGTGCTGCGGCTGCTGACGGGGTGACCGCGGTGGCCGATGTTTGGCCGTGGGGCGGGGGGAACCCGGTGGACAGGCAACGCACAGAGAGAAGATGAGACGCCGTGACCAGGCGAACCGACGAGAAGCAGTCCCTCCGAGTGGCGGAGACCGGCTGGGCCGAGGCGCATCGGCTCCCGCGCAAGGGGGTGCGTACCTGCGTCGCGGCGGTGGCCGACGAGCGCGTCTCACCGGCCGCGCGCGCCGCCGGCACCGAGGGGAACATCGTCAGGGGCGACGACTGAGTTCCGGCCCGCGCGCGTCCCGCGGACCCGGGAGACGGCGGCCGTCAGCTCCCGCCGGACCGGGTCCGGCGGCGACTCCCCCTCCATGGTCGTCACCACCGTCCTCGCGAGCCGGTGCAGCTTGACGTTGGTGTGCTGCGACGCCGTGACCAGCACCTCCCACGCCTGTTCGGCGTTCAGCCCGAAGGTGGCCATGAGGATGCCGCGGGCGAGGTCGATGTCGGGACGCGTCCGCAGGGCCCGCCTGAGCTGGACGACTTCGGTCCGCAGCAGTCCCTCGGGCCCGGCGGTGAGGGTGACCGTCTTGTCCACCATGGCGGCCTGTCCCCGGACGGCCAGCAACACGTTCAGGGCGGAGCAGTCCGCGCACGTCAACCCGGAGAGGTCCAGGTCCACCCCGTCGGCGGCGCGGCCGAGGGCTTCGTTCAGGGCGTGCTGAAGGTCCCCGCTGTCGTCGCGGCGGCACTCACCGCGGACGGCGACGGACACCCGCTTTCCGGCCGGCCCGAGCCGCACCGAGAGCTGCTCGTGGGACGGTTCCGACATGCTCGCCTCCTCCGTGGTTCCCCGAGCCGCACACCGGACGGACGTTCGTCACGAACCACGCGCGGCGGCATCGCGAACAACACGGCCGCGCCGACCCGTACAGGATCGACCCGGGCAAGGTGCCGCGCCACCCGGGCGTCAGCCCCGGAGGGTGGTCGCGGGACTGGTGCCGTAGGCCGCTCGGTAACGGGCCGCGAAGCGGCCGGGGTGGGCGAACCCCCAGCGGGCGGCGATGCCGGCGACGGTGGCGCCGTCGCGCGGGTGCGCGGCGAGCAGGTCCCGGTGGGCGTGGGCGAGCCGGGCGCGTTGCAGGTAGGCCAGCGGTGTGGTGTCCAGATGACGGCGGAAGGCGTACTGCAGGGCGCGCACCGTGACGTGCACGGCGTCCGCGATCGCCGCCACCGTGAGGGGCTGGTCGGCGTGGTCGTCGATGTAGGCGACGGCGCGCCTGAGGGTGGCGGAGTGCGCGTCGGTGCGGTCCTGGCCGGTGGGTTCGGTGTGTGCGGTGTTGGGGAAGGCCGCGAGGACGCTCGCGGCCAGCAACTGGCCGGCCGCCGAGACCATCAGCGGGTGCGCCTCGGCGTCCGGGGCGGCCAGCACGTGGTCCCGCAGGTAGAAGATGGTGCTCTTCAGGCGGTCGGCCGAGGCCTCGGTGACGGGCCGGTGGCCGGTCAGCCGCACGGGCTCGCGCATCGGGCCGCGCTCGGTGGCGGCGACCTGGTCGAGGAGTCCGGGGTCGATCATCGTGATGTTGTACCGGGCGCTGCCGATACGCCCCGAGTAGGGCTCGTCGTGCGGCGCGAACAGGACGGCGTCACCGGGGCCGAAGGCGTCCTGGACGCCGCGGAAGGCGTGGTCCTGGACGGTGCCCTCATGGACGACGCACAGGCAGATCCTGCCCAGCGGGCTGACGGAGTACGACATCTCGAAGTTCAGGTCGAGCTCGTCGACGCTGATCGAGGGGGCGCTGTCGCGGCGTACCCGGGCCCGGCTCGCGTCGGGGGTCGCACTGCCGATGCGCATGTCCGCATAGGCACGGCAGAGGAAGTCCTCCGTCACACCGAGGTCGTCGCTTTCGAACAAGAGCGAATCCATGACGCCGATTTTGTCAGCAGGCCCGCCACCGACGGGAGGGCGGGCGGGTTGGCGCGGCCGTCCGCGGAAGGCCGCCTTTCGCTTTCTGGACACCTGCGGGACGACTGTTCGTCCACCGGACCTTCACGGCCGCCCACAGCGGGCAGCAGTCATAAGGACCGGACCGCCCGACCGAGCAGAAGGCCCGCCCTCGATGCCAGAACCCCTCACCAGCGCCGACCGGATCGCGGCTCTCGAAGAGGAGGTCGCCCAGCTCCGGCGCGCCGTGACCGCGCACGCCGTCGTCGACCAGGCGATGGGCGTCGTCGTCGCGTACGCCCGGGTGGGTCCCGACACGGCCTGGGAGATCCTCCGGGAGGTCTCGCAGCACACCAACACCAAGCTGCGCGAGATCGCGGAACACATCGTCCAGTGGCCGCGCTGCGGATGGCTCCCGCAGGAGGTGCGCGGCGCCCTGGACACGGCCGTGCTCCGGAGCCGGGCGTCCCGGTGACGGGCCCGGGGGCCGGTCGCGTGTCTTACGAAGTGGTGACCTGAGGGCGTGGGCGCGTGGCCCGGGGGCCGGGCGGACCTAGCGTGACCGTATGCGTGTACTGGTCACCGGCGGTGCCGGGTTCATCGGGTCCCATGTGGTCGAGGCGTTGGAGGCGCGCGGACACGAGGCGGTGGTGTTCGACGTGCGGCACGGACCCGGCGCCGACGTCCGCGACCCGATGGCGGTCGGGCGGGCGCTGGCGGGCGTGGACGCCGTCTGCCACCAGGCCGCCATGGTGGGACTCGGGACCGGCTTCGGGGACGCGGCGGAGTACGTGTCCCACAACGACCTCGGCACGGCGGTGCTGCTCGCCGCGATGGCCGACGCGGGCGTACGGCACCTGGTGCTGGCCGGTTCGATGGTGGTGTACGGGGAGGGCCGGTACGAGTGCCCGCGACACGGCGTCGTACGGCCCGGCCCGCGTGCCGTCGCCGATCTGGACGCCGGCCGGTTCGAGCCGGCCTGCCCGGTGTGCGGCGCCGACCTGGCCCCCGGGCTGGTCGGCGAGGATGCCCCGGCCGACCCGCGCAACGTGTACGCCACCACCAAACTGGCCCAGGAGCACCTGGCCGCCGCCTGGGCCCGCGCGACGGGCGGCTCGGCGGTGTCGCTGCGCTACCACAACGTGTACGGCCCCCGGATGCCCCGGGACACCCCCTACGCGGGCGTCGCCTCCTTCTTCCGGTCGGCGCTCGCCCGCGGCGAGGCCCCCCGGGTGTACGAGGACGGAGGGCAGCGCCGGGACTTCGTGCACGTCCGGGACGTGGCCGCCGCCAACGCGACGGCCCTCGAGGCGCGGTCGGCGACGGGCGCGCTGACCGTGTACAACACCGGCAGCGGGGAGCCGCACACCGTCGGGGAGATGGCCCGTGCGCTGGCCGAGGCCCACGGCGGCCCGATGCCGGTGGTCACCGGCGAGTACCGGCTCGGCGACGTACGGCACATCACGGCCGACTCGGCGCGGCTGCGGGCCGAGCTGGGCTGGAAGCCGGAGGTCGGGTTCGCGGACGGCATGGCGGAGTTCGCGCGGGCCGGGATGCGGGACGCGTAGTCCCGGACGGACCGGTGGTGCTGCCCGCGATCAGGAAGCGGTGGTGGGCAGCACCACCTCGAAGCGGCAGCCGCCGGGGATGTTGTGCACGGTGGCCGTCCCCCGGTGGGCCTCCACGATCCCCCGGACGATGGCGAGGCCGAGGCCCGCGCCCGCCGGGGGCGTCCGCGCGTGGCTGCCGCGCCAGCCGGTGTCGAAGACCCGGGGCAGGTCGTCCTCGGGGATGCCGCCGCAGCCGTCGGTGACGGACAGGACGACACCGTCGGGACCGCGTTCGGCGGCGACCGCGACCGTGCCGTCCGGGGGTGTCCGGCGGATCGCGTTCACCAGGAGGTTGCCCAGTACCCGGCTCATCTCCTTGCCGTCCACCTCGACCGGCACCGGTTCCACCCGGTCGCCGACCAGCCGCACGCCGTGCTCACGGGCGAGCGGGTCGGCGCCCGCGAGGGCGTCGCCGACGAGGTCGTACAGCGACATCCGGCTCGGGCTCAGCGACAGCGCCCCGGCGTGGATGCGGGAGAGTTCGAAGAGGTCGCCGACCATGTCGTTGAGGCGTTCGACCTCGGTGCGGATCTGCTTGAGATAGCGGTCCGGGTCGGCGGCGACACCGTCCTCCAGCGCTTCGGACATGGCGCGCAGTCCGGCGAGCGGGGTGCGCAGGTCGTGCGAGATCCAGGCGACCAGTTCCCGGCGCGAGGTCTCCAACGCGCGTTCGCGCTCCCGGGACTCGGCGAGCTTCGCGCTGGTGGCCGCCAGTTCGCGGCTCACCGCGGCGAGTTCCGCGGTGGCCGGGACCTCGGGTTCGGCGAAGTCGCCGTGTTCGCCGAACGACCGGGCCGCGAGCGCGAGTTCACGGCTGCGCGCGACGACCCAGCGGCCCAGGACCAGCGCCGTCGCGAGCGACACGGCGGCCGCCATCGCGACGACCGTGGTCACCACCGACAGGTCGTGCGAGGAGAGGAACATCGCCCAGGCGACGGCCAGGGTCCCGGCGAGCATCGCGACCACGCCGACGGCGGCGACCACCGCGAGGGACGCGGTGAGCGAGCGGCGGCGCAGCAGGCGCAACGCCGCCGCGCCGAGCAGGCCGGTGGCGGCGGCGCCCGCGAAGGCGTACAGGGCGATGAGGAAGGTGTCGCGCATCTCAGGCCCCTTCCTGCGTTCCGCCCGGTTCGAAGCGGTAGCCGACGCCCCACACCGTCCGGATCAGGCGCGGCCGGGCCGGATCGTCCTCCACCTTGGCGCGCAGCCGCCGGACATGGACGGTGACCGTGGACAGGTCGCCGAAGTCCCAGCCCCACACCGCCTGCATCAGGTCCTCCCTGCCGTACGCCCGGCCCGGGTGCCGCAGGAAGAACGCAAGCAGGTCGAACTCGCGCAGGGTGAGGGCGAGTTCGGTGCCGTTCTTGGTGGCGCGGCGGGCGCCGGTGTCGAGGGTGAGCCCGGCGGCCGTCAGGGGGTGCGCGGTGGACGCGGGGTGGCTGCGGCGCAGCACCGACTCGACCCGCAGCACAAGTTCGCGGGGGCTGAAGGGCTTGGTGACGTAGTCGTCGGCGCCGACCTCCAGGCCCATGATGCGGTCGTCCTCGTCGCCGCGCGCGGTGAGCATGATGACCGGGACGGGGGCCCGGTCGCGCAGCCGCCGGCAGACCTCCAGGCCGTCCATGCCGGGCAGCATCAGGTCGAGCACCACCAGGTCGGGCCAGTGGGCCGCGGCCCGGGTCAGGGCGGTGGGGCCGTCGCCCGCGCGGTCCACGAGGTGGCCGGCGCGGTCGAGGTACCCGGCGACGACCTCGGCGACGGTGGGATCGTCGTCGACCACCAGGATCCGGGCGGCCCCGGCGGTGGCGGCGGCCTCGGTGAGCTCGTACGGCTGTTGCATGCCTCCACCCTCGCACCGGGCTCGCGCGGGTGTCGCGCCCGACGACGGCAACGGGCACGACGTCCGCGTTTCGTAAGGGTCCTGGGTCCGTTATGTCCGGTTCGCGTTCGTAGGGTGACACCGTGACCACCTCACCCACCTCATCGTCGACGGACGTGGACGTCGTCCTCCCCTGTCTGAACGAAGCCCAGGCACTGCCCTGGGTGCTCGGCCGGATCCCCGCGGGCTGGCGGGCCCTCGTGGTGGACAACGGTTCCACCGACGGCTCGGCGGACATCGCGCGGGCGCTCGGGGCGACCGTCGTGCGCGAGGCGCGGCGCGGCTTCGGCGCGGCCTGCCACGCGGGGCTGACCGCGGCGAGCGCCGACATCGTCTGCTTCTGCGACTGCGACGCGTCCCTCGACCCGGGACTCCTCGTACCGTTCGTGCGGGAAGTCGCCGACGGGCGGGCCGACCTGGTGCTCGGCCGACGGCGACCGCAGGAGCGCGGCGCCTGGCCGGCGCACGCCCGCGCGGGCAACCTGGCGCTGGCGCGGATGCTGCGGCGCCGGACCGGGCTGCGCCTGCACGACCTGGGGCCGCTGCGGGCGGCCCGCCGGGAACCGCTGCTGTCCCTGTCCCTCGACGACCGGCGCAGCGGTTACCCGTTGCAGATGGTGGTGCGGGCCGCCGACGCGGGCTGGCGGGTCACCGAGCACGACGTGGCCTACCTGCCGCGCACCGGCCGGTCCAAGGTGACCGGGACCTGGCGCGGCACGTGGCAGGCGGTGCGGGACATGAGCCGGGTGCTGAACGAACCGCCCCGGGCCCGGGGCGCGGAGGGGGACTGATCGCCCCCCGGCGAGCCGCACGTCGACGCGGTCCCGCGCCCCCGCCGGGCCGCCGCCCCCCTTTCCAGCCCACCGCGCCGTATCCAGGGAACCCCCATGACCACCCTCCTCGTCATCGCCAAGGAACCCCGCCCCGGCAGGGTCAAGACGCGGCTCACCCCGCCCTTCTCGCCCGAGCAGGCCGCCGCGCTCGCCGAGGCCTCACTCGCCGACACGCTGCACGCCGTCGCCGGGGCCCCCGCCACCCGCAGGGTCCTCGCCCTCGACGGCAGTCCGGGGCCCTGGCTGCCGCCCGGCTTCGACGTCGTGCCGCAGTGCGCGGGCGGGCTCGACGCGCGTCTCGCCGACGCCTTCGCCCACTGCGCCGGCCCCACCCTGCTCATCGGCATGGACACCCCGCAGGTCACCCCGGCCCTGCTCACGGTGGACTTCACGGGGTGCGACGCGTACTTCGGTCCCGCCGAGGACGGTGGGTTCTGGGCGCTGGGGCTGGCCGATCCGGACCCCGGGCTGCTGCTCGGGGTGCCGATGTCCAGCCCCCGGACGGGTGAGGTCCAGCGGCGGCGGCTCACCGCCGCCGGACTGCGCGTGCGGGACCTGCCGCGGCTGCGGGACGTGGACACCGCCGCCGACGCCACGGCGGTCGCGGCCCTGGTCCCGCACGGCCGGTTCGCCGCCCGGCTGGCCCGGTGCACGGCGCACAGCGGTACGGGCCGCCGGTGACCACCTCGCCGCCCGTCGCCTGGACCGGCGCCGATCCCTACGCGGCCGCCCTGCGCGCCGGGCGCGGCCCGTTGTACCTGCGCCGTACCGACGGCTGGCTGCTGCCCCTGGAGGTCGAGCGCTGGTGCGCACGGGCCGATGCGGTGGACCGTGCGGTACTGGACCGCTGCGAGGGTGCCGTCCTGGACGTCGGCTGCGGCCCGGGACGGCTCGTCGCCGAACTCGCCGCCCGGGGGCGTACCGTCCTCGGCGTCGACGTCAGCACGGCCGCCGTCGACCACACCGTGCACCTCGGCGGCCAGGCCCTGCGCCGTTCGGTCTTCCAGCCGCTGCCCGGTGAGGGCCGCTGGGGCACCGTGCTGCTCATGGACGGCAACGTCGGGATCGGCGGCGACCCCGCCCTGCTCCTGGACCGTGTCGGGCAACTCCTGGCGCCCGGTGGCCTGTTGATCGCCGAGACCGTGCCCGTGGACGTCGACGAACGCGCCCTTGTCCACCTCACCGACGCCCGGGGAGCCGTCGGGGAGCCCTTCCTCTGGGCACGGCTCGGCACCCCGGCCCTGCTGCGGTACGCCCGGGGCTGGGCGCCCACCGGTCAGTGGACGGCCGGCGGACGCCGCTTCGTCTGCCTGCGCAGCCGCACCACCAGGAGCAGCGCCGAGCCGCCGAAGAGCACGGCGGTGATCAGCAGCCAGCGGGCCGCGAAGCCGTCCGGGGACAGGCCGGTGGCCGACCGGTAGGAACCGGCCACCGTCCCGCTGATCAGCGGGAACCACACCAGCAGGAGCAGCCCGGAGAGCGCGGCGGGGACCCGGACGTACATCGTCCGCTCCCGCCGGCCCGCGGCGCCCAGCCCCCGTACCACCGCACGGTCGGCCAGGGCGTAGAGCGGCAGCAGCACCAGGTCGTGCAGCAGGGCGGCGCCCACGATCCACAGCGCCACCCCGAACCAGTCCCCGGCCAGCAGCCTGACGCCGGCATAGGCGGCGAGCGCGAACGAGCAGACCAGCAGGAGGAGCTGGAACGGGCTGCCGACGACGAGACGGGGGCGCATCACAGCTCCCCGAAGGTCAGCCGGGCCACCCACTTGGTGTTGAGCACACCGGGAGCGGCCGGCACGATCACGCGGGCCGGGTAGCCGTGGTCCGGGGACAGGTCCTCGCCGTTGACCCGCAGCGCGAGCAGGGAGCGCGGGTCGGCGACCTGGTTGGCGCGCAGCGCCCCGCGGCGGAAGGCGCCGTGCAGCTGGAGGGACTCGACGAGGACGTCCGGCGGGTCGCCGTCGTGGCCGACGAGGGCGGCGAGGTCGCGCAGCCGCACCCCGCGCCACCACTGGTCGGCGGTCGACCAGCCCTCCACGCAGGCGATGGGCAGCGCGGCGCTGTGCTGGGGAAGCCGCAGGAGTTCGGCGCGGCTGAGGCGGACCGTCCGCCCGCCCCGCCCCGTGACGACGAGCCGCCAGGTCCCCTCCGCGGTCTGTCTCGGGTCGATGCCGGCGTACCCGGCCGTCTTGTTGATCTGGAAGCCGTTCGGGCCGCCGCCGGGGTCGGCCCAGCCGTGCGGGGCGAGCAGGGCGGTACGCCGCCACGCGCCCCCGATGCTCTGCCCGGCCGTCGTGACGAGCAGGAGCAGCGACCCGCCCCCGACGAACCACAACGCTCCCCGCCGGCCCACGGTCGGCGGGGCCGGCCGGGGCGACGCCAACCCGCCCTCGTCCGCCGGCACCGCCGCCGGCTGGGGCAGGCGCTCCTCGGTGCCCCGCCCGCGGACCGCACGCAGGGCCGTCGGGGTCTTCAGCGCCGCATGGGCCAGGAACGCGGCGAAGAACACCCAGGCACCGTAGAAGTGCAGGGGGTAGAAGGAGCCGGGGAAGACGTAGTCGAGCTGGACGTTGAGGACTCCGGTGACGAACTCGAACAGGCCGCCGCCGACGAGCAGCAGCAGCGAGAGGCGCTCCAGGGCGTGGGTGAGGGAGCGGGCCGGGGGCAGCGCGAACAGCTTCGGCACCACGGACCACAGCTTGGCTAGCAGGACGGGGATCAGCGTGATCCCGAGGGTGACGTGCAGGCCCTGGGTGAGCCGGTACAGCCAGTACGGGTTGGTCGGCCAGGAGAACAGGTAGAAGCCGAGGAGTCCCTTGTCCGGGGTCTGGTCGTTCACCGGGGCCAGGTCCGGGTTGTACGCGGCGTACGACACCAGTCCGGTCACGAACAGCACGGTGACACCGCCGAGCAGCACCAGACCGAGGACCGAGGTGAACCAGGTGCCCCGCAGCGGGCTGCGCCAGAAACGGGGTGAGGTGGGGAGCCGTGGATCGTCGTCTCGCATGCTCCGACCGTAGGCCGGGAGCACGCCCGCGACGGGCAACCGGCCCATGACGAAAGTCTGACGTCCGCCCACTGATCCACGGCGTCGCCCGGTCGCTGCCCTAGCGTTCCGGTGTGACCCGCACCCCTCTTCGCGGCCGGTACGCCGATCCGGCCGCCGTCCTCGCCGCCGCCCTGCTCGTGCTCGCCGCCGTCCTGGTCGGCCGGCACCTCCAGGACGCCTACCGTGTCCTGTTCGTGCACTGGCCGCCGCTGTTCGCCGACTGGGACCCGCACCTGGGACCGGGCACCCCGGCCGCCGTGCTCGTCGGGGCCGCCGTGGTGGCGTACGGGCCGGCCCTCGCGGTCCGGCTGCCGTGGCGCGGCCTGCTCGGCGCGGCCTTTGGCTGCTCGCTGGCCTGGACGTGGTCCCTGGCGCTGGTCGACGGCTGGCAGCGGGGCGTGGCGGGCCGACTCACCAGGCCGAACGAGTACCTCACCGCCGTCGGGCGCTTCCACGACATACCGGCGACCCTGCGGGACTTCAGCCGGCACATCGTCGACGGCACCGCGGCACCCTGGCCCGTGCACGTCGCCGGGCATCCCCCGGCGGCGACCCTCACGTTCGTCCTGCTGGACCGGGCGGGACTGCACGGCGGCGGGTGGGCGGGCGCCTGGTGCGTCACCGTCGGGTCCACGGCCTGCGTCGCCGTTCTGGTGGCGGTGCGGGCGCTCACCGAGGAGCGGCTCGCCCGGCGGGCCGCGCCCTTCCTGGTGGTGACCCCGGCCGCGGTGTGGGTGGGCGTCTCGGCCGACGGCTACTTCACGGCGGTCGCCGCCTGGGCGGTCGCGCTCCTCGCGCTCGCGGTGACCGGGCGGTCCCCGGGGTGGGCGGTGGGCGCGGGGCTGCTGTACGGCCTGACCTGCTACCTGTCGTACGGTCTGGCGCTGTTCGCGCTGCCCCTGGCGGCGGTACTGCTGCTCGGCCGCAGGGGGGTGCGGGCGCGGCCGGTCCTCGTGGTGCTGCTGGTGGCGGGGGCGGCCGTCGTGCCGTGCCTGTTCACGCTCGCCGGGTTCGACTGGTGGCAGGGGTACCGGCTGCTGGTGACGCGCTACTACCAGGGCATCGGCCGGATCCGGCCGTACGGCTACTGGGTGTGGGCGAACCTGGCCTGCACGGTGCTCGTCACCGGTCCGGCGACGGTGGCGGGGCTGCGCCGGGCCGGTGCCGTCCTGGCCCGGCGCCGGACCGCGCCCGGACCCGAGCTCCGCCTCGCCCTTCTCGTGGGCGTGGTCCTGCTCGCGCTGCTGGTCGCGGACCTGTCCGGGATGAGCAAGGCGGAGACGGAGCGGATCTGGCTGCCGTTCGCGGTGTGGCTGCCGGCCGCCGCCGCCTTCCTTCCCCGGACGCGGGGCTGGCTCCTGGCCCAGGCGGTGCTCGCGCTGCTGCTGAACCACCTGCTGCTCACCGGCTGGTGAAACCGGTCTGCCCTGACGGCAGTTGCCGGGCAAGAGCCCTCAAGGGCCGGTCTTTTAAAGCCGGTGCAACGCCCGGGAAACAGCGCCCCGGGACTCTTCCCTGCAAACGACCGGGGACGAGAAGAGGGAAGAGTCGTGACGGAGATCGTCGGCAAGGAGACGCCGCCCGCCGCGGCGGAGGGCCGGACGGACGGCCAACGCACGGACGGCACACGGACCTACGGAGCCTGGGCGAAGAACGACACGCTGGAGGACTACTCGCTGCGCTACGCGCCGAAGTCCTTCCGCCGCTGGACCCCCTACGTGGTGGCGACGACCGCGCTGGGCGGCATCGCCTATCTCGCGGACTTCGCGATCGGCGGCTCGATCGCCGTCTCCCACGGCTTCTCCAGCGCGATGGTCGCGATCCTGGCGGCCGCGGTGGTCATCTTCCTGACCGGGGTGCCGATCTCCTACTACTCGGCCAAGTACTCCATCGACATGGACCTGTTGACCCGGGGCGCGGGCTTCGGCTACCTCGGGTCGACCCTGACCTCGGTCATCTACGCCAGCTTCACCTTCATCTTCTTCGCCCTCGAAGGCTCGATCATGGCGCAGGCCCTGGAACTGGGCCTGCACATCCCGCTCGCGGTGGGGTACCTGATCTGCTCGCTCGTCATCCTGCCGCTGGTCGTCTACGGCATGACCGCGCTGTCGAGGATGCAGGTGTGGACCCAGCCGGTGTGGCTGGTGCTGATGGTCGCGCCGTTCGTGTCCGTCGCGGTCCAGGATCCGGGGAAGTTCTCGCAGTTCACGCACTTCGCGGGCGACTCCCCCACCGGGTCGGGCATCAGCGCGCTCGGCGTGGGCGCGGGCGCCGGGGTGGCGCTGTCGCTGATCGCGCAGATCGGTGAGCAGGTCGACTATCTGCGGTTCATGCCGGACCGGACGCCGGAGAACGGGAAGAAGTGGTGGGCGGCGGTGCTCTCCGCCGGTCCCGGCTGGGTGGTGCTCGGCGCGGCGAAGCAGATCGGCGGGGCGTTCCTCGCCTTCTCCATCGCGGGCAGCGTGGGGCTGGCCAAGGCGAACGAGCCGATCCAGCAGTACGTGCACGGCTTCGGGACGTTCGCGGCGCCCATCGCGCTGGGTCTCGCCACCTTCTTCGTGATCCTGTCGCAGGTGAAGATCAACTCGACGAACGCGTACTCCGGTTCGCTGTCCTGGTCGAACTTCTTCTCCCGGCTGACCCACCGTCACCCGGGCCGCGTGGTCTACATCTTCCTCAACGTGGGCATCGCGCTGGCCCTGATGGAGGCGGGCGTCTTCGGCTTCCTGAACACCGTGCTCGGCTTCTACTCCAACGTGGCGATCGCCTGGATCGGCGCGGTCGTGGCCGACCTGGTCATCAACAAGCCGCTGGGGCTGAGCCCGTCGTACATCGAGTTCAAGCGGGCCCATCTGCACCACTTCAACCCGGTCGGCTTCGGCTCGATGCTGATCGCGTCGGCGGTCTCGATCGCCGCGTACTTCGACGCCTTCGGTGCCTACGCCAAGGCGTACTCGCCGTTCGTCGCGCTGTTCCTCGCGATGGTGCTCTCGCCGCTGCTCGCGGTGGTGACCAGGGGCAGGTACTACATCGCCCGCGTCGACGACCTCGCCGAGCCGCTGCTCGGCGCGGACGGGCTGCCGTCGGCGGCCGTGCTGACCTGCACGGTGTGCGCGACCGGGTTCGAGCGGCCGGACGTGGCGGGCTGCCCGTTCCACTCGGGGCCGATCTGCTCGCTGTGCTGCAGCCTGGAGAAGGACTGCCACGACTCCTGCAAGACCGGCCCGGTCGCCCTCGGCATCCCCGCGGTGCGCCCCGGGGACTGACCTGCCGCTGCCCGCGCCATGGTGGCGGCGGTCACGGGCGGTCGGCCTCCCGCGGCGACCGCGGGAGCGACGGCTCCTGCGGTGCGGGGGCGGCGCCGTCCCGCCCGTCGGCGCAGGCCGCGTCCGCCTGGGCGCGCTGCTCGGCGAGGAGCGGGAAGGAGAGGTGCGCGAGGTCGCCCGGCGGGGGCGCGGTCAGCGACCACAGGGGGGCCGGGGTGCCGTCGGCGACCGCGGCGGGCGCGTCGGTCAGGTTCATGCGCTCGCGCAGCCGGCCGTAGAAGTCCATGGGCGCCAGCCGGACCACCCGCAGCCGCTTCGGGGCGGCGTACACGCCGATCCAGTCACCCGGTTCCACGACGCCCCGCACCTGTCCGTCGACGCTGACCGCGGCCGGTCCCGAGCGTTCCAGGACGCGCAGGCCGACCGCCTCGTCGGGGGCGGTGACGACGGAGCGGTCGAACGCCATGTGCGGGGCGACCGGGGTGAACACGAGCGCCTCCGCGCGGGGCGAGACGACGGGTCCGCCGGCGGCGAAGCTGTAGGCGGTCGAACCGGTGGAGGTGGCCACCAGCAGCGCGTCGGCGGAGTACGAGGCGAGCAGGCGTCCGGAGATGTACACGCCCACCGACACCTGGCGGTCCCGGGACAGTTTCTCCAGGACGACGTCGTTGACGGCGGTGATGTGCAGCGGGACGCCCCAGTCGGGGTCCTGTTCGCAGTCGGTGCGCACCTGGGGCGGCGGCAGCAGCGGTCCCCGGCCGTACTGCATCAGGTCCCCCATCTGGGCGGGCACTTCGAGCCTGCGCGAGGAGCGCATGGTGAGCAGCAGCCGGCTGTCGACGTCGAACCGGTCCTCGTGCACCGCGTCCAGCGCCTCGGTGACCGAGCGGACCGGCACGTCGGTCAGGAAGCCGACCCGGCCCAGGTCGACGCCGAGGACCAGCGCGTCGTTGCGGGCGGCGAGCCGGGCGCCGCGCAGGAAGGTGCCGTCACCGCCGAGGGTGACGATCAGATCGGGGTCGCCGGCGGCCGCGACCTCCTCGCCGGAGCTGTGCCGTCCGCCGTCGTGCCACACGTCGATGTCGGTGCACGGCACGTCGCGCTCCGCGGCCCACGCCCGTACCGCACGGGCCGCGTCCACCGCCTCCGCACGGCCCCCGTGCACCACCAGTCCCAGCCCGCTCACCGTCATCTCCGCCTCCAGGAACGCCATGACCGCCGCTGCTCCCACGCTGTCACGCCGGAGGCGGATCTGTCGGGCGGAGCGGGATCACAGACCGAGGGAGACGGCCAGCCGGGTCAGTTCGGCGGTGGTGCTGATGTCGAGCTTGGCGCGGATCCGGCGGAGGTAGGCGTCGACGGTGTGCCGGGACAGGCCCATCTGGCGGGCCGCCTGGAGGTAGGTGCGGCCCGCGGCGATGTGCCGGAGCGTCTCGCGCTCACGCGGGGCCAGCGCGACGGCGGCGGTCTCGGTGTGCTCGGTGACGGCGACGCTCATGAGGAGTTCCTCCACAAAACCGATAAGTACGTTTTGTCCGTTTAGAAAACCCTGACAAGGCGACGTCATGACGGTGTCCGCCGACCGTCACAGGCGTGTCACAGGCACCCGGCGGGCGGCGACCGGGACCGCAGCGGATTGGTGCTCCGTGCCGACCGGGATCATCCTGGGGAGGAGAAGCGGCCGTGCAGGTTCCGCGAAGGATGAGCGGCGATGGAACGACCTCCCACCTCTCCCAGCAGCCCGGCGGGGACCCACGCCGTACCCCAGGGGGGCCGCACCGCCGCGGTCACGGTCGACGAGCGGGGCGTCGTGACCGGCTGGAGCGACGGCGCAGGGGTGCTGCTGGGCTATCCGGCCGCCGAGATCCTGGGGCACAAGGCGACCGAACTGCTCGCCGAACCGGACGGGGAGACCTGGCGGGAGGCCGCCGCGGGGCCGCGCTGGAGCGGCACCGCGGCCCTGCGCCACCACGACGGGCACCGGCTGGACCACGACGTGCTGGTCCACCGCAGGCCCGTCGGCGAACCGCTGGGCGGCACGGAGTGGCTGGTGGTGTCCGCCGTCACCGGGCTGCCGCCGACCACCGGTCAGGAACTGGGGGAATGGGCCTTCGACCAGTCCCCGTGCGTCGCCGCCGTCTTCGACGCGGGGCTGCGGCTGGTACGGGCCAGCGCCGGGATGCAGCGGGCGCTGTCCCTGGCCGAGGGGACGATACGCGGGCTGCGGCTGACGGACATCGCACCGTACGAGGGCAGCGCCGAGGCCGAGGCGAGGATGCGGCGGATCCTGGACGGCGGCGCCCCGCAGGACGTCCACCTGCACCTGGACCCGGCCGATCCGGCGCGCGACTGGCACGCCCGGATCGTGCCGCTGACGGACCCGGGCGGCCGGGTGCGGGGGGTGGCCCTGACGGCCCACTCCGACCCGTCCGAGCGGCTGGTACGGCAGCGGATGCTGCTGCTGAGCGACGCCGGAACACGCATCGGCACCACCCCCGACGTGCAGCGCACCGCGCGGGAGCTGGCCGACGTCGCCGTGCCCGGCTTCGCAGACGTGTGCACCGTCGACCTGCTGGACACTCCGCCGCGCTCGACCGGGCCCGCGCACCGGCCCCCCGGCCGGGACGGGGGACCCCCGTCCGGGGGCCGGACGCTGCGCCGCGCGGCCGTCCGCTCGGTGCCCGACGCGCCACCGCCGCCGCACCCCTCGGGCGAGGTGCTGCGCTGCCCGCCCTGGTCGCCCTCGGGCCGGTGCCTGGCCGACGGACGGGGCGCGGTGTACGCGGCGGACGACGAGGTGGTGGGCCGCTGGGCGCTGGAGGACCCGGGGGCCGCCGCGTGGATCCGGGAGAGCGGGGCGCACTCGCTGCTCGCGGTGCCGCTCACCGCGGCCGGTGCCACGTTCGGCGTCGCGCTGTTCGGCCGGAACCGGTGGACCGAGCCGTTCGACGCCGACGACCTGTGGATCGCCGAGCAGCTGGCGGCCCGGGCGGCCACCAGCATCCACGGCACCGCACGCACCGAACGGCAGCACACCACCACGATGACCCTGCAACGCAGCCTGCTGCCGCACACGCTGCCCGAGCAGTCCGCCCTGGACATCGCCACCCGCTATCTGCCCTCGGTCAGCCAGGCCGGGGTGGGCGGCGACTGGTTCGACGTCATCCCGCTGTCCGGCACCAGGGTCGCGCTGGTCGTCGGCGACGTCGTCGGCCACGGCATCCGGGCCGCCGCCACCATGGGCCGGGTGCGTACGGCGGTGCGGACGCTGGCCGACGTCGACCTGCCGCCCGACGAACTCCTCAGCCACCTCGACGACCTGGTCGTCCACCTGTCCGCCGAGGAGGGCGACACCGACGGTGCGGAGGCCGCCGGCGGCGTGGGCACGACCTGTCTGTACGGCGTGTACGACCCGGTCACCCGGCGCCTCGACGTCGCCCGCGCCGGCCATCCGCCGCCCGCCGTGGTCACCGAGGGCGCCGTGACCTTCCTCGACGTCCCCGCCGGTCCCCCGCTCGGCCTCGGCGGGCTGCCCTTCGAGTCGTTCGGGACGGAGCTGCCCGAGGGCAGTGTGATCGCCCTCTACACCAACGGCCTGCTGGAACCCCGCGACCACGACATCGACGACGCCCTGGACAAGATGTTCGCCGCGCTCGCCCGCCCCGCGCAGAGCCTGGACACCGTCTGCGACCGGGTCCTGACGTCCATGCTCACGCACCGCCCCGACGACGACATCGCCCTGCTCGTCGCCCGCACCCGCGCCCTGCACGCGGACCGGGTGGCCACCTGGGAGCTGCCCTTCGACCTCGCCGCGGTCGCCGAGGCCCGCAAGCGGGCCACCGACCAGCTGGTCGCCTGGCGGCTGGAGGACGCCGCGTTCATCACCGAGCTCATCGTCAGCGAACTGGTCACCAACGCGTTCCGGTACGGCCGCCCGCCGGTCCGGCTCCGGCTCATCCACGACGGCCACACCCTCACCTGCGAGGTCTTCGACTCCAGCAGCACCGCGCCGCACATGCGGCGCGCCCACACCTACGACGAGGGCGGCCGCGGGCTCCTGCTCGTCGGCCAGCTGTCCCAGCGCTGGGGCACCCGCCACGCCAGCACCGGCAAGACGGTCTGGGCCGAACAGTTCCTGACGGAGGGCTGAGCCAAACCCACCCGCCGTGCGAAGGGCCCGGGCCAGGGTTCCCCGAGCGAGGGGTCAGCCGGCGGGGTGGGGGGTGAGGACCGGGCGGGCCCAGGTCGGTGGGGACGGGGGCGCGGTGGTGGGGCGGCCGAGCGTGGGGGACGTGTCGGCGGCGCGGTCCGCCGGGGTCGGCGCGACCGGTCCGGCCCCGTACGCGGCGGACCGCAGCGCGCCGATGAACTCCAGGCAGGAGTCGTAGCGGTCCTCGGGGGTCTTGGCCAACGCCTTGGCGAACACGTCGTCGAACGCCGTCGGCAGCCCCGCCCGCACCTCGCTCAGCGCGGGCGGAAGGTCGTACTGGTGCGCCCACAGCAACGCGATGTCCTCGTCCCGTACGAACGGCGGCCCGCCGGCCAGCATCTCGAAGACCACGCAGGCCAGGCTGTAGAGATCGCACCGCCCGTCCACGGGACGGCCCGAGATCTGTTCCGGCGCCACGTAGTCCAGCGTCCCGACGAACTCGCCGACCGTGGTGAACCCCGTCAGGGACAGGGACTTCTTGGTCAGCCCGAAGTCGGTGAGGTAGACGTGCTCGGGGTGGTCGCTGTCGGTGCCCTGCGCCACCAGGACGTTGCCCGGCTTGACGTCCCGGTGCACCAGGTCGTGCCGGTGGGCCGCGTCCAGCGCGGAGGCCACCTGGCCGGCGATGCGCAGGGTCGCGGCCACCGGCAGCACACCCTCCTTGTCGAGCAGCGCGCGCAGATCGGGGCCGGACACGTACCGCATGGCGATGTACAGCACCCCGTCCGTCTCACCGGCCTCGAAGATCGGCACGATGTGCGGGTGGTCCAGGGCCGCCGCGACCCGTGACTCGTGGGTGAAACGGCGGCGGAAGGTGTCGTTGCGGGCCATCTCCGGGGCGAGCAGCTTCAGGGCGACGGTGCGGTCCAGACGCAGGTCCCTGGCGCGGTAGACGACGGCCATGCCGCCGCGTCCGATCTCGCCCTGGACCTCGTAGCCCGCGATGTGCGTCGCCATCACGCCTCACCCCGTGACGCCGGAACCTGCACGAACCTGCCAGACCCTGCACACATCGTATCCAGTGGGGTGTCACGGCGCCCGCGCTCGCCGGGCCCCGTCAGGCCCCGCGCAGGGCGTCCAGCACGTCGGCGTCCGTCAGCTGCTCGAAGTCGTCGTACCACTGGCCCACCGAGCTGAACACGGCCGGCCGGAACGGGCAGACCACCAGGTCGGCCTCGGCGGCGAGCGCGTCGAGGGAGTCGGGCGCGCCGACCGGTACGGCCAGCACGGTCCGGGCGGGCCCCTGGCGCCGGACGTGGCGCAGGGCGGCGCGGGCGGTGGAACCGGTGGCCAGGCCGTCGTCCACGACGATCACCGAACGGCCGCGCAGCGCGGGCGGCGGGCGGCCCTGCCGGTACCGGCGCTCGCGTCGGCGCAGTTCCTGCCGCTCCCGCTCCACCACGGGGGCCAGCGCCTCCGCGTTCAGGCCCAGCCGGGCCAGCGTCGCCCGGTCGAGGAGCGGCGGGTCGTCCCCGGTGATCGCGCCGACGCCGAACTCCTCGTGGTGCGGGGCGCCGATCTTGCGTACGACGAGCACGTCCAGCGGCGCCGACAGCTCCCGCGCGACCTGAACGGCGACGGCGGCGCCGCCCCGGGGCAGGGCCAGCACGACCGGCTCCGGCAGGGCGCCCTCGTCCCGCACCTCCCGCAGCGCGGCGGCGAGTTCGCGTCCCGCCTGGGTGCGGTCCCGGTAGCGCATGGGGTGTCCTCCGGGGGTGCGGTCGGCCCCCCCTCCGTCCATGGTCACACCCCGGAGCCGGGGACGAGCCCCCCGCCCGCCCGGCGGGACGATTCTGCAGCTCATGTGAACACTCGGTGCCTGCCCCCTTCACGGTCGCCCGTTCCCTACGATCGTGCCGTGGTCAATTTCCTCCTCCAGCGGACGGTCCCGCTGCCGATCGACGAGGCGTGGCGCCGGCTCACCGAGTGGCCCCGGCACGCCGGCGCGATCCCGCTGACCCGGGTCACCGTGCTCACCGATCCCCCGACCCACCAGGGCACCGTCTTCGTGGCCCGCTCGGGCCTCGGGCCGCTGTCGTTCGACGATCCGATGGAGGTGACCGTCTGGGAGCCGCCGCGGGAGGGCGGCTCCGGCCGGTGCCGCCTGGTCAAACAGGGCCGGGTCGTGCTGGGCTGGGCCGAGTTGGAGGTGCGCCCGGGGCCCGGCGGGCGTACCCGGGTGCTCTGGCACGAGGAGTTGCGCGTCCGGGGCCTGCCGTCGGCCCTCGACCCGCTGGTGCGCCGGACGTCCCGCGCGGTGTTCGGCCGGACGCTCAACACGTTGCTGCGCACCCCGTAGCCGAAGCCGGTGACGACCGGTCGCCGCCCCCTTGGCAGATCCCGGCCGCACGATGGACAGTGGCTCTCCGGTGGCGAACGGTCACCGTGGGTCGACGCGGCGGGGAGGCTCGGGGGTGGCACTCTTCTCGCCCGGGGAGGTCCAGCTGATACGGGAGGCCGGACACCCGCGCGGCTGGGCGCGCGGGGAGGTGCTGATGCGGGAGGGCGACCCGGCCGACTCCGTCGTCCTGCTCACCGGCGGGCTGGTCAAGGCGACGGTCGACTCGGCGAACGGCTACACCAGCCTGCTCGCCCTGCGCGGCCCCGGTGAACTCCTCGGCGAGCTCGCCTGCATCGACGGCCGTCCCCGGGGCGCCACGGTCACCGCGATGCGCCGCTCGGCGGGTGTGGTGGTCGCCGGAGACGCCTTTCTGCGGCTGCTGGAGCGGGACTCGGCGCTGTGCCTCGCGGTGCTGCGCAGTGTGGTGGGCCGGTTGCGGGACTCCGACGGGCTGCGCGCCGAGCAGGGCGCCCGTACCACCCGGGCCCGGGTCGCCGGGCTGCTGGTGAAACTCGCGGTCCAGTACGGCTCGGCCGCCTCCGAGGCACCCCCGGGTGCCGTCGCCGTCCAGGTCAACCAGCGGGAACTGGCCTCCGCCACGGGGGCGTCCCGGGAGTCCGTGGTGCGCTGTCTGCGGGCGATGCAGCAGGAGGGCCTGGTGGCGACCGGCCGGGGCCGGACGGTCGTACTCGACCTGGCGGGGTTACGACGCTGGGCCGAGGAGTGAGCGCCCGCCCGCGCCAGGACCGGCTTGCACCGCCGGCGCATCGGAACGGAACTCCCCGTGCCGAATGCGTCATTTGACGCTGTACGACGGCCGCGAAGGCGCTTCCATCATCCCCTGGCGCCCGGACCGGTTCGGCTATCGGGGGAAACGGACCGGGCGCCACCGGGGGAGCCCACCCGGTGGTGACCGGGCAGGGGGAGGGCTAGGGCGTGTTGCGAAAGTCCCGTCGTCCGCCCGGAGGGCGGGCCGCGCGGCGTCAGGTGCGTGCTCTGGGGGTCCCCCCGGCCGAAGGCTGGGGGAGCGTGCATGGCGTCGCGCGGCAGGCGGGACTTTCGCAACACGCCCTAGGCCACCGAACCGATCCGCCGGGCGGGGGGCGGCGTCGAGGTCGCGTCGTGGTGGATCGGGGTGTGGGCGCCGGTCAGGGGGACGCCGGTGCCGCCCCGGCGGGCGGCGACGATCTCGGCGGCGATGGACAGGGCGGTCTCCTCGGGGGTGCGGGCGCCGAGGTCGAGGCCGATGGGGGACCTGAGACGCGCCAGCTCCAGTTCGGTGACGCCGACCTCGCGCAGCCGGGCGGCGCGGTCCAGGTGGGTGCGGCGGGAGCCCATCGCGCCGACGTAGGCCACCGGGAGGCGGAGCGCGAGCCGGAGCAGCGGGACGTCGAACTTGGCGTCGTGGGTGAGGACGCACAGGACGGTACGGCCGTCGGTCCGGGTCCGCTCCAGGTACCTGTGGGGCCACTCGACGACGATCTCGTCGGCGTCCGGGAACCGGGCCTTCGTGGCGAACACGGGGCGCGCGTCGCACACCGTCACGTGGTGGCCGAGGAACTTGCCGACGCGCACCAGCGCCGAGGCGAAGTCGATCGCCCCGAAGACGATCATCCGGGGCGGCGGGACGGACGACTCCACCAGCACCGTGAGCGGCGCTCCGCAGCGTGAGCCCTGCTCTCCGATCTCCAGGGTGCCGGTGCGGCCGGTGTCCAGGAAGGCACCGGCCTCGGCGGCCACCGTGCGGTCCAGTTCCGGGTGGGCGCCGAAGCCGCCTTCCCGGGAGCCGTCGGCGGCCACCAGCAGGGCCCGGCCCGCCAGCTCCGGCGGCCCGGTGACGATCCGTGCGACCGCCGCCGCCTCCCCGCGGGCGGCGGCGGCCAGCGCGGCGGCCACCACCGGCCGCACGGGATCGTCCGCCCGGATCGGGGTCACCAGGATGTCGATGACTCCCCCGCAGGTCAGGCCGACGGCGAAGGCGTCCGCGTCGCTGTATCCGAAGCGCTCGACGACGGTCTTCCCGTCCTCCAGCGCCTGCCGGCACAGCTCGTACACGGCGCCCTCCACGCACCCCCCGGAGACCGAGCCCACGGCGGTGCCGTCGGCGTCCACCGCGAGCGCGGCCCCGGGCCGGCGCGGCGCGCTGCCCCCGACCGCCACCACCGTGGCCACGGCGAAGTCACGGCCGTCGGCCACCCACCGGTTCAGCTCCTCGGCGATGTCCAGCATGTCTCGGTCTCCTTGAACGGCGGTTGCGCGGAGGGCGGGAGCCACGGATCAGCGGACGCCCAGCCAGCTCTCGATCGGATGGAGGGCGAAGTAGACGAGGAAGACGACGGTCAGGCCCCACATGAACGCCCCGACCTCACGGGCCCTGCCCTGCGCCGCCTTGATGGCGGTGTACGAGATCACGCCCGCGGCCACGCCGGTGGTGATGGTGTAGGTGAAGGGCATCAGGACGACCGTCAGGAACACCGGGACGGCGGTGGCCCGGTCGGCCCAGTCCACGTGCCGGGCGTTCATCAGCATCATGGCGCCGATGACCACCAGGGCGGCGGAGGCGACCTCCTGCGGGACGATCGCGGTGAGCGGCGTGAAGAAGAGACAGGCCGCGAAGAACAGGCCCGTGACGACGGAGGCGAGACCGGTCCTGGCGCCCTCGCCGACGCCGGTGGCCGACTCGATGAAGACGGTCTGGCCGGAGCCCCCGGCCAGCCCGCCGATCGCGCCGCCCGCGCCGTCGATGAACAGCGCCTTGGACAGACCCGGCATCCGGCCCTTGTCGTCGGCCAGCTCCGCCTCCGTGCCGACGCCGATGATGGTGGCCATCGCGTCGAAGAACCCGGCCAGCACCAGCGTGAAGACGATCAGCGCGACCGTCATCGCGCCGACCTTGCCCCAGCCGCCGAACTCGACGTGCCCGAAGAGCGAGAAGTCCGGCAGGGAGACGGCCGAACCGTGCAGCGCGGGGGCGGCGCCGCCGGCCCACTGCCGGGGATCGATGACCCCGAGGCCGTTCAGCACGGCGGCCACGACGGTGCCGGTGACGATGCCGATCAGGATGGCTCCGGGCGTGTTCCGGGCCTGGAGGGCGAAGATCAGCAGCAGGGTGCCGGCGAAGAGCAGCACCGGCCAGCCGGCGAGTTCGCCCGCCGGGCCCAGGGTGACCGGGGTGGCCCTGCCCTGGTGCACGAAGCCGGACTTGTAGAAGCCGATCAGGGCGATGAACAGGCCGATGCCCATGGTGATGCCGTGCTTGAGCGCGAGCGGGATCGCGTTCATGATCATCTCGCGGAGGCCGGTGACGACCAGGAGCATGATGACCACGCCGTACATCACGCACATGCCCATCGCCTGCGGCCAGGTCAGCTGCGGGGCGACCTGCGAGGACAGCACGCCGGACACGGACAGGCCGGCGGCCAGCGCGAGCGGCACCTTGCCGGCGAAGCCCATCAGGAGCGTCGTGAAGGCCGCCGCGAACGCCGTCGCGGTGATCAGCGCCTTCTGTCCGAGGGTGTCCCCTGCGGCGTCCTTGCCGGACAGGATCAGGGGGTTGAGCAGCAGGATGTACGCCATCGCCATGAAGGTGGTGACGCCGCCGCGCACTTCACGCGCGACGGAGGAGCCTCTTGCGGATATGTGAAAGTAACGGTCGAGCCAGGAGCGTCCGGCGGGGACGCGGGTGCCTTCTCCCGCGTCGTCCGCCGTGGTCCTGGGCTCCACTGACTGCTGGGTCACGGTGCCGTCTCCCAAGGTTCACAGGGGGTTGGGATGTGCACGACCCGGGGGACGGCCCGAGACGAACGGTGGTGCTGTCGTGCCTACGCGTTGCCCGTCAGGTGCTCCGGGCGTACCGGCGTCCGGTTGAGCTCCAGGCCGGTCGCGTCGCGGATCGCCGCGAGGACCGCCGGAGTCGACGACAACGTCGGTGCTTCGCCGATGCCGCGCAGTCCGTACGGGGCGTGGTCGTCGGCGAGTTCGAGGACGTCGACCGGGATGGTCGGCGTGTCGAGGATGGTCGGGATCAGGTAGTCCGTGAAGGACGGGTTCCTGACCTTCGCGGTCTTCGGGTCGACGATGATCTCCTCCATCACCGCGATGCCCAGGCCCTGGGTCGTACCTCCCTGGATCTGGCCGACGACGGAGAGCGGGTTGAGCGCCTTGCCGACGTCCTGGGCGCAGGCCAGCTCGACCACCTTGACCAGGCCCAGCTCGGTGTCGACCTCGACGACCGCGCGGTGCGCGGCGAAGGAGTACTGGACGTGGCCGTTGCCCTGGCCGCTGCGCAGGTCGAAGGGTTCGGTCGGCCGGTGCCGCCACTCGGCCTCGACCTCCACGCTCTCCTCGCCGAGCACGTCCGCCAGGTCGGCGAGCACCTCGCCGCCGTCGGTGACCACCTTGCCGCCCTCCAGGAGCAGTTCGGCGGTGGCCCAGGCCGGGTGGTACGGGCCGAACCTGCGGCGGCCCAGCTCCAGGACCTTCTCCCGGACCAGTTCGCAGGAGTTCTTCACGGCGCCGCCGGTGACGTAGGTCTGCCGGGAGGCCGAGGTCGAACCCGCCGACCCCACCTGGGTGTCGGCCGGGTGGATGGTCACCTGTGCCACGCCCAGCTCGGTGCGCGCGATCTGCGCGTGGACGGTCACCCCGCCCTGCCCGACCTCCGCCATCGCGGTGTGCACGACGGCCACGGGCTCGCCGCCGACGACCTCCAGGCGCACCCGCGCGGTGGAGTAGTCGTCGAAGCCCTCGGAGAAGCCGACGTTCTTGATGCCGACGGCGTAGCCGACGCCGCGTACGACGCCTTCGCCGTGGGTGGTGTTGGACAGCCCGCCGGGCAGCTGCCGTACGTCCGGCTCCTCGCCGGCCGAGAGCCACTGCTGCTCGGGCGGCAGCGGCATCGCGACGACCCGGCGCAGGAGTTCGGCGACGGGGGCGGGCGAGTCCACCGGCTGGCCGGTCGGCATGATCGTGCCCTGTTCCATGGCGTTCAGCTTCCTGAACTCCACCGGATCCATCCCGAGTTGCCTGGCGACCTTGTCCATCTGGGCCTCGTAGGCGAAGCACGCCTGGACCGCGCCGAAGCCGCGCATCGCGCCGCACGGCGGGTTGTTGGTGTAGAGGGCGATGGCCTCGATGTCGACGTCGTCGACGGCGTACGGTCCGATGCCCAGCGAGGAGGCGTTGCCGACGACGGCCGGGGAGGCGGAGGCGTAGGCGCCGCCGTCGAGCACGATCCGGCACTTGACGTGCGTCAGCTTGCCCTCGCGGGTGGCTCCGTGCTCGTAGTAGAGCCGGGCCGGATGGCGGTGGACGTGGCCGAAGAAGGACTCGAAGCGGTTGTAGACGATCTTCACCGGCTTGCCGGTGCGCAGGGCCAGCAGGCAGGCGTGGATCTGCATCGACAGGTCCTCGCGGCCGCCGAACGCGCCGCCGACGCCGGCCAGCGTCATCCGCACCTTGTCCTCGGGCAGGCCGAGCACGGGGGCGATCTGGCGCAGGTCGGAGTGGAGCCACTGGGTGGCGATGTAGAGGTGGACGCCGCCGTCCTCCTCGGGCACCGCGAGACCGGACTCGGGGCCGAGGAAGGCCTGGTCCTGCATGCCGAAGTAGTACTCGCCCTTGACGACGACGTCGGCCTTCTTCGCCGCCTCGTCCGCGTTGCCGCGGACGATCGGCTGGCGGTGCACGATGTTGGGGTGCGGGACGTGGCCGATGTGGTGGTCGGCGCGGTTCTCGTGGACGAGGACCGCGCCGGGCGCGGTGGCCGAGGCCTCGTCGGTGATGACGGGCAGCTCGCGGTACTCGACCTTGATCTTGGCGGCGGCGCGGCGGGCGGTCTCCGGGTGGTCGGCGGCGACGATGGCGACCGGCTCGCCGTGGTGGCGCACCTTGCCGTGGGCGAGGACCGGGGTGTCCTGGATCTCCAGGCCGTAGTTCCGCACGTCGGTGGGCAGGTCGTCGTAGGTCATGACGGCGTACACGCCGGGCTGGGCGAGGGCCTCGGCGGTGTCGATCGACACGATCTCGGCGTGCGCGACCGTGGAGCGCAGGATCTGGCCCCAGAGCATGTCCTCGTGCCACAGGTCGGAGGAGTACGCGAACTCGCCGGTGACCTTGAGGGTGCCGTCGGGCCGGAGCGTGGACTCGCCGATGCCGCCCTTGGTGTGGGAACCCTGGGTGATCTTCGTGGGGACGCCGTTGGTGGGCATCGGCTCAGACCGCCTCTGACTGCCGGGCGGCCGCGAGGCGGACCGCGTCCATGATCTTCTCGTAGCCGGTGCAGCGGCACAGGTTGCCCGAGAGCGCCTCGCGGATGTCGGCGTCGGTCGGGTTGGGGTTGTGCTCCAGCATCTCGTCGGCGGCGACCAGCAGGCCGGGCGTGCAGAAGCCGCACTGGACGGCGCCCGCGTCGATGAACGCCTGCTGGACGGGCGAGAGTTCGGTGCCCTCGCCGGTCTGGGAGTCCTGCCCCGTGGCGGCCCAGCGGCGGGCCTGGTCGAGCGAGGTGCCCGAGGTGCCGCACGCGGCGCCGCCGTCGCGCTGCCTGGCGTAGTCCGCGAGGCCCTCGACGGTGACGACCTCGCGGCCCTCGGCCTGTCCGGCGGCGACCAGGCACGAGCACACCGGCACGCCGTCCAGACGGACCGTGCAGGAGCCGCACTCGCCCTGTTCGCAGGCGTTCTTGGAGCCGGGCAGGCCGAGCCGTTCGCGCAGCACGTAGAGCAGGCTCTCGCCCTCCCAGACGTCGTCGGCTTCCTGCGGGCGTCCGTTGACGGTGAAGTGGACGCGCATCAGGCGGCCCTCCCCTTCTGCTGAGTGGTGCCGCGGTACGACTCCCAGGTCCAGGTGAGGGTCCTGCGGGCCATCACGCCGACCGCGTGGCGGCGGTAGCTCGCGGTGCCCCGGACGTCGTCGATGGGGTTGCAGGAGGCGGCGCACAGGTCCGCGAACTGCTTGGCGACCGACGGGGTGATGATCTTCCCGTTGTCCCAGAAGCCGCCCTCGTCGAGTGCGGCGTTCAGGAAGTCCTCGGCGGCCCTCGCCCGTACGGGGGTGGGGGCGGCCGAGCCGATGCCGGTACGGACGGTCCGCGTCGCGGGGTGCAGGGCGAGCCCGAACGCGCACACGGCGATGACCATGGCGTTGCGGGTGCCGACCTTGGAGTACTGCTGCGGCCCTTCGGCCTTCTTCACGTGCACCGCGCGGATCAGTTCGTCCGGGGCGAGCGCGTTGCGCTTCACGCCGGTGTAGAAGTCGTCGATCGGGATGAGCCGGGTGCCGCGCACCGACTCCGCCTCGACCTCGGCGCCCGCCGCGAGCAGCGCGGGGTGGGCGTCGCCGGCCGGGGAGGCGGTGCCGAGGTTGCCGCCGACACCGCCGCGGTTGCGGATCTGCGGGGAGGCGACGGTGTGCGAGGCGAGGGCGAGGCCCGGCAGCTCGGCACGCAGGTGCTCCATGATCCGGGTGTACGGCACGGAGGCGCCGAGCCGGACGCTCTCCTCGCCGACCTCCCATTCGTAGAGATCACCGATGCGGGTGAGGTCGAGGAGGTACTCGGGCCGGCGGTGGTCGAAGTTGATCTCGACCATCACGTCGGTGCCACCCGCGATCGGCACTGCGGTGGGGTGCTCGGCCTTGGCGGCGAGCGCCTCCTCCCAGCTGGCGGGGCGAAGGAAGTCCATGACCGGCTCTTTTCTCCGTCTCGTTGAGTCTCGTGAGTCGTGCGGATTGAGCCAATCCGTGTGCGGCGGGCCCGGCTCGTTCATGTCCTGTTCACGCGGGACGAGGCCAGTACACCGCCCCGTACTCCAGCGGGGTCAGTCACCGAAACCATGAAGGAGTTGGCTGGCCAGCACGGGCATCTTGTAGATTCGTATGAACGGAGGTCATCGGTAACCTCTTGGTTTTACTGCGGAAACGCGGGAAACGCTCAGGTGCCACGCGGTGACGGCCCGTGACCGCGTACGCCCGGCACCCCGACCCGGGCCCTCCACGATTCATCGTAGATTTCGAGACACAGAACGGCGGCGACGAGATGCGGCTGCGCGCACTGCTGGACACCGATGCGCTGGGCCTGCGGCTGCTCGGCGGCGAGGACGAGCTGGACCGCACCGTGCGCGGGGTCATGACCACCGACCTGCGCGATCCCAGCCGCTACCTCTCGGGCGGTGAGCTGGTGCTGACGGGCCTGGCCTGGCGCCGGGACGCGGCGGACTCCGAGGCGTTCGTACGACTGCTCGTGCAGGCCGGGGTGGCGGCGCTGGCGGCCGGCGAGGCGGAACTCGGCGACGTCCCCGACGATCTCGTGGTGGCCTGCGCCCGGCACCGGCTGCCGCTCTTCGCGGTCCACGAGTCGGTGGCCTTCGCGACGATCACCGAGCATGTCGTGCGCCAGGTCAGCGGCGAGCGGGCCGGGGACCTCGCGGCCGTCGTCGACCGGCACCGCAGGATGATGACCTCGGGCCCGGCGGGCGGCGGCCCGGACGTGGTCCTGGACCTGCTCGGCTCCGACCTCGACCTGCGCGCCTGGGTGCTCTCCCCGACCGGCCGGCTGATCGCGGGCCCCAAGGTGTCGGGGCCCGCGCTGCCCGCCGAGGTCCGCGCCGAGCTGGCCGCCGAGCACCTGGCGGCCACCCGCACCGGCCGCCGCGGCCCCCACCGCGTGCTGCTGGGCACCACCACGTACTCGCTCTTCCCGATCGGCTGGGGGCACCTCCCGGCGACGCCCGGGGCGGGCGGCTCCCCGCGGGGCGGCCGGGACGTGCGCGAGTCGGTGCTGTCGGACTGGCTGCTCGCGGTCGAGGCGGACGCCGGCGACTGGCCGGCGGAGCGGCTCGACCTGCTCCAGGGCGTCACCCAGCTGATCTCCGTCGAGCGCGACCGCCGGGACGCGGCCCGTACGGTACGGCGCCGGCTCGCCCAGGAGGTCCTCGAACTGGTGCAGACGGGCGCGGCACCGGCGGAGATCGCCGCGCGGCTGCGGGTGGCGGCTCCGGTCCTGCTGCCCGGCCTCGGCGCGGCCCCGCACTGGCAGGTGGTGGTCGCCCGCGTCGAGTGGGACGGCGCGGAGGTCGAGGGCGGTCCGGTCGCGCAGTCCCTGCTGGAGGAGATCCTCGTCGACCCGCTGGCGACCGGGCCCGAACCGTCCGACCGGATAGCGGTGGCCCACACCGGCGACGAGGCGATAGCCCTGGTCCCGCTGCCCGCCGTCACCACCGAGCACGACGGCTCCGAGTCGGGTGTCCACGCCGACGTGCTGCTCGCGGCCGTACGCGGGCCGCTGACGGCGGGCCTCGACGGCGACGGACGGGTCACGCTCGGCGTCAGCGCGGCCGTGCACTCGGCCGAGGGGCTGCGCGGCGCCCTGGAGGAGGCCCGGCACGCCCGCCGGGTGGCCGCGGCCCGTCCGGGCCGGGTCTGCGCGGCCGGCCACCAGGAACTGGCCTCGCACGTCCTGCTGCTGCCCTTCGTCCCCGACGACGTCCGGCGCGCCTTCACCGCCCGCCTGCTGGACCCCCTGCGGGACTACGACCGCAGGCACCGCGCCGAACTGATCCCCACCCTGGAGGCGTTCCTCGACTGCGACGGCTCCTGGACCCGTTGCGCCACCCGTCTCCACCTGCACGTCAACACGTTGCGCTATCGCGTGGGGAGGATCGAGCAGTTGACGGGCCGGGACCTCGCGCGACTGGAGGACAAGCTCGATTTCTTCCTGGCGTTGCGGATGAGCTGAGGTCACGCGGGCGTGCGACGGGCTCCCGCCAAGTGCCGTCGCGGTCCCACGACTTTGTGAAATTATTCACCCACCCTCTTGGCCCCGCGCGGCGATCGATGCTGGAATGCGGCCACCACTTCACTGCTCGACGGCGCGCTAGGGGAGGGCAACGTGGCGTACTCCGCCATGTCTGGGAACGGAACGACCGCCGGTGACGATCCGCTCCAGACCGCGGTGTGGCGGCTGCGCTCGCGGGCCTGCTGGGCCGACGCGGCGGCCCTGCTGCCGTCGGACAGCCCGGCGTACTCCCTGCAGCGGGCCGGGCTGATGGTCGAACGGTGCCTGTACACCGAGCGGGGCTGGGAAGAGGCGGAGGACGCGCTGCGTACGGCGGAGGCGCAGGCCCGTACCGACGAGGAGCGGGGGGCCGCCGCCTGCGAACGCGGCCAACTCGCCTACGCGGCCACCCTGCACGGGGTCCGCGACCGGGCCGACGAGGCGCGGGCCGCGCTCGGCAGGGCGGCGGCGCTGATCCCGCCGGGGGCGCCGGGACGCGCCCTGCTGGACTTCCGCCGGGGGCTGCTGGCGGAGAACCTGACCCTGTCCCCGCAGGCGGCCCGCGCCGCCTACCGCAGGGCGCACGCGGCCGCCACCGCGCACGCCGACCCGCTGCTGCTCTCCTTCACCTGGCGGCACCTGGCCGGCCTGGCCCTGCGCGACGGCGAGCTGACCGAGGCCCGGCACGGCTTCGCCGAGTCCCTGCGCATCAGGGAGGAACTGGGCTACCTGGTCGGCACGGCCCCCGCGCTGGCGTCCCTGGCCGAAACGGAGTCGGAACCGGAGGCGTCCCGGCTCCGCGAGGAGGCAAGCCGCCTCTTCCGCCTACTGGGCGGCGTCCCCACCTGGCTGGCACGGCAGTTGACCCCACCGACCCCCGGCGCGGCAACGGCGTGACAGCTGAGGCAAGGTCCGCTCACCGGCGCCGACAGGGTGCCGCTGCGCCCACCCGTACCGCCCCAGGCGGCACGCACGCCCGCAACTGAGACACGCCCCGCCGGGGGCCCCACCCACCACACCGCCTGAACCACCCCACCAGGGGCGCGGGAAACTGCGCGACCAGCCATGACGCACCCGCACCCGGCACACCGGCTGAAGCGCCCCCGTCAGGGGCGCGGGGAACTGCGCGACCAGCCGCGATGCGCCCGCACCCGGCACCCGGCACGCGCCCCTACGGCGAGACTCCGCGCAACCGACCCCGGCAGCTCACCGCGCGTCGGCGAAATGCCCCGCCACCAACGTCCGCACCGCTTCCAGATCCCTCGCCACCAACACATCGAGCAACGCCGAGTGCTCCGCCGCGTCCGACATCATCTCGGCCCGCGCCCCGCGCAGCGGCACCGCCCTTCGCCGCAGGTCCTCCGCGATCTGCACGAGCTGCTCGTTGCCCGCGAGCCCCAGCACCGCCCGGTGGAACGCCCGGTCGGCCTCCGCGTACGTCGCCCGGCACCCCGTCGCCGCCGCCCGCACCGACTCCTCGGCCAGCGGCCGCAGGGCGACCCACCGTTCGGCCGGCACACTGCGCGCCAGCCGCATCATCACCGGCACCTCGATCAGCGCCCGCACCTCGGCCAGTTCGGCCAGTTCCCGCGCACCCCGCTCCACGACCCGGAAGCCGCGGTTGGGCACGACCTCGACCGCGCCCTCCAGAGCCAGCTGCTGCATCGCCTCGCGCACGGGCGTCGCGGACACCCCGAACCGCTCCCCCAGCACCGGCGCCGAGTACACCTCACCGGGCAGCAGTTCCCCGCCCACCAGCGCGGTGCGCAGCGCGTCGAGGATCTGCCCGCGCACGGACGCCCGCTGCACGGCGGGCCGGGACTGCGGAAGGGGCCCTTCGCCGTGCGTGTGCTCACCGCGCACGGCCGACGTACCGGCGGGGTGTCCGCCCGCCTCCCGCCCCACCGCCTCCAGCCGCGTCTCCCCGGACCGCGACTGCGCGGGCACCCGGGCCGTCTCGGCGGGAGCCGCGTGCGTGCGCTGGTCCACGGGCCCTCCTCGGGTCGTCGGCACTTGGGTCATTAACGGCGGGTTGTTACTTGTCCGTCAAGCACCTTAGGCGCACAAGGCGCTGGTTCAAACTCCCGAACGAACGGTAAGGTAAGCCTTACTTATCCGACAGTCGGCCCGCACCCGCATCCGATCGGTGGTCACCCATGCCCTCGCCCGTCTCCGCCGCCTACGCCCGCCTCGCCGAGGTCTTCCCCGGCCTGACGGTCACGGAGCCGGCGCCGGACGAAGCGGCACCCGTGGGCGGCGGCTGGGTCGGCGCGGCCGAACTCGCGGCGGGCGGCCCCGCCCTGGACGCCTTCCTCGCCTGGGACGCGGACCAGATCCTGCGGGACCACGGACGGCCCGGCCGCCCCGACGTGGTCGCGAGTTTCGGCCTGCACCGCTACGCCTGGGCCGCCTGCCTGCTGATCACCCTCCCCTGGTTCCTGGACCGCCGGGTCCCCCGCCTCCCCGTATCCGCGGTGTCGTACGACCGCACGGCGGGCCGGATGGCCGTACGGGTCACCTCCTTCGCCTGCCTCCCGGAGGACCCGGCGGCGGCGCTGCCCGGCGCGGTCGTCGTCGGCGACGAGGAGGCGCTGCGGGCGGAGGTCAGGGCGGCGGTGGCCGAACACCTGGAACCGGTCCTCGGCGGCTTCGGCCCCCGGACGCGGCGGCGCGGCCGCGCCCTGTGGGGCATGGCGACCGACGAGATCGTGGAGGGGCTCTGGTACGTCGCCGACCTGCTCGGCGAGGAGGAGCGGGCCGTCCGGGAGCTGGCGGCGCTGCTCCCCGGGACCACCGGACCGTACGCGGGCTCCGCGGCCTTCCGGGTGCTCACCGGGCCGGCCGGCGAGCCACTGCCGACCCGGGACCGGGTGAGCTGCTGCATGTACTACACCCTGCGCCCCGAGGACACCTGCGCCACCTGCCCGCGGACCCGCGACGACGAACGGATCGCCAAACTCACGGCGGCCGCGGCGGCCTGATGCCCTATCAGGGCGCCCTGGGGGGCGAAGCACCACTCCGGATCCACTAAGATCGCGGAGGACGGGAGCGTCGCTGCGCCGGACAGGGAATTCACAACTTCCTCACTCGCCGCAGGAACTTTCCGAGGAACCACCCGTATGGGTAGTCTTACTCGAACTCAACTCCCGCCCCTCACGCGGCAGTTCGAGCAGAATGCTGCCCTGGAGCATCCCCTTGCACTTCCTTGGCGGCCTCTTGCCCCGAAACCCCCTGAGGGCCGCTGGGATTGGGCCACTATGGCGGGCGTTACGCCCTATCCCAATGCAAGGGACCCCTAGATGAGACTGACCGACATATCGCTGAACTGGCTGCTTCCCGGCGCCGTACTGCTCCTGGGCATGCTGGTCGCGGTGGCGGTGCTCGCGCGCTCCAAGCGGTCCGGCGGGGAGCACGCGAAGGACGACTCGTGGGAGCGCAGCGAGGAGCGGCGCCGGCGCAAGGAGGCCATCTACGCCACCGCCGCCTACGTCCTCCTGTTCTGCTGCGCGGCGGTGTCCGCCGCCCTCTCCTTCCACGGCCTGGTCGGCTTCGGCCAGCAGAACCTCAACCTCTCCGGCGGCTGGGAGTACCTGGTGCCGTTCGGCCTGGACGGCGCCGCGATGTTCTGCTCCGTCCTCGCGGTGCGCGAGGCGAGCCACGGTGACGCCGCGCTCGGCTCCCGGATCCTCGTGTGGACGTTCGCGGGCGCATCCGCCTGGTTCAACTGGGTGCACGCGCCTAGGGGCGGGGGCCACGACGGCGCTCCGCAGTTCTTCGCCGGCATGTCGCTGTCCGCGGCCGTCCTCTTCGACCGCGCCCTGAAGCAGACCCGCAAGGCCGCCCTGCGCGAGCAGGGTCTGGTGCCGCGTCCGCTGCCGCAGATCCGTATCGTGCGCTGGCTGCGTGCCCCCCGTGAGACCTACAAGGCGTGGTCGCTGATGCTCCTGGAGGGCGTGCGCAGCCTGGACGAGGCGGTCGAGGAGGTGCGCGACGACAAGCGGCAGAAGGAGGAGAACCGCATGCGCCGTCGCGAGCAGGACCGTCTGGAGCGGGCCCAGCTCAAGGCCATAAGCCGCGGTCACCGGGGCTTCGTCGGGCGGTCCGGCCGGCAGGACGAGGTGCACCAGGTCGAGCGGGCGCCCGCCCAGGCCTCCGCGGAGCCTGCCATAGCGGCGCCGGAACAGCTGCCCGTGCGCTCTCGGCCGTCCCTTCAGCCCGTCCGCAAAGGGTCTGAGATCACCGTCGACCTGACCGCGGAGGACGACACAATGGCCCTGCCGCGCCTTGACTCCCTGGAGCGCAAGCTCAAGGACCTGGAGCAGCAGTTCGGCTGATCGCCCGCCGCCGCCAGGACACCTCGGGACGGGGGCGTGACCGCGAAGGTCACGCCCCCGTCCCGTCTGTCGTGGGGCCGCTAGGCGGCCTCGGCGTCCAGTTCGAACCAGACCGACTTGCCGACCTCGTGCGCCTGCACTCCCCACGCGTCCGCGAGGGAGTCCACCAGCACCATGCCCCGGCCGTGGGTGCCGTCCCCGGTGTCCGGGGCGCACACCCGGGGCCTGCGGGCCACGAAGTCCCGGACCTCCACCCGCAGCTGGCCCGGCTCCACGACGGCCGTCAGGACCGCCTCGCGGTCGGTGTGGACGAGCGCGTTGGTGACCAGTTCGCTGGTGAGCAGTTCCGCGATCTCGGAGCGGCCGGGCCGCCCCCAGTGCCGCAGCAGTTCCCTGAGTTCCCTGCGCGCCTCGGGCACCGCCCGCAGGTCCGACCGTCCCAGCCGCCGTCGGAGCTGCGGCGGGTGTCCCCGTTCCGTCGTGTCGGTCTCTTCCCCCGCCGTCTGCGCCGAGGAGGCCCCGATGGCCACGGGACCGCCCCCTCGTGCCTGACTGTTCATGGCCCCCGCCCGCACGTGTTTCCGGTTCCCCCCTGATCGAACAGGTTCACGGGGATCCTTGCCCGCTCGGGCACGTGCCAGTCATGTCACGTCGATGACGACCGGGTGTTCGGCCATGTCCCGGATCGTCCCCGGCGCGCACGCCGCCGCCAGGACCGTCCCGTACGCGCCACCGGTGCCGTGGACCCGGCGTGAATCAGCCTCTCGGACAACCCCCCGAGCTGATTCACGCGGCCCACGGCACCGGCGAACCTGGCCGAAACCTGACCTTCCGCCTACTTGTTCCCGAGGCCCTTGGTGCCGATGTTGACGATCTTGTGGGTGTCGCGGGTCATGTCGACGACCAGCTTCGTGGTGGTGTTGCGGCTCCAGGTGAGCGTGATGACGGCCTCCGTGTACTTCCTGGTGCCGTTGTCCGTGACCTTCCACTTGAGCGGGGTGTTCTGGGCGCGCAGCACCCCGTCCGCGTGCTCGCGGTCCTCCCAGGCCTGCAGCTTCTTCAGGTAGGTCGGGGCGATGTAGTAGGCACGCAGCGCGGTGGGCAGCTTGCCGCTGCCGTCCAGGTCGCTCTCGGCGTCGATGTAGGCGCCGTAGAAGTCGGAGATGCGGGTGATGTTGTCGGACGGGTTGCCGCTCACGCTGCGCGGGGCGCCGGCCGAGGCCTGGGCGGTGGCGCCGAGGCCGAGGGCGACGGCGAGGACGCCGGCGGTCAGGACGGCGCGGGTCTTGCTGCTCATGTCTGTTCCCCGTTTTCTGGGTCTGGGGCCGCCCTCTCCTCCCCCGAGCGAGAGGACGGCCCCGGTTGGTGTGGTGGTCGTGCGTGGTGGTCGTACGTGGTGACCGTGGGTCAGTGGAGCCTGTTCACAGCCGTGGTGGTGGTCTTCTTGAACGCCTTGACCGGCGCGTCCACGAAGCCGCCGAGCTGTCCCCAGTCCACGACGGTGACGGTGCGGCCCTCCCGGCCGAGGGAGATCAGCCGGATGTCGCTGGTGCCCCAGGCGGTGATGGTGCGCAGGGCGTAGACGTGGGCGCCGTCCCCGACCGGCAGGGTGCCGTGGTCCTGGAACGTGGCCCGCATCTGCGGGTCCGCCATCTCGATCCGGTCCGCGCAGGACACGATGTCCTCGTCGAGCTTCGCGAACCGGCCCTTCGCCAGGCGGACGCTGGGCAGCACCGCGGTGACCTGACGGGCACTCGTGTCGAGGTCGGTCCGGAACTTCCGGTACCAGGAGTCCTGACCGCCGCCCAGCCCGACGCCGATGCAGATGTCTTCCTTGACCTCCTCCGGAATGCCGGCGGTGACCTTGCCGGCCGTCCAGGACGTGCCGGCCCGCGGTGGCAGGTCGGCCGCCCTGAGGAAGCCGGGCGCCTTGGGTGCGGCCGCCGCGGGAGCGGCGAGCGCGGTGCCGGCGACGAGTGCGGCGCCGGCGAGTGCGGTGAGCGCGCCTGCTCGGGTGCGCTTGGGCATGGGTGATCCCCCGTGGGTCGGTGCATGGGTGTGGGCTGTCGCCGACGCGGCCGACTGGTCGGTCCGGCCCGCTCGGTGCGACACCAAGAGCATCGGCCGTCACCGGCGGCGACCGCAACGGCGGGCGCCCGTTTCCCCGCCCTGGAACCATCCCAGCCCCGTTGACGTGCAGGTATATGAGTGCCTGGGATGGCGACGACCGGGGGAAGGTGCGCGTGCGCGACGATGTGGACGACGTCGGGGAGTTCGCGGCGCTGCTGCGGCAGCTGAAGGACCGTACGGACCGGAGCTACGGCTCGCTGGCCCGTCGGCTGAACATGAACACCTCCACCCTGCACCGGTACTGCGCGGGCGAGGCGGTGCCGCTGGACTTCGCCCCGGTGGAGCGGTTGGCGGCATTCTGCGGAGCGACCCCGCGGGAACGCCTCGAACTCCACGAACGCTGGCTGCGCGCGGTGGCGGCGCGCCAGCGCCCCCGCCACACGGACGCCGAACAGCCACCCACGGCCCCCACCCCGGAAGCCTCACCTGAGCCCGCAACCGGACTCGCGGCGGGGGCCGCGGCGGAGAGGGCGGCCGGCAGTGGGCCGGAGCGGGCGGCGGGGGCCGGCACGGAGGCCGGGGCGGTGCCGGGGGTCGTGGGAGGGGGCGACGGGGCGGGCGGGGTGGTGTCTCCCGTGGTGGTCGGTGGTTCGCGGCGGTGGTATCGGCGGCGGCGCACGCTGGTTGCCGCTGCCGTGGCCACCGTCCTGTTGTCGACGTGGGGCACACTGGCCGCGCTCCCGGAGGACCGGCCGCCCGCCGACGCCGGCGCCCGGCACCCCGGCTCCGCCACTCCCACGACCTCCGTCGGCGACACCGGGCGCCCCCGGACCACCGCGTCCACCGGTCCGTCCCCCGACCGCACCTCCGCCGCCCCGTCGCCGTCCCGGGCGCCGCGCGGCGCGCGGCCCTCCGCCTCCCCCTCGGGCGGGACCACCCCCACCGCGCCGAGCGGCGCGACCGGCGTCCCGCTCACCTGGACCGCGAACTCCCAGCTGTGGGACCTGGGCTGCGACCACCACTACGTCATCGACAAACAGCCGGCGCAGGTCCCGCCGCCGCCCGCCCCGCAGGACGCGGGCACCTGGGCGGCCACCCAGAACGCGGTGCACGGCGGCGACACCATCGTGGAGGTCTCGGTGCAGGGCCGCTCGTCGACGGCCGTGGTCCTGGAGGACCTGCGGGTACGGGTCGTCGGCCGGACGGCCCCCGCCCCGGGCATCGCCTACTCCATGGCCGACGGCTGCGGCGGCGGACTCACCCCGCGCTACTTCGACGTCAACCTGGACAAGGACCGGCCGATCGCCCGCCCCGTGGCCGGGGAGGGCCCGGACGGGAAGACCGTCTCCACCATGCACCTGCCCTACCGGGTCTCCGCCACCGACCCGGAGGTGCTGCGGGTGCAGGCGAGCACCGTCGGCTGCGACTGCCGCTGGTACCTCGAACTCGACTGGTCCTCACAGGGCCGCTCGGGCACGGTCCGGATCGACGACCACGGGCAGCCGTTCCGCACCAGCTCCATCAAGGGCCTGCCGCACTACTGGTACGGCTTCGTCGACGGGGTCCGCCAGTGGGTGCCGACCGACGACTGACTCACAGGGCCTACGGCCGCGGCACGTTGCGGAGGTTGGACCGGGCCATCTGGACCATGCGGCCCACGCCACCGTCCAGGACCATCTTGGACGCGGAGAGCGCGAAGCCGGTGACCATGTCGGCCTTGATCTTCGGCGGGATGGAGAGCGCGTTGGGGTCGGTGACGACGTCGACCAGCGCCGGCCCCTTGTGCCGGAAGGCGTCCTTGAGGGCACCCGCCAGCTGCTTGGGCTTCTCCACCCGCACCCCGTAGGCGCCGCAGGCCTGGGCGACGGCGGCGAAGTCGGGGTTGATGTTGTGGGTGCCGTGCGCGGGCAGGCCCGCGACCAGCATCTCCAACTCGACCATGCTGAGCGAGGAGTTGTTGAAGAGGACGACCTTGACCGGCAGGTCGTACTGGACCAGGGTCAGGAAGTCGCCCATCAGCATGCTGAACCCGCCGTCCCCGGACATCGACACCACCTGCCGCCGCCGGTCGGTGAACTGGGCGCCGATCGCCATCGGCAGCGCGTTGGCCATCGAGCCGTGCGAGAACGAACCGATCACGCGGCGGCGGCCGTTGGGCGAGATGTAACGGGCGGCCCAGACGTTGCACATCCCGGTGTCCACGGTGAACACCGCGTCGTCGTCGGCGAGTTCGTCGAGGACCGAGGCCACGTACTCCGGGTGGATCGGGACGTGCTTCTCGACCTTCCTGGTGTACGCCTTCACCACGCCCTCCAGCGCGTCGGCGTGCTTCTTGAGCATCCGGTCGAGGAACCGCCGGTTCTCCTTGGCCCGCACGCGCGGCACGAGACACCGCAGGGTCTCCCGTACGTCGCCCCACACCGCCAGGTCGAGGCGGGAACGCCGGCCCAGCACCTCGGGGCGCACGTCGACCTGGACGATCCGCACGTCGTCGGGGAGGAAGGCGTTGTAGGGGAAGTCGGTGCCGAGCAGGATCAGCAGGTCGCACTCGTGGGTGGCCTCGTAGGCGGCGCCGTAGCCGAGCAGTCCGCTCATGCCGACGTCGTACGGGTTGTCGTACTGGATGTGCTCCTTGCCGCGCAGGGCGTGGCCCACCGGGGACTTGAGCTTCCCCGCGAGTTCCATGACCTCCGCGTGCGCGCCCGCCGTGCCGCTGCCGCAGAACAGGGTGACCTTGTCCGCCGCGTCGATCATCCGGACCAGTTCGTCCAGTTCGTCGTCGCCGGGGCGGACGGTCGGGCGGGAGGTGACGAGGGCGGCCGAGGCGGACTGCTCCGGGGCGGGCTGGTCGGCGATGTCACCGGGCAGGCTCACCACGCTCACCCCGCTGCGGCCGACCGCGTGCTGGATGGCGGTCTGGAGCAGCCGGGGCATCTGCTTCGGGCTGGAGATCAGCTCGCTGTAGTGGCTGCACTCCTGGAAGAGCCGGTCGGGGTGGGTCTCCTGGAAGTAGCCGAGGCCGATCTCGCTGGACGGGATGTGGGAGGCGAGGGCGAGTACCGGGGCCATCGAACGGTGGGCGTCGTACAGCCCGTTGATGAGGTGCAGGTTGCCGGGGCCGCAGGAGCCGGCGCAGGCCGCGAGGGTGCCGGTGATCTGGGCCTCGGCACCGGCCGCGAAGGCGGCGGTCTCCTCGTGGCGGACGTGGATCCAGTCGATGGCGGAGTTGCGCCGGACGGCGTCGACGACCGGGTTGAGGCTGTCGCCGACGACACCGTAGAGGCGGCGCACCCCGGCGCGGACGAGGATGTCGACGAACTGTTCGGCGACGTTCTGCTTGGCCATGGCGGTCGGGCACCCTTCGGCTCCGCGGATCTCCGGTATCCCCCGGCAATGCCCTTCCATGTATCCACAACGGTCGCGGTCACGCCTCCCAGACGGCCGCCGCCGTACGGTCGTCGGCGTAGCCCTTGACCCGCACCTGCGCGTCCGCGAGGAACGCGGCGAGACCCGGCGGGGTGCGACCGGACCAGCGTCGGGCCAGGTAGGCGCAGAGGGCGGGCTCCCCGCGCAGCGGCTCCGCGAGGCCGCCGGTGCACATCACGAGGGCGTCACCCGGGCGGGCTACCGAGGCCCGGAAGAGGAAGGGGTCGCGGGGCGGCTCGGGGGCCGGTTCGCAGGGGCTCGGCGGGGTGGGGATGCCGAGGTCCATGGTGAGCCGGTCGCCCGAGGGGGTCTCGGAGGGCTGCGAGCCGAAGCCGAGTACGGGCTCGCCGGGGGCGTCGGTGTCGGTCCGCGGTTCGATGTCCTGCCACTCGCCGTCCCGGAGCCGGAACAGCCCGCCCTCCCCGACGCCGAAGAAGACGCGGGTACGGCACTGGGGGTGGCCGGGGATGAGCAGGCAGCGCAGGCTGGCCGTGTACTCCTCGGCGGCGACGCCCTGTTCGGCCGCGCTGGCGCGGAGTTTGCCGAGGCTGCGGTCGGTGAGCCGGTGCAGCCCGGACTTGAGGTCGCCGCGGCGGGCGGCCTGGATGTCCTCGGTGAGCCGCTGGTGGCTGCGGCCCACCGCTCGGGCGATCAGCTCGCACACCTCTGCGGCGGCCCGGTGCGCGCCCGGGGTGGCCCGGGCGCCGGTGGCCATCGCGACGAGGATCAGGGCCTGGTCCCCGGCCCCGAACCGGGCGGTGAGCAGCGCGTCGCGGCGCGGCTCGCCCCGGTACCGGGCGGAGTCGCCGCGCTGCGAGACCGCCCGCAGCGTGCAGGCGCCGTACCGGGCACCGTCCAGCACGGTGTCGGCCACCAGATCGCCGAGCACGTCCGGATCGGCGACGGGCATCGCGGTGGGCTCCGCGTCGTAGGTGGGCGGCCCGGACCCGACGTACTCGACGGAGGAGGCGGGCGCGGGGGCCGCGACGGGCGGCGCCGGGGCGGGGACAGCGGGGGGCGCTGCGGGAGACGGCGCTGTGGGATAGGGCGCTGCGGGAGACGGCGCTGTCGAAGAGGGCGCCGCGGGAGAGGGTGGGGCAGAGGGCGCTGCGGGGGTGGCGGGCGGCGGAGCGGCTGCGGCGTGAGGCGGCGGGACGGGAGCCGAGTAGGGCGGCTCCGCCGGTAGAGGAGACGACGGGGCCGCCGGGTAGGGCGGGTCCCCCGGAAGAAAAGACGACGGAGCCGTGTAAGGCGGCTCCTCGGGCAGAGGGGACGACGGGGCCGTGTAAGGCGGCTCCTCCGGAAGAAGGGACGACGGAGCTGGGTGGGGCGGCTCCCCGGCAAGAGGGGACCGCGGAGCTGCGTAGGGCGGCTTCGGCGGGAGGGCGGGCGGGTGGAGTCGGGTCGTGGGTGGCGGATCGGGCGGGGTGGTCCGTGGTGGGTAGGGCATGGAGGGCGGGGTGTCGTCGTCGGCGTCCAGCGGATCCTGGTCCTCCTCGTCCCACGGCCAGGGTGCCGGGGCCGCCGGGACACCCTCGTCGGCGCCGCGCCGTCCGGTGTCGGGCGCGCGCAGCTCGGGCGCGTCGGGAACCGGCGGACGTCGCGTCGGCGTCTCGGGTGCGGCCCTCCGCTGGGTCGGCACGGCCGGCGGAGGCGGGTCGGGCAGGTCCGGATCCACGCCGCCGCCCCGCCGTCCCCCCACCGTCCTCTTCGCCGAGTCGAAGCGGTCGTCCAGGGAATCGGGTGCGGCCGTGGGTCCGGTGTCCTCCGTGGAGTCGTCGTACAACTGCCCCCACCAGTCGTCCTCGTGACGGGTGGGCCTACCCCCTGGCTGGCTCATGCCCCCAATTGTCCACCGCACGGGCCGGATGAAAACGGGGCATCCGGAAAAATCCCGCGCCCGACCCGGACTCGAACGGCGTGTCGAGGGACATTCTGAACGCGCGTACGAGAAGAGCAGTCGAGGACACGCGGGAGACTCAGAGCAGGTCGACGAGCGGAACGGCGGCCGCCAGGGCGCGCATCCCGGCGTCGTTGAAGTGCAGGTGGTCGCCGGGGTCGTAGGCGGGCCGGATGCGTGCGGGGCGCCGCGGATCGCGTACGACGGCGTCGAAGTCGACGTACGCGTCGAAGACCTGCCCGGTGCGGATCAGCGCGTTGACCCGCTGCCGTACCGACTCCCCCGCCCCGGTGTACTCGCCGTACCCGGCGTACGGCGTGAGGGTCGCGCCCACCACCCGGATCCCCCGCGCGTGGGCGCGGGCGACGATGGTCCGGTAGGCCCGGACGAAGTCGGCGGGATCGGTGGCCGCCGGGGTGCCCTTGATGTCGTTGATGCCTTCGAGGACGACCAGGGTCCTGACCCCGGCGCGGGCCAGCGCGTCGGCGTCCAGACGGCGCAGGGCCGCTGGGCCGCCGGTGCTGTCGGTGAGCAGGCGGTTCCCGGAGATCCCGGCGTTGAGGACGCCGATCCGGTAGGGCCGCAGCCGCTCGGCCAGCCGGTCGGGCCAGCGGTGGTTGGCGCCGAAATCGGAACCGTTGCCGTCGGTGAGGGAGTCGCCGAGGGCGACCACACTGCCGAGGGTCACACCGCGGACGTCGACCCCGGTGACGTAGTACCAGTTCCCGGTGGTCCGGGTGTACCCGGCGCCGTCCTCGTCGGCGGCCCGCCCGGCCCCCTGCCCGGCGATGTAGCCGGTCTGGAGGGCGACCCGGTGGTACGTGGCGGGCCCGGGGCTTCCCGGGGTCTCGACGCTGACCAGCAGATCCACGCCGGCCCGCACCGCGAGCGGCACCGGATCACTGACCAGGTCCTGCCCGGCGGGTACGACCGCGGTCCCGGCGCCCTCGAAGGTGGCGACGCGCATCGACCCGGGTACGGCGTCCGGCCCCGTGCCCTGCCGCCGGGCGACGGTGACCGCGCCGAGCCGCAGGGGTGCGCTGCCGAACCGGTTACTGATCCGGACGCGGACGGCCGCGCCCCCGACGCTCAGGTGCACGACGTTGCGGAACGCGGCGCCCGGCACGGCCGGGACCGTACCGGAGGGCGCCGCCTCCCAGCTCCCGGTCCAGAGCGAGGGGGCGGGGTCGGCACCGGCCCGCGCCGCCGTGCCCAGCACCGCCAGCAGCGCCGTCGCGAGGACATGACCGACCTTGCCCATCCGCACGTCCGCCCTTCCGAAGGTCCACTGGAGGGGAAGGTGGCACACGGAGCGTGGAAGCGGCGGCAACTCGACCGTGGGGGCACCCGGTTGGCGGAGTGCGGGGCTACCCGGCCGCCAACGCCCCCTCCAACGTCAGCAGCCGTACCTTGCGGTCAAGCCCCCCCGCGTACCCGGTCATCGAGCCGTCGGCCCCGATCACCCGGTGGCAGGGCCGTACGATCAGCAGCGGGTTGGCCCCGATCGCGCCGCCGACCGCCCGGACCGCCATCCTGGTCGCGCCGAGCCGCGCCGCGATCTCCCCGTACGTCGTCGTCGCCCCGTACGGCACGTCGTCGAGCGCCGCCCACACCCGTTCCCGGAACTCGGTGCCACGCGTCCGCAACTCCAACCGGAATTCCTTGAGTTCTCCGGCGAAGTAGGCGGCGAGCTGTTCCTCGGCCGCCGTGAAGGGGCCGGGATCCGCCAGCCATCCCGTCCCGACGCTCCGGCCGCCCTTCTGCCCGGGCACGGACAGGGACGTCAGCGTCCCGTCCGCGTCGGCGGTCAGCAGCAGCTCGCCGACGGGCGAAGCGATCCGGGTCCAGTAGGTGAGCCCATCAGTTCCTCGACTGTCCTCGTCCATCACGTGTCCCAGTGTGAGGGACGCGGCACCGCACGGCTGGCGGAAAACGGACACGGCCCTCGGGCAGCGCGCCGGCTGCGGCACCCAGGCGTGGGGGGCGACAACGTGCCCCCGCGCCTCCGCGCCCCGCTGCCGGGCTGCCCCGCCGCCCCGCCGCCCCGCCGCCCCGCCGCCCCGCCGCCGGGCGACTACACCCACCGCCCCCGCTTCGCCTCCATCGCCGCCTTCCCCTCCGCCCCCTTCCGCTTCCAGTCCTTCCTCCGCTCGGACCGGAGCCGCGCGTCCGTCTTGGCGACGATCCACTGGTTCTCCCGCACGAGCTTGCGGTAGCTCTCCAGCCGGCGGACGGGCAGCTCCCCGGCCTCCACCGCGGAGCGCACCGCGCAGCCCGGCTCGCTCTCGTGCGCGCAGTCGCCGAACCGGCACCGCCGGGCCAGCTCCTCGATCTCGGAGAACACCTGCCCGACCCCGGTCTCGGCGTCGAAGAGGCCCACGCCGCGCAGGCCCGGGGTGTCGATCAGCACTCCCCCGGCCGGGAGCGGCAGCAGATTGCGGGTGGTCGTGGTGTGCCGCCCCTTCCCGTCCACGTCACGGGCCGCCTGCACCTCCATCACGTCCGCCCCGAGCAGCGCGTTGGCCAGGGTGGACTTGCCGGCGCCGGACTGGCCCAGCAGCACCGACGTCCCGGAGCCGACCAGGCCGACGAGGACGTCGAGGCCGTCCCCTGCGAGTGCGCTGACCGTCAGGACGGGCACCCCGGGTGCCGTCGTCTCGACGTCCTGCACGAGGTGGGCGAGCGTCACCGGGTCCGGGACCAGGTCCGCCTTGGTGAGGACGACGACCGGCTGCGCCCCGGACTCCCAGGCCAGCGCCAGGAACCGTTCGATGCGGCCGAGGTCGAGTTCGACGGCGAGGGACACGGCGACGACGGCGTGGTCGACGTTGGCCGCGAGGATCTGCCCCTCGGACCGCTTGGAGGAGGTGGAGCGCACGAAGGCGGTACGGCGCGGAAGCAGGGTCCGCACGTACCGCGGATCGCTGCCCTCGGGGTCGACCGCGACCCAGTCCCCCGTGCACACGACCTTCATCGGGTCACGGGGAACGACGAACTCGGTGTCGGCGCGGACGGTGCCGGCCGGCGTGACGACATCGCACTGGCCGCGGTCGACCCGTACGACACGGCCGGGCAGCAGACCCTGCTCGGCATGAGGGGCGAACTCGGCTTCCCAGTCCGCGTCCCAGCCGTACGGGGCCAGGAGACGCAACGAAGCAGAGGACGAACCCGGGAGAGAGGAGAGTGACAAGGGGAGACCCTTCACAAGGGTGGCCCCGGCACCGCGCTCATGGGCGCGGGAGAAGAGTGAGGTCAGCCGGAGGCCACGGAGGTGGACTGAATGAACTTCCGGATGCGGGCAGCGCCCATCTCAATGACAGCCATCGGTCACACCTCCCGAACCAAGTCACTTGCGGCAACCGCAGGTCGCCGCTCCATCTCGAAAGACCCTAGAGGTACCCCGGACCACGACGCCATCGAATTACGGAGGCCCCTTCGGCGACGGGCGCGGGAGGCACGCGGCCACGATCGCCGGGAGCCTGTGCATTGTGCCGTTCATGGCAGCCACCGTGAAAAGACGCCTGTTCATGACCTGGGTTTGTTCGTGCCCTCGGGATAAGGGTCATGCCATGCCGTAGAGCGTTTCCAGGCCAACCAGTTGGACATGCGGGTCCGCGTGTGCGGCCGCGTATGCCTTGTCGTTGAAGCCTGCGCCGCTGAGACACATGAGTCGGGTGCTGGTGGTGTCGTAGCGTCCTGCCTGCGTGATGAGGTCGCGGATGTGCCGGAGGCGTTCGATGTGGGCGACGCCCATGGTGTCGTTCCATTTGGCCTCGCCGATGGCCAGGAGTGGAGGCTGGGCACCGTCGGCGATGCCGATGACCGCCACATCCACTCCGTGTCCGACACGGGCCTTGGGATCGTGCACCACGCCGTGTCCGACCCGGGCGGGCAGACCGCCGACCAGTTCCGGGTCGGCGTGGTGCAGCGCCCAGTCGCGGCAGACCTGCTCGAAATGAGGGCCGAGCACATTACTGGTGAAGCGCCGGCGGCTGGCCTGCCAGACCCGGGCTGCGCTGCCGGGGCGCTCCAACTGGTCCCAGACCGGGCGCATGATGGCGTGGTAGAAGCCAATCAGCGGTTCGGCGATGCGGTAGGTGGGGCGGTTGTCGCGGAAGGCGTCGGCGTCCCGGTGCAGCAGGCCGGCGTCTTCGAGGACGTTGATGGGGTGCGCAATGTCGGTGGCCTTGCGTTCCAGGTACCCGGCCATACCCCCACGGGTTGCGTTCCCGTCGGCGACCGCGGCCAGCACGGACAGGTAGAGGGCGGTGTCCCGCAGGTCGGGCTCTTCTGCGAGCAGATAGCGGGCCTCACGGAACAGGGGGGTCTCTGGGTTGAGGACGGTCCGGACGACCCAGCTGTCGAAGTCGTCGGCTCCGTTCGGGGTATCGCCGCGGGCGAACTCCCGTCGATACGCAGGGGTCCCGCCCACGATCGCGTTGACCTGCATGGCCAGACGCGGGTCTGTGATGTTCCAGAATTCGGCGGCCAGGCGGTGGTCGAGCGGGCGGACAACCAGCTCCAGCCCTGCCCGGCCTCGCAGGGGAGCATTGCCGGACAGCAGTCTGCCCATGAACGACAGCGCCGAGCCACACAACAGCAGCCGGGTACGGGAGCCGCTGCGCTGGTCGCGCAGGGTCCGCAGGGCTTCTTGGATGATCGAGGGAAGCTCCGGGTTCGCCTTGGCGAGGTACGGGAACTCGTCGATCACGACGGGCACTGGCCGGTCGGTGCCCAGCGCGAGGAGTGCGTCGACGGCCTCGGCCCAGTCGGCAAAGTGGTACGGGCTGCTAGGTCGCGCATGCGCGGTGAGTGCGGCACTGATCCGCCGGAGGGACTCGGCATCAGCGGCCTCGGTCGCCCCGAAGTAGAACCCGCCCGCGGCACGGCAGGCCGCGTCGAGCAGGAAGGTCTTGCCCTGCCGACGCCGCCCGGAGACCACACCGAGCGTCGCACCCGGCTGCTCATCCTCGATGAACCGGGTCAGCGCTGACCATTCGTAGTCGCGGTCGAACATCTCGACGGGCTTGTCCATGCCTCTCCGATTCCTGGAAGATAGAATCACACATCTATAAACTGTACCTCTATATTGATGGCCATCGCTGCATCCGCCCAAAGGGCGGGTTTCTGCTGTCCGTTCCCAGACATGTGCAGGCAAGGTGGGCCGATACGACTTGACGCGCCCAGGTAGGTCGCTCGTGACTGTGCAGCACCGTCGGCGATGCTCATGCCATGTGAGGAGCCACGGAACCACAGGGGACACGACGAGATCGCGGAAATGGGCGGCTCGCCGTCCTGGCAGCACAGCGGGAGGACCGGCATGACGCAGGGGCGGAAGATCACAGTCCCTCTCATGAGACCCACCTGACCTGCTGCCACCTTTCCCCGCATCTCGGGGGGAACCTCGCAGCGCCCACTCGCGGCATACCTTGATCGATCACTGCGGGACGGCGTGGAGGGAAGAAACCCACGTACCGAAGCGTGCGGCGTTGATCCTCGCCGAACTCCACCCATCGATCGAGGCTTGCGCCTGGCTGTACGAAGGGAACATGCGTCAGCGGACGTGACCAGGGGGTCCTGACAGTACCTGTATCACCCGGGTCTCCCAGACGCCCTCAACGCCCGTCAACCTGGCCGAGTCGAAAGTGTCGGCAACATTCCTCGGACACCACCGCGGCTGCACCCAATGAGGAGATCGATGGCGGACGCCCAATTCACCACTCGCACAGAACTTTTCGATCTGAGTGGGAAGTACGCCCTTGTCACTGGCGGGACCAGAGGCATCGGGATGATGATGGCGCGCGGCCTGCTCCAGGCGGGCGCCCGCGTTGTCATCAGCTCGCGCACAGCGGACGCGTGCGCGGAGGCACAGCGTCTACTGTCCGAATTCGGCGATGTTCAGGCAATCCCCGCCGACCTGTCCAGGCACGACGAGTGTCAGCGCCTCGCCGATCTCGTCACAGTCGACTCGGAACGCCTGGACATCCTTGTCAACAACGCGGGAGCGATGTGGCGCGAGCCGCTGGCGACATTCCCGGACGAGGCGTGGGACACAGTGATCGACCTGAACCTCAAGTCGCCTTTCTGGCTGGTGCAGGCGCTGCTTCCGGCCCTCCGCAGGGCGGGCACCGCCGACGATCCCGCACGGATCATCAACATCGGCAGCATCGCCGCCATCCACGTCGCCCAGTCGCCCAACTACTCGTACGCCAGCAGCAAAGCGGCACTCCATCAACTCACCCGAGTGCTTGCCAGAGAGCTGGGCCCGCAGCACGTCACGGTGAACGCGGTGGCACCGGGAGTGTTCCCGTCACGGATGACGGCGTCCACGCTCGATGCCATCGGCGACACGGTCGCGGCGGCGGCCCCACTGCGCCGGCTCGGCCGCGACGACGACATGGCGGGTGTCGCCGTGTTCCTCGCCGGCCGGGCCGGGGCCTATCTCACGGGCACCGTCATCCCGGTGGACGGCGGCATCGCGACAACCGCAACAGGCACCCCCTGAACTGGGAACGGGCCTACGGTGAGGAGATGACCACCATGGATCCACGCACCGAGATCCGGGAGTTTCTCAGCTCACGTCGCGCCCGCCTCGCACCCGAACAGGCAGGACTGCCCGCTTACGGCGGCAACCGTAGGGTCAAGGGGCTGCGCCGCGAGGAGGTGGCGCTCCTGGCGGGGGTGTCGGTCGACTACTACGTGCGCATGGAGCGCGGCAGCCTCGTCGGCGCCTCCGACGGCGTGCTCGATGCGTTGGCCTCTGCTCTGCAACTCGACGAGGCCGAGCGCGACCACCTGTTCCACCTGGCGCGCCGCTCCGGGACGCCCAGCGGCCCACGGCGGCGCAGGTCTGCCCCGACAGTGCGCTCGGCACTGCACCAGGTCCTAGACGCGATCTCCGGTGCGCCCGCCTGGATCTGTAACGGGCGTTATGACGTGCTCGCCACGAACCAACTCGCCCGCGCGCTGTTCTCACCGGTGCTGGCCGACCCGCGACGGCCTGCGAACACGGCACGGTTCGTCTATCTGGAAACCGCGGCGGCCAGAGAGTTCTTCGTCGACTACGACCAGGTTGCCGGTGACACGGCCGCGAAGCTGCGCATGGAAGCCGGCCGCAATCCGCACGACGAGGAGCTGATCGCCCTGGTCGGCGAACTGTCAACGCGCAGTGAGCTGTTCCGGCAGCGGTGGGCGTCTCAGGACGTGCGGCTGCACCGGTCCGGACGCAAGCGGGTGCACCATCCGGTCGTGGGCCGGCTCGACTTGGACGTCGAGTCCCTGGAACTGCCCGCCGAACCCGGCCTGCACCTCACCGTGTACACCGCACCGGCTGGCACGCCGACCGCTGACAACGTGGAGCTCCTGGCGTCGTGGGCGGCCACCCGACAGACACCGGCGACCGAGCTCGAAGCGGACCACGGATAGGCCGACGCGATCAGGTCCGGAGGGTGTCGTGCCGGGCACGGAATGGTTGCGGCATGGGTGTCCTGGCGTGGGGGCGGCGGGGCTGCGGCAGCATGACGGCCCATGAGCAGAGACCGGTACGTGGACTTCCTGCGCGCGTGGGCGATCGTTCTGGTGGTCCTCGGCCACTGGCTGATCACGGCCCTGGTCCGGGAGCTCGGCGGCCGGATCCTCGCACCCGAACTGCTGGCGACCGTTCCGTGGACGCAGTGGCTGACCCTCGCGTTCCAGATCATGCCGCTGTTCTTCCTGGCCGGCGGCCACGCCGCGGGCGGCTCCTGGGCGCGGGCCCGGGAGTCCGGGGCCACCGCCGCCGGGTGGCTGGGCCGGCGGGCGCTGCGGCTGCTCCTCCCGGTGGGCGTCTACAGCGGCCTGGTGCTGGTCGCCGTCGTTGTCTGCGCGGCCGCCGGTGTGGACGCGGACACGCTTGCGCTGGTGGGCTGGGCGATGGCGATGCAGTTCTGGTTTCTGCCGGTGTATCTGCTGCTCAGCGCCCTGACTCCGGTGATGTACGCGGCCCACCGGCGCTGGGGGACGCGCGTCCCCCTGGCGATGGGCGCGGTGGCGTCGGCGGTCGACGTGCTCGTGGTGCGGGAGCACACGCCGTACGTCGGGCTGCTCGACTACCTGCTCGTCTGGGGCGTGGCCTACCAGCTGGGTTTCTGCTGGCGTGACGGGCTGCTGACCGGGCGGCGGTACGTGCCGCTCACGATGGCGGCGGGCGGCCTGGCCGCCTTCGCCGCGCTCGTGGCCCTCGGGCCGTTCCCGGTCAGCCTGATCCTGGTGACCGGACAGCACCCCGGCAACACCGACCCGCCGTCCGCCGCGATGCTGGCGTGGGTGGTGGCCCAGGCCGGGCTGTGCCTCCTCGCCGCACCGGCGGTACGGCGACTGCTGGCGCGCGAGCGGCTGTGGCGGGTGGTCCGCTCCCTGAGCGCGGCCAGCATGACGCTGTACCTGTGGCACATGCTGCCGGTGCTGGTCGCCGCCGCCGCGTTCTATCTGACCGGCCTCGCTCCCGAGCCGGGCCTGGGCTCGGGCGCCTGGTGGGCGCTGCGGGTGCCGTGGCTGCTGGTGCTCGGCCTCGTCCTGGCAGGCGTCGTGGCCGCGCTCGGCCCGCTGGAGCGCGCGCTGGCCGTGCTGTACGAGCGGACCAGTCCGGACGCCGGGCTGCGCCGGGCCTGGCCGCTGTGGCTCGGTCTGGCCCTGGACGTCGTCGCGCTGAGCCGGCTGGCCGTGCGGGGGTTCGCACCGGACGGCCGGCTGCCCGTGCTGCCCGCCCTGGGGCTGGCGCTCGGCACGGCCCTGGTGCTGGTCACCCGGTGGGCTTCGACACGTCGAGCCGCCACGGCCCCGGAAGCTGTGCTACGGTGAACGAGTTGCAGTTGTGGTACCCATGAACTTGGTGCGCCTGACGGGAATGTTCATCCATCAGGCGCATTGTTTGTTTTCCGGCATCTCCGGATGGGGCCTCTGCCTACATAAGGAGAATGTCATGGCACAGGGAACCGTGAAGTGGTTCAACTCTGAAAAGGGCTTCGGCTTCATCGAGCAGGACGGCGGCGGCCCCGACGTCTTCGCCCACTACTCGAACATCGCGACCCAGGGCTTCCGTGAGCTCCTCGAGGGCCAGCGGGTCACCTTCGACGTCACGCAGGGCCAGAAGGGCCCGCAGGCGGAGAACATCGTCCCCGCCTGATCACCGGACGCGTATCCGCTCACCGGGGTCCGCACCGTCATGGTGCGGACCCCGGTTTGTGCTGTTTCCAGGAAGGCAGACCACCGCATGCCCCGCAGGCCCCAGAAGTCGAACCGGCGCGCCCCGTCACCCCGACCGTCCGCGTCGTCGTCGACGGAGTTCCGGCTGCCGCAGAACACCACGCCCCCGCTTCCCGCCGTCGAGGACTTCGCGGCTCTGGACATGCCCGCAGGGCTGCTGAAGACCCTCACCGCGCAGGGCGTCACCGCGCCCTTCCCCATCCAGGCCGCCACCCTGCCCAACTCGCTGGCGGGCCGCGACCTGCTCGGACGGGGGCGCACCGGCTCCGGCAAGACCCTCGCGTTCGGCCTGGCGGTCCTGGCCCGTACGGCCGGTCTGCGCGCGGAGCCCAGGGCGCCCCTCGCGCTGGTGCTGGTGCCCACCCGGGAACTCGCCCAGCAGGTGACGGACGCGCTGACCCCCTACGCGACGGCGGTGAACCTCCGGCTGGCCACGGTGGTCGGCGGCCTCTCCCTCACCAAGCAGGCCGGTACGCTCCGCCGCGGCGCGGAGGTGCTCGTCGCGACCCCCGGCAGGCTCAACGACCTCGTGGAGCGCGGTGACTGCGTACTCGACCAGGTGCGCGTCACGGTGCTGGACGAGGCCGACCAGATGACCGACATGGGCTTCCTGCCGCAGATCACCAAGCTGATCGAGCTGGTACGGCCCGACGGCCAGCGCATGCTCTTCTCGGCCACCCTGGACCGCAACATCGACCGTCTGGTGCAGCGGTTCCTGACCGACCCCGTGGTGCACTCCGTGGATCCGTCGGCGGGGGCCGTGACCACCATGGAGCACCACGTGCTCCACCTCCAGGACGAGACCGACAAGAAGGCGGTCACCACGCGGATCGCGGCCCGCGACGGCCGGGTCATCCTCTTCCTCGACACCAAGCGGTCCGCCGACCGGCTCGCCAAGCGACTGCTGGCCGTCGGGGTCCGGGCGGCGGCGCTGCACGGGGGGCGCTCCCAGCCGCAGCGCACCCGCACCCTGGAGCAGTTCAAGAACGGCCAGGTCACCGCGCTGGTGGCGACGAACGTCGCGGCCCGGGGCATACACGTCGACGACCTCGACCTCGTGGTGAACGTGGATCCGCCCACCGACCACAAGGACTACCTCCACCGGGGCGGCCGCACGGCCCGCGCCGGTGACTCCGGCAGCGTGGTCACCCTGGTTCTGCCCGAGCAGCGGCGGGACGTCACCCGGCTGATGTCGGACGCGGGCATCCGTCCGCGGACGGCCCACGTCACGTCGAGCGACGCGGAGCTGGCCGGTATCACCGGCGCCCGCGAGCCCTCCGGCGTGCCCGTCACCATCGAGGTGCCCGAGCCGACGCCGCCGGCGCGGTCCCGCCCGGAGCGGAAGACCGGTGACGAGGGGCGCCGCCGGTCCGCCCGCCGCCGGGGCGGCCGTGGATCCGCAGCGCCGGACGGCGACGTCCGGACCGCGACCGCCCCGGCCCGGACGTCGGCCGGCTCCACCCGCACGGCGGGCAAGAACACTCGGACGAGGGGCACCGGCGCGCAGTCGGAACAGACGGCGAGCGCCACCGGCAGGGCGAGGTCCACCGCCCCGCGGGCGACCGGCTCCACCGGTCAGCCCCGGGGCACGTCCACCCGCGGCACGAAGGGCAACGCCGCCCCGGCGAGGACCGGCACCACCCGGAACCCGGGCGCCGCCTCCGGCAGCACGTCGGGCACCACCGCCGGCACCAACGGCTCCGCCCGCGGCACGAAGGGCTCGACCGCCCGCACGGCGGGCGCACCGGCTCGCACGAGGGGCGCCGCCTCCCGTACCCGGAGCGCCTCCACCCGCGGCGACTGACCGGGGCCCGGCCCCACCGGGCCCCCACCGCGCCCCCCACCCTCACCGCCACCGACTACCGGGCCCCGTCGCTCCACGCCCCCTCCGGCCAACCCCCTACCCGGCGAACGGGCCCGGGATCTCCCCCGAGCCTCGGCGGATCAGGCGGGTCGGCATCACCACCGTGCGGGAGGGGGAGACGTCGCCGTGGATGCGGGCGAAGAGGAGGTGTGCCGCGCTGGTGGCGAGGGCGACCGGGTCCTGGGCGATCACCGTGACCGGAGGGGTCAGCCGGGCGGCGAGCGCGAAGTCGTCGAAGGAGACGAAGGCCAGTTCGGGCGGGAGCACGGTGAGGGCACCGAAGGCGAGGCGTTCGTTGCCGGCCAGCAGAGCCGTCGGCGGGTCGGGCAGCGCCAGCATCCCGGTGACCGCCCGCGCCGCCTCGGGCCCCGACCGCACCCCCTCCCTGACCAGTGCCGGGTCCGCCGCGATCCCGGCCGCCGCCAGCGCCGCGACGTAGCCCCGCCGGCGTTCGCCGAACGTCCAGATCTCCGGTGTGTCGCCGACGTACCCGATCCTGCGGTGGCCGTGTGCCACCAGGGACCCGACGGCCTCGCGGGCCGCACCGAAGTTGTCGACCACCACGGCGTCCACGTCCAGGCCGGGTGCCGCCCGGTCCACGCAGACGATCTTCGTGCCCTGGACCTGGGCGGGGCGCAGGAAGCGGTGGCTGCCCGCCGCCGGGGTGAGGATCAGCCCGTCGACCCGCCGGGCGGTGAACGCGGCGATCACCTCGCGTTCACGGCGCAGGTCGGCCCTGCTGGAGCCGATGAGCATGACGCTGCCGCGCTGCCGGGCGACGTCCTCGGCGGCGGAGGCGACCGCCGCCATGAAGGGGTCGGCGACGTCGTCGACCAACAGCCCTATGGTCTGGCTCAGTTCGCGGGTGCGACGCAACTGGCGAGCCACGTCGTCGCGTTGGTAGCCGAGCTTGCGGACCGCGGCCTCCACCCGGGCGGCGGTCCGCGGGGCGACGGCCGCGTCGCCGTTGACGACTCGGGAGACCGTCATCGCGCTGACGCCCGCTTCCGCGGCGACGTCCTTCATGGTCGGCCGGGTCGCTGCCACGTCACGTCCTCCCGCTGCGTCACGTTTGAGCGTCGACTCGTCAACGTTACCCATTCGACTGCATATCAACAGCCGTACAAACACAGGCATTTGCGGGACAGGCGCAGTGAACGCCGCTCGTGTGCACCACCCTTGACACCCCGCTGTGGGCACCCCAAGAATCAGCCAAGCTGTTAACGATACCAACCAGAAGGCACAACATGGCCTCTGCAAGGGAACCACTGCTCACAGCACACGGCGTGGTCAAGCGTTTCGGCCACGTCCAGGCGCTCTCGGGCGCCGATTTCACGGCATACCCCGGCGAGGTCGTCGCCCTGATCGGTGACAACGGCGCCGGCAAGTCCACTCTGGTGAACGTCCTGTCGGGCGTGCTCGCCCCCGACGCGGGCGAGGTCCGCCTGGACGGCGCGCCCGTGCGGTTCTCCGGGCCGATGGACGCCCAGCGGCACGGCGTCGAGACGGTGTACCAGGACCTGTCGCTCGCCCCCGATCTGGACGCGGCGGCCAACCTCTACCTCGGCCGGGAGATCGTGCGCGGCGGGCTGCTGGGCCGCATCGGCGTGCTCGACCGGCCCGCGATGCGCCGGGAGGCGGTACGCGCCTTCGCCGAACTCGGCGTCGAACTGAAGGATGTGACGGCTCCGGTGACAACGTTGTCCGGCGGCCAGCGGCAGTCCGTCGCGGTGGCCCGCGCGGTCGCCTTCGCGCACAAGGTCATCTTCATGGACGAGCCGACCGCCGCCCTGGGCGTCGTCCAGCGCGCCCGGGTCCTGGAGACCGTGCGCAGAGTCGCCGACCGGGGCATCTGTGTCGTGCTGATCAGCCACAACATGCCCGAGGTGCTGTCGGTGGCGGACCGGGTGGAGGTGCTGCGGCTGGGCCGGCGCGTCGCGTCGTACACCGCGGCCGACACCACGATCGAGGAACTCGTCGGGGCGATGACCGGGTCGCTGGACGGCCCGCACGGGGGCCGGGAAGCGGAGGGCGTGCGATGAGCGTGGAGAGCCGGAAGGCGGCGGCCGTCGGCGGCCGTCCGGGCGTGCCGGACTGGCTCCGGCGGGCCGCGACCCTCAACGAACTGTGGACCTTCGTGATCCTGGTGGCCCTGGTGGCGTTCTTCACCGTCGCCGCGCCGGGCAAGTTCTTCACCACGTACGACATCACCCAGATCGCCGTGAACGCGGCCATCTACCTGGTGCTCGGGGTCGGCATGACGTTCGTGATCATCACGGCGGGCATCGACCTGTCGATCGGCTCGGTGCTGGTGCTGGCCGCGGTGGCCGCGGGTGAGTACAACCTCCACCACGGCGGTCCGAACTCCGGCTGGGGCACGGTCGCGATCTGTGCCGTCATCGCGCTCGCGGTGGGCACGGCGTGGGGCGCGCTGCAGGGCGCGGTGGTGGCGAGCGGCAAGGTGCCGCCGCTGATCGTGACGCTGGGCGGGCTGGGCGCGGCGCTGGGGATCGCCGAACTCGCCACCGGCGGCCAGGATCCCGCCGGGGCGGCCTCCACGCACCTGCAGAACAGCCTCGGTTTCGGCAAGGTGCTCGGCATTCCCTGGATGGTGGTCCTGGCCGCGGTGGTGACGGCGCTGTTCGGCGCGGTGCTGGCCGGCACGCGGTTCGGCGAGCACACCCTCGCGATCGGCTCGAACCCGACCGCCGTGCGACGGGCGGGCATACCGGTGGGCCGGCACCTGGTCAAGGTGTACGGCCTCATGGGGCTGCTGGCCGGGCTCGGCGCGGTGATGTGGCTGGCCTCGTACGGCACGACGTCGATCGCCGGGCACTCCACCGACAACCTGAAGGTGATCACCGCGGTGGTGCTCGGCGGTACCAGCCTGTTCGGCGGCCGGGGTTCGGTGCTGGGCACGGTGATCGGCGTGTTCATCCCGGCGGTGCTGACCACCGGGCTGATCGTGATCGGCGTCCAGCAGTACTGGCAGGACGTCGCGGTGGGCGTGGTGCTGGTCGTGGCCGTCTACGTCGACCAGTTGCGCAGGAAGACCCGGGAACGCGCATGACGAGTGACAAGGAGAAGTCCGTGATGGGGAGCATTCGCAGCAGGCGCGGGTTGCTGGTCGCGGTGGGCACGGTGCTGGCCCTGGGCGCCGCCTCGGCGTGCGGTTCGTCGAACGACGGTGGCGGCTCGGGGAGTTCGGGCGGTGCCAAGGGGAAGAAGGTACGGCTGATCACGGGGGTGAAGAGCGACCCGTTCTACATCACCATGACCTGTGCCGCGCAGCAGGAGGCCAAGGCGAAGGGGATGGACTTCACCGCCGACGGTTCCGCGCAGTGGGACGTGTCGGTGCAGCGCCCGTTGCTCGACTCGGTGGCGGCGGCGCGCCCGGACGGGCTGTTGATCTCGCCGGTCGACACCAGCGCGCTGACGCCTTCGCTCAAGCAGATCCAGTCGGCCGGTACCAAGGTGGCGCTGGTGGACACGACGGTGACCGACGGTTCCGTGGGCATCACCCGGATATCGTCGGACAACGAGAAGGGCGGCCGGGTGGCCGCCGACGCGCTGGCGAAGCTGATGAACGAGAAGGGCTCGGTCATCGTCATCAGCGTGAAGCCCGGCGTGTCGACGACGGACGCGCGGATCAAGGGCTTCACCGAGGAGATGGGCAAGTACCCGGGCATCAAGGTGCTGCCCACGCTCTACGACAACGACCTGCCGGCCACCGCCGCCTCGCAGATCCAGTCGACGCTGGCCGCCCATCCGGACCTGGGGGGCGCGTTCGCGGGCAACACCAACACCGGTACCGGCATCGCCACCGGGCTGAAGCAGGCCGGCAAGCAGGGCGCGGTGAAGGTGGCCGCGTTCGACGCGGAACCGGACGAGGTCGCCGCGCTGAAGGCGGGCACCCTCCAGGTGCTGGTGGCGCAGGACCCGGCGGCGATCGGGAGGCAGGCGGTGGACCAGCTCGCCGACGCCTTCGAGGGCAGGTCGGTGAGCAAGTCGGTCGGCACCGACATGGTGGCGATCACGAAGGACAACATGAACGACCCGTCGACCAGCAAGTACTTCTACAAGTCGCAGTGCTGAGGGGGACTTTGGGGACTTCGGAGGCTCTCTGACGAGGGTTTCTGACGCGCCGACAGCGGCTGGGCGGCCCCTGGTGGGGTCCGCCCGGCCGCCCGTCGCGGGTCCGGCCGGGCCGGTCTCAGCTCAGTGAGCAGGACTCGCCGTTCAGCGTGAAGGCGTACGGTGCGGAGTTCTTGCCGCTCCAGGTGCCGAGGAAGCCGAAGGAGAGGCTGCCGTTCGCGGAGACCGACTGGTTGTAGTCGGCCGCGTCGGCGGAGACCCGGGCGCCGCTCTGGCTGACCGTGGCGTCCCACATCTGGGTGACCTTCTGGCCGTCCCGGAAGGACCACTCGACCCGCCAGCCGGCCAGGGCCCGGGTGGTGCTGACGGTCACGGTGGACTGGAAGCCGTCGTTCCACTGGTTGACCAGGTCGTAGGAGGCCCGGCAGGTGGCCGACGCGGAGGCGCTGGGGTCCGCGGAGCCGGTGGCCCGGTGACCGGGCGCGCTGCTCGCGGTGGCCGAGGCCGTGCCCTGCGGCTCCGGATCGGGGTTGCCGTGGTCCGGCTTGCCGGCGGAGGCGGAGGCGGACGGGGCGCCCGAGGTGGTGTGCGTGGGGGACGGGTCCGCGGTGGAGGGCGGGGCGGAGCCGGGGTCGGCGACGGGCTGCCGGTCGTCGTGCGAGGCGGCCGTCGTGTCGTCACCGGAGCCGCCGCCCATCGGCATCATCGACACGCCGAGCGCGACCAGCGAGATCAGCACCGCCGCGCCGAGCAGTCCGTGGCGCAGCACCTTGCTCCGGCCGGCGCCCTCCCTGGGGTCGCCGGCGTCGTTGTCCGCGGGGACCGGGCGGCCCACGCCGAGCCGCACCTCGGAGGCGCGGCGGCGGCGCTCCAGGTAGGCGAGGCCGCCCCAGCCTATGACCCCGCCGGCGAGCGCCGCGGGCAGTCCGCCGCCGTGCAGCCGCAGACAGGCGGCGGCCTCGGCGCACTGCACGCAGGTGGCGAGGTGCCGGGAGAGGTCGTCGGGCGTGTCGGCCGCGGAGGACCGGGTGACCGCGTCGAGGAGCCGGGCGTAGCTGCGGCACTCGGCGTCCATCGGCGAGTCGAGGTGGGCGCGGTGGCAGCGGTCCCGGAACAGGGCGCGTACCTGCTCCAGTTCCTGGGCGGCGGCGGCCGGGTCGAGACCGAGCCGGCGGGCCACGGAGGACAGCGGCAGCGCCTCCACCTCGGCCAGCCACAGCAGCGACGCGTCCGCGTCCTGCATGTCCCGGAGGCCGCGCAGCGCGATGGGCCGCTGCAACGGCGGCCCCGTGTAGCGTGTGGCCTTCTCCGAGTTCAGCCAGAGCCGGAGGTCCGGGTCGAGCTTGTGGCCGAGCCCCTGCGCCTCCCAGCCGGCGGCCGTGTTGCGCACGGCGGTGAGCAGCAGCGGGATCATCGGCAGCCGGGCGGCGCGCCGTCCGCTGCCGCGCTGGGGCGCGAAGTCCGCCTCGCGGACCTCGCGCATACCGAGCGTGAAGGCCTCGGTGGCCAGTTGATTGGCCGTCAGCGAGCCGGACGTGCACAGGTCGGCGTAGGAGAGCACCGCGTCCCAGCATTCGGAGAACAGCGCTGCCTCGGCGGCGTCCTGAGGGGTCGGCAGGTCAGGCATGGGTCTCCTGCATCCAATGCGAGGTCAACTCACCATAGGGGCGACGGAGTTGGGGGGAACCTCGCGGCAGGACCCGAGCTTTTCACGTCTCCTGCACAACTGACAAGCGGCATATTCAAACCCGGCTACCGGTGGTCGCGCGACGATTTCCCGCCGTCACCCATACCACCGGTCACCGGTGTTGCGTCAACCCGCCCTGCTCAGTGCCGTCCTCGGTGCGGTACTCGGTGCCGTGGCCCACAACTCCGTCCTCTTGTACGGACGGCGACCGCCGTTCGACTCACCGTTCCCGCGAATCTTCTGCCGTCAGCCCGGATCAGGCCTCCGCCGGTTCCTGGGCCCGTTCCTGCGTCGGTTCCTGCGCGGGGAGGCTGTCCATGAAGGAGCTGACCGAGAAGACGGCGCGGCCGGGGCCGGGCGGGCCGTAGCCGGGGGGCGAGGAGAGGCCGAAGTCCTCCATGGTCTGGCGGTAGGCCTGGAGCAGCCGGATGTGGTACTCCAGCGGGGCGCCCTGCGGGTTGGCCTTGCCGAGCGGGGTGGTGGGCTCCGGGCACCAGGTGGTGAAGCGGGGCGTGATGCCCTGCGACATGAAGAAGCGCAGGCCCTCGGTGGTGGAGGCGATCGCCTCGTCGACCGTCTTGAAGCCGAACGGCTCGGCCATCTCCACACCCGCGACGAAGTTGGGGATCACGTTGCGCGCGCCGAAGATCTCGGCCGAGTCCAGGATCCGCCGGTGCCACTCGTCCCGGCCGACGTACCGCTCCTTGCCGGGGCAGTACATCTTGAACAGGTACTCGTCCCACACCTCGTAGTTGGGGTGGTAGATCTGCACCCCGTAGTCCTTGAACCGCTGCACGTCGTCGCGCGGCAGCGCCTGCGCGACGACCTTGCCGATCCAGCGGCCCGGGAAGCGCTCCTCGATGGCCTTGGCGTAGTGGCCGTAGAAGTCGGCCTCGTCCCGCCCGGAGACCGTCTTGGTGATCGCGCCGCCGGTCAGCGTGTAGGCGGTGGACGCCTTCGCGGTGTCGTACCGGTCGATGATCTCCAGGGCCTCCAGGACCTCCTCGACGTCCTTGACCCCGGTGTACGGCCGTCCGGCGGCCTTGTGCTGGCGCCAGTTGTGGTTGATGTCGCAGTACTGGCACTCCTCCTTGGCGCCGAAGTACTGGCAGACCCGGAAGACGGTCAGGTAGATCAGGTAGCCCCACTGGATGGTCGGGGCGACCTCCATCACGGACTTCCCGTTGGAGAGCTTGTGCCGGTAGTACTCGGGCATCGGCGGCACCCCGACGTCCGCGATCCGCTTCCCGTCCAGGTAGAGGCCGAGCATCCCCTCGTCGTCGGCCGCGACCCGGTACGGCGAGGTGGGGTTCACGCGCACCGAGACCACGGTCCGCCGCAGGTCGTAGGGGCCGCCGGTGAGGATGATCTCCTCCGGGGGGCGGCGCAGCGCGGCCTCGCCCAGTTCGGGCAGGGTGCCGTGGTCGAAGGAGAAGATGAAGTACGACTTCGGCTTGACCTCGCCGCTCTCGTTGTCGCTCAGCGCGGACGGGTCGAAGGCGACTCCGCCCCGGAGCAGGTCCTCCTTGAAGACGGCTTCCCGTGGTACGTGCGGGAACCTCTCCATCAGATCCTCGACCAGCGCGGTACGGCTGCCCATCCCGTGTCTCCTCCCGGCTCAGGCGTTCGACTCCTCACGGTATGCCCCCGCCCGGCCGCCGGCCGTGCCGGGTCCCCCACGACGGGCGGTGTGTCCCGGTATCGGGCTTTTCGCGAGGACCCGGGACACGGTCGACGCGGAGACGCCGGCCCGCGCGGCCACGTCCCGTACCGTCGAGGCGCCCCCGCCCGGTGCCGGCCGCGTCCTCTTCGTCACCGCTCGGTTTCCCTCGTCGCGTCGTCCGCGTCGCCTATGAGAGGGCCGTCACGCGGCCCGCTCCAGGACCGACTGGTCGATCGCGTACCGCAGCGCGGCGCCGGTGAGCAGGCGCCTCGCCTCGTCCGCGACGGTGCTGCCGAGCCGCGCGAGCTCGTTGCCCTGGGAGCCCGCGAGGTGCGGGGTGAGGAAGACATTGGGCAGGTCGAAGAGCGGGGAGCCGGCGGGCAGCGGCTCGGGGTCGGTGACGTCGAGGACGGCGCGCAGCCGGCCGGTGCGCGCTTCCCCCACCAGGGCGTCGTGGTCGACCAGTGAGCCGCGCGCGGTGTTGATCAGCACGGCCCCGTCCGGCATCAGGGCGAGTTCGCGGGCGCCTACCAGATGCCGGGTCTCGGGGGTCTCCGGGGCGTGCACGGTGACGATGTCCGAGGTGCGCAGCAACTCGTCCAGCGGCAGCAGGGGGACACCGAGCCGGGCCGCCTCGGCCTGGTCGACGTAGGGGTCGGCGAGGCTGACGATCAGGTCGTGGGGGCGCAGGAGTTCGATGAGACGGCGGCCGATGCGGGAGGCGCCGACGACGCCCACCCGGCGGCGGAAGTTGCCGATGCCGGGGACGATGTCGCCGTAGGGGAAGGAGCGGCGGTCGCGCAGCAGGTCGCGGAAGGCGAAGACGTCCTTCCCGGCGAGCAGGATCATCGCGAGGGTGTACTCGGCGACGGGCAGCGCGTTGGCGGCGGCGGCCGAGGAGACGAGGATGCCGCGCCGCCAGACCTCGGGCGTGGTGAAGCCCTTGACCGAGCCGGCCGCGTGCAGCACGGCGCGCAGCTCGGGCGCGGCGTCCAGGACCGCCGTGTCCAGGACCGGGCAGCCCCAGCCGGTGACGAGCACCTCGGTGCGGGCGAGCGCCTCCCGGACCCGGGTGTCGGTGAAGTCCTGCGCCACCAGAGTGGGATCGATGTCCACGGACTCACGCAGCCGCGCGAGCACCTCAGGCGGGAAGACGTGCGGCACGTTCTGGGCCGTCATGGCGAACAGAGCCTGGGGACGCTCGGGCAAGGAAGTGACCTTCCGGTCTCGGTGACGCACGGACAGCAACCGGTCTCTACCGTAGGTATCGGCGCATGAGAGGGTCAACGGACAGGTACTCCCCGAAGGGGGACAGGGATGGGACGGCAGGGATGACGGATCCGGCGCAGACGGTCACCAACTGGGCACGCAACATCACGTACACGGCGAAGGAGTTCCACCGCCCGGACTCGGCGGACGCGCTGCGGTCCCTGGTGGCGGGCAGTGCGCGGGTGCGGGTGCTGGGCAGCGGGCACTCCTTCAACCGCATCGCCGACCCGGGGCCGGAGGGCGTGCTGGTGTCGATCGCCGGGCTGCCGCCGCGGATCGAGGTGGACGCGGCCGCCCGTACGGTGCGGGTGGCGGGCGGCGTGCGGTACGCCGAACTGGCCCGCGCGGTGCACGCGCAGGGCCTCGCGCTGCCCAACATGGCCTCGCTGCCGCACATCTCGGTGGCCGGTTCGGTCGCCACCGGCACCCACGGTTCGGGCGTGGCCAACGGGCCGCTCGCGGCGCCCGTACGCGAGGTGGAGCTGGTCCTCGCCGACGGTTCGACGGTGACGATCGCGCGCGGGGACGCCCGTTTCGACGGTGCGGTGACCTCGCTGGGCGCGCTCGGGGTCGTCACCGCGCTCACCCTGGACCTGGAGCCGGCGTACGAGGTCGAGCAGTCGGTCTACGTCGAACTGCCGATGGAGGGAATGGACTTCGCCGCCGTGACCGGGGCCGCGTACAGCGTGAGCCTGTTCACCGACTGGCGGGACCCTGGGTTCCGGCAGGCGTGGGTGAAGCGGCGCACCGACGAGGCGGCCGTGGAGTTCGGCTGGGGTGTGCCCGCGAAGGTGGCGATGCACCCGGTGCCGGGCATGCCGGGCGGCAACTGCACCGAGCAGTTCGGGGTGCCGGGGCCCTGGCACGAGCGGCTACCGCACTTCCGGGCGGAGTTCACGCCGAGCAGCGGGGACGAACTCCAGTCGGAGTACCTGCTGCCGAGGTCGGCGGCGGTGGCCGCGCTGCACGCGGTCGACGGCGTCCGCCGGCCGGTCTCCGCGGTGCTGCAGACCTGCGAGGTGCGGACGGTCGCCGCCGATCCGCAGTGGCTCAGCCCCGCCCACGGCCGGGACTCGGTCGCCCTGCACTTCACCTGGGTGGACGACGCGGCGGCCGTGCTGCCGGTGGTGCGCCGGCTGGAGGAGGCGCTGGAGCCGTTCGATCCGCGCCCGCACTGGGGCAAGGTGTACGCGATGTCCGGTGAGGCGCTGCGCGGCCGCTACCCGCGGCTCGCGGACTTCCGCGCCCTGGCCCGGGACCTGGACCCCGACGGGAAGTTCACGAACCCGTTCGTGGCGGAGGTGCTGCGGGACTGACCGCCGGGGCCGCCCGCCGGACTTAATCCAACCCTTAAGGTAATGGCTTGTCGAAAGCGCTTCCCACGTCATAGCGTTGCGTCGTGTGAAGCACACATCACGGGACATCCGCACCGCCAACCGCTATGAGGTGCTCCGGCACATCATCGCCGCATCTCCCACGTCACGGCAGGAGCTGGCGTCCGTCACCGGGCTGAGCCTGGCCACGGTCGCCACGCTCGTCGGGGAGCTGCTCGACCTGCGGATGATCACGGAGGTCGGCTTCGAGGACTCCGCGGGCGGCCGCCCCCGCGGGCTGGTGGCGGTCAACGCCCCGGGGGGCGCGCTGATCGGCGTCGACATCGCCGAGACCTACGTCCACGTCGAGCTGTTCGACCTCGCGTTGACCGTGCTGGCCCGCGCGGACGAGGACATGCGGCCCGGCGAGAACCGGCCCGAGCAGGTGGTGGCCCAGGTCGCCGCCGCCGTCGGCTCGGTGGTGGCCCAGGCCGGTGTGGAGGGTGCACGGGTGCTCGGTGTCGGGGTGAGCGTGCCCGGCCAGGTGGACCGGGACACCGGCATCGCCGAGTACGCGCCCAACTGGGACTGGCACGACGTCCCGTTGCTCGACCTGCTCGCCGAGCACATCGCCTACCCCCTCCACCTGGACAACCCGCTGCGCGCCTGCGCGGTGGCCGAGCAGTGGTTCGGGGCGGCCCGCGGACGCGGGGACACCGTGGTGGTGAACCTCGGCACCGGGGTCGGCGCCGGGCTCGCCCTCGGCGGCGGCCTGCACCGGGGGGTGAGCAACAGCGCCGGCGAGTGGGGTCACACGACGCTCGTGCTCGACGGACGGCCCTGCCACTGCGGCAACCGGGGGTGTGTGGAGACGTACGTCGGCGCCCCCGGGATCATGCTGAACCTGCGCGAGGCGAGCCCGCACAGCCCGCTGCTGCACCCCGACGACCAGACCGCCACCGTCGACGCGCTGGCCAGGGGCGTGGCCGACGGCGACCCGGTCGCGGTCCAGGTGGTCCGGGACACCGCCCGCTACATCGGCGCCGGGGTCGCCAACCTGGTCAACCTGCTCAACCCCGAACTGGTCGTGCTCAGCAGCTGGGTGGCCCGCCGGCTCGGCGAACCGCTGCTCCACGAGGTGCGCGAGGCCGTGCGCCGGCACGCTCTCGGGCGGCCGTTCGCCGCGACCGAGATCGTCCTCTCCCCCATCCCGAGCGACCCGGTCTGCCTGGGCGCGGCCACCTTCGCACTGGAGGGCGCGCTGCGGCCGGTGCGACTGCGCGGCGGTGGGCGCGCGAGCCGGACACCGGCGGCTTCCCGCTGATCGGCATGACGTCCTCCCGCTGATCGACGTGCCGTTCCCCCGCTGATCGACCGGCGTTGCCCCGCTGATGCCGTGGCCTCCGGTGATGATCGACCAGTCCAAATCGCCCGTCGATTAATCCATTGCCGGGCCCCTCGGCGCTCTGCGAACGTCGGGACGTATCCGCGGCCGGTCGGCCTCACACCGGCCGGCCGTACGTCGTGTACGGAACGAGGGAGGCCCCCGGCGTGGCCGGAAACATCGAGGTCCGCGGTCTGTCCCGCACCTTCCACACCACTGTCAGGCGCCCGGGCTTCACGGGCGCCCTGCGGTCCCTGGTCAACCCCGAACGCGTCGAGAAACACGCCGTCCTGGACATCTCCTTCGACGTCGCCGCGGGCGAACTCCTCGCCCTGCTCGGCCCGAACGGCGCGGGCAAGTCGACCACCATCAAGATGCTCACCGGCATCCTCACGCCGACCTCCGGCGAGGCCCGCGTCGCCGGTGTGGTGCCGTACCTGGAGCGGGAACGCAACGCCCGAAACATCGGTGCGGTGTTCGGGCAGCGCACCCAGCTGTGGTGGGACCTGCCGGTGCGGGAGTCGTTCGCGATCCTGCGGGACATCTACGAGGTGCCCAAGGCCGAACACGAGGCCCGCCTGAGGGAGTTCGACGACCTGCTGGAACTCTCCGCGTTCTGGGACACCCGGGTGCGCCACCTGTCGCTCGGCCAGCGGGTGCGCTGCGACCTGGCCGCCGCGCTGCTGCACGACCCGCCGGTCGTCTTCCTGGACGAACCGACCATCGGCATGGACGTGGTGGTGAAGGAACAGGTCCGCGAGTTCCTGCGGTACCAGGTGGCCGAACGCGGCCGTACCGTGCTGCTCACCACCCACGACATGACCGAGGTGGAGCGGCTCGCCGAGCGGGTGGTGCTGGTCAACCACGGCCGGCTGGTCCTCGACGGCTCGCTGGACGAGATGCGCCACCGGTTCGGCTCGACCTGGCAGGTGCGGGCCACGCTCGCCGACGCGCACACCCCGGTCGGCCCGCTGCCCGGCGTCGCCCTGGTGCGCCGGGAGGGCCCGCAGGCGGTGTTCGGCCCGGACGGTCCGGCCGCGCCCACGGTCCACGAGGCGCTGAAGCTGGTCATCGAGCGGTACGAGGTGACGGGCGTCGCGGTGGACGAGGCGGACCTGGAGGACGTCATGCGGGCGGCCTACGCGCAGGCGAAGGCCGAGGTCTGAGATGGCCCTCCCGTACGCCTGGCGCGCCGCCCGGGTCACCCCGCTCGGCGAGCTGTACACCCCGCCCCGGATGACCGGGGTCCTGCTGCGGCTGACCGTGCAGGTGGTGCTGGTCGCCTCGCTGTGGCGGGGCCTGTACGCCCAGTCCGGTACGACCGCGGGTCTGGACCGCGACCAGGCCGTCACCTACGCGGTGCTGGCCGTGCTCGCCTCCCGGCTGCGGGAGCTGGACCAGTACGCGGGCCGGGACTCCGTGATGCAGCACATGCACTTCGGCACCATCGTCTACTGGTACCTGCGTCCGCTGCCGCCCCAGCGCTACCACGCGCTGCGCGCGGTCGGCGAGCAGCTGTACGGTCTGGCCTGGGCGTCGGCGGGGTACGCGGTCTGTCTGGCGGCCGGGGTCGTCGAGCCGCCGCGGTCGGCCGCGGTGGCGGCGGTGTCCGCGCTCAGCCTGCTGCTCGGCCAGCTGGTCCTCTACTACGTCATGCTCCTCATCGACCAGTTCTGCTTCTGGACGCTGCGCAACACCGCGGCGATGCTGATCCTGGTCTTCGCGCAGAACCTGCTGTCCGGGGTGTACGCGCCGCTGTGGTTCTTCCCGCACTGGTTCGTCGTCCTCAGCTCCTTCCTGCCGTTCCAGGCGACCCTGAGCGTGCCGCTGTCGCTGTACGTGGGCCGGATCCCGCTGTCGGACGCCGGTTTCCAGCTCGGCGTCCAGGCCGGCTGGGCCGTGGCGCTGCACCTCTTCACCCGTTTCGTGTGGCGGCGGGCCGCCCGCCGTGTCATCTCCCAGGGAGGCTGAGGCCGTTGAACGCCGTCCGGATCGCCTGGCGCATCACGCGCCTCAACTTCCGCGCGCAACTGGAGTACCGCACCGAGTTCCTGATGATGATCGCGATCGGCGCGGTCTGGCAGGTGTCGGTGATCGTGTTCGCGACCGTGCTGCTCACCCGGTTCACCGGTATGGGCGGCTGGGACAGCGCGGACGTCCTGCTCATCCCGGCGACGCGGATGCTGGCCCACGGCCTGTTCGTGCTGTTCCTCGGCCGGGTGCACGGGGTGGGCCGGTACATCCAGGAGGGCCGGATCGACGCCTATCTGCTCCGCCCGCTGCCCGTGCACCGGCAGGTGCAGCTGGAGTACTTCCCCACCAACGCGATCGGCGACCTGACGGTGGCCGCCGGTCTGATGGTGGGCGCGCTCGGGCGCAGCCACCTCGACTGGACGGCGGGCCGGGTCTCGTACCTGATCGCGGCGGTCCTGGGCGGGATGCTGCTGGAGGCGGCCCTGTTCACGGTGGTGGCCTGTGCCTCCCTGCGCTACCCGGCCGCCGACTACTGGAGCCGCTGGCTGGAGGAGCTCCTCGGCACCTTCGGCAGCTACCCGCTGAACGTGCTGCCCCGGGCGGTCGGCGGGCTGCTCACCTACGGCCTTCCGCTCGCCTTCGTCGCCTACCTGCCGGTCGCGGTCCTCACCGGCCACGGCCACTCGACCGTTGTCCCCTATTGGCTGGCGGCGGGCTCGCCCCTCGTCGGCCTGCTGCTGTACCTGGCCTCCCGGGGGTTGTGGCGGTGGGCGCTGGGCCACTACACGGGGGTCAACGGCTGACCGCTCCGCGGTGTCAGGGGTGTCAGGTGCGCCCCGCGCTGCGGATCGGGGTGCCCAGGCCGGCGGCGCCGACGAGGGCGCAGCACGCTCCGGCGACGGCGGCCACCGGGCCGGTGCCGTACTGTTCGGCCGCCCAGGTGAGGACGGCCGCGCCGATCGGCGCGAGCGAGTACTGCAGGGTCCAGTGGGCGGAGGTGACCCGGCCCAGGAGATGTTCGGGGGTGATCTCCTGGCGCAGGGACATGGAGCAGGTGCCCGCCATGCCCGCGCAGCCCAGGTAGACGGCGCCGAGGACGGCCACGGCGGGTACCGGGCGGACCCAGCCGAGCCCGGCGAAGGCCACTCCGCACAGCGCCGTCGAGCCGATCCAGGTCGGTCCGAACCCCAGCCGCCGCCGGAGCCGGGCGACCAGCAGGGCCCCGGCGACGGTGCCGGCGGCGCCGACCGCCAGCACCGTGCCGACCGTGCCGTCGTCGTGCCCGAGGTCGTGCTTCAGGTGATAGATGATCAGGTCGTTGATGCCGAGGCTGAGGAAGCTGAAGACGGCGAGGAGACCGGTGAGCGAGCGCAGCACGGGCCGGCGGACCAGGTACGCGATCCCGGTGCGCAGGTCGCGCCAGAGGCCCGTATCCTCGGGCGGGCGCTCGTCCCCGGCGCGCTCCCGGACCCGTACGAGCAGCAGGCAGCCCGCCGAGACCGCGTAACTGGCCGCGTCCACGGCCACGGCGTCGGCGGGGCCCGTCCAGGCGGCCACCAGGCCCGCGCCGAGCGGCCCGAGGACGCCGGCCGCGGCCGCGGTGGCGTTCAGCCGGCCGTTGGCCTCGGTCAGCCGGCCGGTGCCGACGAGTCCGCGTACGACGGTGACGTACCCGACGGCGAAGAGCATGCCGACGGCCTCGCACAGGGGCAGGACCACGTACAGCAGCCAGAGGTGCGGCCCCGCGAGCCAGACGACGGGCACCAGGCCGTACAGGACCATGCGGACCAGGTCGCAGGCGATGAGGAGCTTACGGCGGTCGACCCGGTCCACGACCACCCCGGCGAAGACCGCCGCCAGCACCATCGCGACGCCGCCGGCGCCCGTCAGCAGGCCCATCCGGGCCACCGAGCCGGTCGCCTGGAGGACGAGCAGGGGCAGCGCGATCAGACTGAAGGAGTCGCCCAGGACGGACAGCGTCTGGGCGAGCCAGAAGAACCCGAAGTCCCGCTGCCGCCACAACGGCCTGCTCTCCACCGCGCGCCGTGGCACCGCCGGTGCCACGCGCCGCGCCCGGTACGCCACGGCTCCCCCTCCCCCTCCCGCCTCCCGGCCGCCCCAAGCCGCCCGTGAGGCCAGGTACATGACGCATCGTACGGTGCGCCGAGAAAATGACGCGGACGCCAAACCTAGTGGTCCTAGGATATTATCTAGGAAGCCTAGGGGAGGTGGCGTCGTATGGCCCGTGCCGGGATCACGGCCGACCTGCTGGTCTCGGCCGCGGCCGAGCTGGCCGACGAGGTCGGGTTCGAACAGGTCACGCTGTCCGCGCTGGCCCGCCGGTTCGGCGTGAAGGACGCGAGTCTGTACGCGCACGTCCGGAGCCTCAAGGACCTGCGCCACCGGCTCGCGCTCCTCGCGGGCGGCGAGATGATCGACCGGATCGCCGTGGCCGTGGCCGGGCTCTCCGGGAAGGACGCGCTGGCCGCCTACGCCGACGCCTACCGGGCGTACGCCCTCACCCACCCCGGTCGTTACGCGGCCACCCAGATCCGGGTCGACCCCGCGCTCGTCGACGCGGACGCCCCGGCCATGCGCCGCACCGTGGAGATCACCTACGGCATGCTGCGCGGCTACGGCCTGGCCGAACCCGATCTCACCGACGCCGTCCGCCTGTTGCGCGCCACCTTCCACGGCTACTGCGCCCTGGAGGCCAGTGGTGGGTTCAACGCCCCACGGGACGTCCGCGCGTCCTGGGACCGGGCGATCGACGCCCTGCACACCGCCCTTGGGCACTGGCCCCGAGAGGACCCCGATCACCATGTCTGACCTGTACTACGACGTCACCGGCAGCGGCCCCGTCCTGCTGGTCGTGCCGGGCGGCGCGGGCCACCCCATGGGGCTGGGCCCGTTCACCGAACAGCTGGCGGCGCACTTCACCGTCGTCACCCACGACCCGCTGGGCCTCGCCCACGGCCGGCTGGGCGCCCCCGTCGCCGACCAGCGCGTGCCGGACTGGAGCGACGGCGCGCACCGGATCCTGGAGGAGGTGCTGCCCGAGGGCGAGTCGGCGTACGTCCTCGGCAGCAGCGCCGGCGGCATCGCGGCCCTCGACCTGCTGGCCCGCCACCCCGCCCGGCTGCGGCACGTCATCGTCCACGAGCCGCCGTGCGTCACGCTGCTGCCGGACGGGGAGCGGCTGCGGGCGGAGCTGATCGGCCAACTCGAGGGCGGCCGCCGCGACTCCGGTGAGGTGACCCCGTTCACCGTGTTCCTCGACCACGTCCTGCGCCCGTTCACCGCCTACCGGCCGCAGGAGGGTCTGCCCCGGCTCACCGTGGCCGCCGGGACGGAATCCCGGGAGCAACTCCTGCACCGGACCGCGCAGTCCGTCGCCGCTCACACCGGCGGCGCCTTCGCCGAGTTCCCGGGCGGCCACCTGGGCGCACTGGAACACCCCGGCGCGTTCGCGGACCGGGTCGGGCGGACGCTGCTCGCGTGCGGACCCGGCCCCTCGTGACGCACCCCGGCCGCGCGGGACCGGGACCGCGAGCGGCGGCTCAGACCTGTGCGACCTCCGCCACGTCCACCCCGGAGCCCTGCCACCGGACCCGCAGACCGGGTCCCTCGCGCCACAGGACCGTCAACTCCCGGGCACCGTGCGCGCGAACCGCGACCGTCTCCCCCAGCGGCTCGGCGTCCGCCGCACCGGTGAGCCGGCTCAGCGCGACGAACAAGGTGTCGCCCTCCCCGGTGACCCCGGTCAGCGCCTCGTCGAGCCCCACGGCGGGCAGCAGTTCGGAGCGCAGCCCGTCCCCCGCGGCCCACCCGGTCACCCGCACGGACGTCCCGGCCTCGGCACCCGTCACCAGGAAGGCCCGCACCTCCACGGCCCCGCGGACGAGTACGGCACTGGTGACCCGGGCGCCGGCCCCGGCCGTGTGCCGGGAGGCCGCCCACTCCTCCCCCACCCCGAGCGGCTCGATCCCCGTCCGGCCGGGGTCGCCGCCGACGATCACACTGTTGTCGTACGAGGGCGAGGGCTCGGTCACGGTGGAGTAGCCGAGCCGGGTGTAGTAGGGGTCGTAGCGGACGTCCTCGCTGCCGTGGTTGTGGAGGCGGACGATCCCGTCCGCACGCGTGGACTGGAGCAGCCAGTTGGCGGGGGCGACCGGGGTGGCGGCGTCGGCGCGTTCCGACGGGCCGGGCTCTTCCGTCGCCGTCCACACGCCGTGTTCCGGCGGCAGCAGCAGGCCGAGGAACCCCTTGCTCGCCCAGTAGGGGGACGCCGGGCCCGAATAGCCCTGCAGGACGGCGGGGTCGGGGCCGCGCCAGCCGAGGGTCAGCAGGTCCTGGTCGTCCACCGCGCCGCGGTCGAGGAAGTACTTCAGCGCTCCGGAGGCCAGGCGCCGGGTCTCGCCGGGAGTGAGGGGGGTACGGCCCGTGAGGGCGCCCAGCCACAGCGGGGCCGTGGTCGCGAAGCGGTAGGTGAGCGAGCGGCCCTGGTGCAGGGGGGCGCCGTCGCCGCCGAACAGCCGGGCGTAGTCGGCGAGGTGGCGCTGCAGCCGGCCGCCGTAGCGGTCGAGGAGGGCCGGGTCGTCGGCGAGCCAGGCGTGCAGCACCGGGTAGAGGTGCATGGCCCAGCCGTTGTAGTAGTCGAACTTCCGGCCGTCGCCGTCGGTGTACCAGCCGTCGCCGACGTACCAGTCCTCGATGCGGGCCAGGCCGCGGTCGATCGCCTTGTGCGCGGCCGCGGTCTCGTGGCCGATCTCCGCGAGGAAGCCGCCGACCGTCACCGGGAACAACTCCCAGTTGCAGGGCCATGGTTCGGCGGTCAGCGCGTCGGTGAGCCAGGCCGCGGCGCGCTGTCGCACCGCGTCGTCGAGCCGGTCCCAGAGCAGGGGGCGGGTCAGGCGCAGGGCGAGGGCGACGGAGGCCGCCTCGACCAGGGGCTGGCCGCGGTCCTCGATGCGCGGCCAGACCCCGGACACACCGGCGGCGAGGCCGTCGGCGTACCGCTGGAGCACGGTCTCGTCGCGGCGGAAGGCCGCGAGGAGCAGGGTGCGGGCGTAGCCCTCCAGGCCGTCGGAGAGGCGGCCCGACCAGCTCTGCCGGGTGCCGGGGAGGTGGTAGAGGGCGCGGTCCTCGGTGGCGTGGGGCTCCACGGCGGCGAGCAGGGCGTCGGCCGCCGCCTCCCAGTGGGCCCGGGTGTAGCCGGTGCGCGGGCTGGGGCCGCGGTCCTCGGGGGGCAGCTGCATCGGTGCTCTTTCTTTCTCGCTCGCTCAGGACCTCGGACGGTTCGGACCTGGGGCGCCCCGGTTCCGGTCGGGACGCCCCAGGGGCTCATTCCACCCGCACGGTGCCGCGCGGCACCAGGTGCTGGGCGAGGAGCTGGTCGCGCACCAGGCCCGCGTAGACGGTGGCACCGTACGCGGAGGTGTGCGTGTTGTCCTTCTTCTCGTCGTACAGGTACAGCGCCTTGGAGCCCTCCACGCCGAGCGACTCGACCAGCGTCTTGGTCTCCGCCGTGAGGTCGATCAGCGGAACGTCCTCGGCGGCGGCGACCGAGCGGATCACCTCAGGATGATTGACGCCGAGCCCGTTGACCAGAAGCGCCGTGTCGTTGTTCAGCGTGCCGTCGGCGTTGAACCAGCGGCGCACGATCGGGGTGACGAGCACCGGCCGGCCGCCCTTCTCCCGGGCACCCGCCACCAGGGTCTCCAGGTTGGCTCGGTAGGTCGGCCCGTCGGTCGTCTTGTCGTTGTGCGCCAGCTGGATCAGCACCAGGTCGCCGGGGCGGATCAACGGCTGGACGGTGTCCCAGAGTTGCGGGTTCTGGAGGTAGGTCACCGTGCTCTCGCCGGAGTCGGCGTAGTTGGCGACCGCGACGCCCCTGCGCAGGAACCGCGGGAGCTGCTGGCCCCAGCCGGTGTAGGGGGCGGCGGGCTGGTCGCAGACGGTGGAGTCGCCGATCAGGAAGAGCTGCCGGGTGTGCCGGGCGGGGGTCACCCGGATGTCGGCGAGTGCGGGTGCGGAGCCGCCGATCACCAGGTCGAGGCCGGGGGTTCCGTCGGGTCCCGTCGGCTCGCCCTCGGGGGTGCGGACGTTGACCGTGAAGGTGCGGGTGACGTGCCGGCCGGCCGCCACCGCCGTCTCCGGCAGCAGCGAGCGCCGGGTCTCCCCGCTGATGTCCGTGCTGGACGCGGTCTCGCCGCCGAGCCGGACCGTGACGTCGTAGTCGCCCGTCGGGACGTCGAAGTGGCAGGCGCCGGCGGTGCAGTGGTCGAGGCCGAGCGGCGGGCGCCGGTCGTGGGCCTGGGCGGCGGGTGCGGCCGTCAGGCAGGTGCCGAGGACGACCGCCGCGAGCGCGGTGGCACGAACGCCGTTGAAACGTCTCACTCGGGGCTCCTCCGTCACGGGACAGTCATGCCGACAGCGTCTGGCGGGGACCGTACCGCTGCTCGCAAGCGCTTTCTAGCCCCTGCGTCGATTTCACAAGATTGCCAACTCCATCCATGCGAAAGCCCTTTCGCGAAATCGATTCAACTGCCACGCTCGGGGACACCCGCATCCCCGCACCACCGAAGGAGGCACCCCCATGTCCGAATCCACCGGGAGACCGCTCGGACGCCGCACCTTCGTCCTCGGCGGCGCGGCCGCCGCCGGCACCGCGGCCCTCGCAGGGCCGCTGGCCACGAGCGCCTCGGCAGCGGGCTTCGGCTGGTCGGACGACGGCTCCCACTACGTCGTCGACACCGGCGCCAACCTGGTCTTCAAGGTCAGCAAGACCAACGGCGACCTCACCTCGCTGGTCTACAAGGGCACCGAGTACCAGGGCTACGGCGGCAAGAACTCGCACGTCGAGTCCGGCCTCGGCACCTCCACGGTGACCATCGCCCAGTCGGGTCCGACGATCCTCGTCTCCGTCACGTACGGCACGCTCAAGCACTACTACGCGGCCCGCAGCGGCGAGAACAACATCTACCTGTGGACCGACAAGGCCGACTCGTCCGTGACCGCCACCCGCTACATCGTGCGCGTCAAGGCCGGCCTGTTCCTCAACGACGAGCCGGACTCCTACACCTACGCGCCCACCGTCATCGAGTCCGCCGACGTCTTCCAGAAGTCCGACGGCCAGACCCGCGCCAAGCACTACGCGAAACGGCGGGTGATGGACTACGACTACATCGGCTGGACCACCGGCAGCGTCGGCCTGTGGATCGTGCGCAGCAACCACGAGAAGGCCTCCGGCGGCCCCTTCTACCGCTCGCTGCTGCGCCACCAGAGCGCCGACGGCGGCGGGCTGTACGAGATCCTGTACTACGGCGAGAACCAGACCGAGCCGGAACGCTTCGGCCTCCAGGGCCCGTACGTCATCGCGTTCACGGACGGCGGCGCGCCCTCCTCCGCGCTGTACCCGGGCACCCTGACCACGTCGTGGGCGGACTCGCTCGGCATCTCCGGGTACGTCTCCGCGAGCGGCCGCGGCCGGGTCGCGGGCGTCGGCATCACCGGGCGGGACACCGCCTACCCGTACACCGTGGGCCTCGCCAACCCGGCCGCCCAGTACTGGGGTTCGGCACGCTCCTCGGACGGCTGGTTCTCCATCGCGGGGGTGCTGCCGGGGACGTACACGCTCACCGTCTTCAAGGGCGAACTGGCCGTCCACACCGGCTCCGTGACGGTGACGGCGGGTGCGACCACCACCCTCAACACCATCGCGATCCCCTCCTCCAACGACCCGAGCAACGCCGCCGCGATCTGGCGGATCAACAACTGGGACGGCACACCCGGCGGGTTCAAGAACGCCGAGCTGATGACGTACGCGCACCCGTCGGACGTGCGGGCCTCGTCCTGGACCGGGAACGTGGTCGTGGGCAGCGGCACCGAGACCTCGTCCTTCCCCTGCTACCTGTGGAAGGACGTCAACAGCGGGATCATCGTCTACTTCAGGCTGACGGCCGCCCAGGCCGCCGCCGCGCACACCCTCAGGATCGGCGTGACGACGGCGTACGCCAACGGCCGGCCGCAGGTCGTCGTCAACGACACCTGGACCTCCGCCGTCCCCTCGGCACCCGCCCAGCCGAGCACCCGGTCGCTGACCGTGGGCTCCTACCGGGGCAACAACCACACGTTCACCTACAGCGTCCCGGCGTCGGCCTGGCTGACCGACCCCAGTGCCTACAACACGCTGAAGATCTACGTGGCGAGCGGCTCGGGAACGACGTCCTTCCTCAGCGCGGGCACCTCGGTGGACGCGATCGACCTGCTGGCCTGAACCCGTCGGCCGGCGGGACCGCTCAGGTACCGCGCGTCCACTGCTGGTTGGTGCCGCTGTTGCACGTGTACGTGATGATCGCGGCCGAGTTGGCGGTGGACGCGCCGCTCACGTCCAGGCACTCACCGCTCGTACGGGCCTTGACGGTGACGTAGGACCCGGAGGTCACGACCGACCACTGCTGGGTGGTGGCGCCGGTGCAGTCCTCCTGGGTGACGTCGGCGGCGTTCTCCTGGAGGCAGAGCGAACTGCCACGGCCCATGAGCTCGTAGTAGCCGGTGCCCAGGTCCTTGAACCACCACTTCTGGTTGGTGCCGCCGTTGCAGGTGTACTGACTGATCGCGACGCCCTCCCAGAGGGACTGGCTGGGGACGTCGGCGCACTTGCCGCTGTGCCGCGCGACGAGGGTGTTGTACGTGGCACCGGTGCCGCTGACGGTCCCCGCGGCCGTGTCGACGGACACCTCCGGGTACCAGGACATCGACATCGAGGTGGACGTCGGGAAGGTCAGCGGCAGCCAGACGTACCGGGAGTCGTTGACGGTGCCGCCGAAGGAGTTGCCCCAGCGGTCGCCCATGTAGAGGTACGAGGTCCCCGAGGTGCCGGTGACCGGGAGGACGTAGGCGGTCTGGGAGCCGTACGCCGTGGAGTCGCCGACGTTCGTCCAGGAGGTCCAGGGTCCGGCGAGCGAGGTGGCGGTGGCGTACTTCTGCTGGTTGGGGCTCCAGCCGGTGGCCGCCGAGGTCAGCATGAAGTAGACGCCGCCCCGCTTGAAGAGCGCCGGGGCCTCGCGGCTCGCGCCGGCCCAGGGGTTGGCGACCAGGCTGTCGATGCCGGTGTAGTCGGCGGTGAGCCGGTAGATCTGCAGGTCGGCGTTCTCGTTCGCGGCCGAGACCATGTACGCCGTGCCGTCGGTGTCCACGTACGTGGTGAGGTCCCGGGACATGTACTGGCCGAGCGGCCGGAAGCTGCCCTGGTAGGTGTAGGTGCCGTCGACGGTGTCGGAGACGGCGACGGCGGCGCGGGCCTGGCTGTAGTCGACGCCGTTCTCCTTGTGCATCCACATGACGAACCTGCCGGTGGCGGCGTTGTAGATGACCTTCGGGCGCTCGATATAGGCGGTGCCCAGCTCGGCGGCTGAGGACTGGGTGAGGACGTGGCCCCGGAACTCCCAGGCCTTCAGGTCGGTGGAACGGTAGGCGTCCACGGACTTGAAGGTGTTGTCGGAGTTCCGGTCCTCGCCGAACCAGTAGTAGTACGAGCCGACCTTGATGACCCCGCCGCCGTGGGCGTGCACGATGTTCCCCGAGGTGTCGGTGAACCGGGTGCCGTTGGTGACGGTCCCGGCGGCGGCCGCGGCGGGGCCGGCGGCGGCCAGGGCGCCGATCACCGCCAGGCAGAGCGACAGCAGGACCGCGAACGCACGTCTCATCTCACACACGCTCCTTGGGGAAAGGAATGAGCTTCGGGATTCCGAACGGCAGCTGACATGACGAACGTTGTGATCGCCGAAAAGGTAAGGGCGTGTTACGCGCGGGTCAACGGATCTGACGAGACAAGGGAGAAAGCGATTTCCAAACGCGGCAGCCGCTCCGATCGGCGGCCGCCGCATCCACGACACGCTGGCCCTGTGCGCCGGGCCGGTCTGCGGGTCGCCGCCACGCTCGCCGGCAAGGGCACCGTGCGGGACCAGCAGGGCGAACTCGTCGTTCAGCGGCAGCCGTTGAAGATGACGGGCCGCCTCATCCTGTCCGACGCGGGCACCGCACCCGCCCGTTGCATCACGGTGATCGACCACGCGGGCACCGTCCCCCCACCGAAGGCACCTCCTCGTCTCGACGACGGCCAGGACCACGGCGAAGACAGACACGACGGACTCCGCCACCTCCACCGTGACCACCCGCACGCCGCCGGCTCCCGGAACGCCTTCGGCTGGTGGCCGTAAACCCTGTCCCGCGGCCTCCTCAGCGGCCTGACGGTCCCGGCAGGCCGCCTGCGCACCCAAAAGAGAAAGCAGCACAGGGTCGGCAGGCACGCTGTCTGACCGGTGGTTACGGGGCTTCCCCGGGCTGGGGTGCGGTCCCTGCCCGCCGAAGTGCGGGGATCAGGTCCGCGACGCGTTCGAGCTGGTCGCGCTGGGAGCGCGGGCCCAGGGCGCCGAGACGGACGACGAGGTGCCGGGCGCCGGCGGCGACATACCGGCCCAAGCGATCGAGCACCTGGTCGGCGGTACCGGTGACGACCGCCTGGATCCGCTCCAGTTCGGACAGCGGCATGCCGTAGGTGGCCCGCGCGTACGCGTCCAGTACCGGACGGCCGGTCTCCGCGTCGTCGTCGATCCGTACCGAGACGAACAGTGCGGGGGTGATGTCCCCGGCCTCGCGGCCCGCGTCGGTCGCCGCTCGGCGGACCTCGCGGAGCCCGGACGCGTACTCCTGCGCGGCGGGCGGGTAGGGCAGCCATCCGTCGTACATCCGGCCCGTTCGGGCCAGCGCGGCGGGGCTCGCGCCGCCGAGCCAGACGGGCGGACCGGCGGGGCGGGCGGGCCTGGTCGCGGGCGGGATGCCGTCGAAGCGGAGGATGTCGCCGTGGAAGGCGTCGGCCCCCTCCCACAGGGCCCGCCACAGCGCGACCGTCTCGTCCAGACGGGCGAAGCGCCGCTCCCACGGCAGTTCGGACAGCACGTAGAGAGGCCGCCCGAACCGGCCGGGGAACCCGGCGCCGACAGCCACGGTGAGCCGTCCGCCGGAGAGCAGGTCGATCGAAGCGAGTGCCTGGGCGGCCTGCACCGGCCGCCGCAGAAACGGCAGCAGTGCGGCTGTGCCCAGCGTCGCGGTATCGGTCACCGGCGCAAGCGCGGCCAACATGGTGAGCGCCTCGATCCGCGGGCTGATCAGGGAATCGTTGACGAAGAGCGAGGAGAATCCCGCGTGTTCGGCGTGACGGCCGAAGGTGACCAGATCACGGGGGTCGCCATCCGCGCCCCACTGGGCGGTTCCGGTCGGAAGCAGTACACCGATGTCCATGCCCCAGAGGTTCACGACCGCCCGGGCCGGCGACAATTCCCCGCGGGGAATGGCCGGGCGTCCTCGGTCACCGCTACAACAGGCCGGTGGACTTCCCCCGTGCGCTTCGCGAACGCCGTATCCGCCGTCACCTCAGCCAGCTCGACCTGGCGCTGCGGGCGGGCACCACCCAGCGGCACCTCAGCTTCATCGAGTCCGGCAGGTCCGTCCCCGGCCGGAACATGGTCGTGCGGCTGGCCGAGTCGCTGGAACTGCCGCTGAGGGAGCGCAACGACCTGCTGCTGGCCGCCGGGTACGCGCCCGCCTACCCCGAGAGCCCGCTCGAGGACCCGGTGCTGGCCCCCGTGCGGACGGCGATCGACCACATCCTGCGCGGGTACCGGCCGTATCCGGCGCTGGTGGCGGACCGGCGCGGCGATCTGGTCGCCGCGAACACCGCCTTGGACGTGATCACCGAGGGCGCGGCCCCCGAACTCGTGGGCCCGGGCACGAACGTCTACCGCCTGGCGCTGCATCCCGACGGTCTGGCACCCCGCATCCTGAACCTCGCCGAGTGGGCCCGCCACATCCTGTCCCGGCTGGCTCATCTGCCGGAGTTGCGCAGTGAACTCACCGCCTACGTTCCCCCACTCGAGCCACCCGCCGGGCTCCTGGGTTTCGCGGTCCCGCTCCGCCTGCGGTCCTCGTACGGCGAGCTGCGCCTGATGACGACCGTGACGACCTTCGCCACCGCCGTCGACGTGACGCTCGCCGAGCTGAAGCTGGAGGCGTTCCTGCCGACCGACCCGGCGACGGCCGAGGCGCTCTCGGCAGCCGCCGGGTCCGCTGCCCCGACAGGTGCGGGTCAGGCGCCCGGGAACATGTAGTCGGCCTTGATCCGGCCGTCGGCGTCCCAGCCGAATTCGACCACACAGTGCAGGCGCACGGCGTCGGCGCCTGCCCTGAAGGTGAGTCCCTGCTTCTCGACGAACCATTCGTGGGTGCGCGCCGCCCGGGTCTCGACGGCATCGTGTCCCTGGGCCTCCAGAGCCGTGTGGTCGAAGCCGAGTTCCGCGGCGGTCTCCCTGATCTCCGCGGGCGGCTGGAGGACGTGCGTGGCGTCCTCGGCCCACAGCCGCTCGATGCAGCGGTCGGCCAGCTACTGTGCGTCGATCTCGATCGCGGGCGGCTCCTCGGCAGGAAGGCTGCTTCGCAGCAGATCCCGCGGCGCGCGGCGGGACCGGCATTCCCTGTGCGGGATGGGAAGCGTCGGGCGCCGAGTGCCCGCGTCCGAATCGTGGGCGAGCTGTTCGCGGACCGGACTCGTCGGTCGTCCGGCGCCGGGTCGGCTAGCGTCGGGGTATGCGCAGCGACACCTTTCCCAGCCTCGCCGACGCCCTCGCCGCCGGGACGGTCGTGCTCGACGGCGGCATGTCCAACCAGTTGGCGTCCGCGGGTCACGACCTGAGCGACGAACTGTGGTCGGCGCGGCTGCTGGCCGACCGTCCGGACGCCGTGAGCGACGCGCACCTCGCGTACTTCAGGGCGGGCGCGGACGTCGCGATCACCGCCAGCTACCAGGCCACGTTCGAGGGGTTCGGCAGGCGCGGGATCAGTCGGCAGGAGGCCGCCCGGCTGCTCGCGCTCAGCGTGGAGCTGGGACGGGACGCGGTGCGCCGGGCGCGCGAGGAGGGGATCGCACGGCCGCTGTGGGTGGCCGCGTCCGTCGGGCCGTACGGGGCGATGCTCGCCGACGGCTCCGAGTACCGGGGGCGGTACGGGCTGGGCGTCGACGCGTTGGAGGCGTTCCACCGGCCGCGCCTGGAGGTGCTGGCCGGGGCCGCGCCGGACGTGTTCGCGCTGGAGACCGTGCCGGACGCCGACGAGGCGGCGGCGCTGCTGCGGGCGGTGCGGGGGCTGGGGGTGCCGGCGTGGCTCTCGTACAGCGTGGCGGGGGGACGGACGCGGGCGGGACAGCCGCTGGAGGAGGCGTTCGCCCTGGCCGCCGAGGTGGACGAGGTGATCGCGGTGGGCGTGAACTGCTGCGCGCCCGAGGACGTGCCGGGGGCGGTGGAGGTGGCCGCCCGGGTGACCGGGAAGCCGGTGGTCGTGTATCCCAACAGCGGTGAGGTGTGGGACGCGGGGGCTCGGGCGTGGACGGGGCCGACGACGTTCGGGGCGGAGCAGGTCGCGGGGTGGCGGGCGGCCGGGGCCCGGCTGATCGGGGGGTGCTGCCGGGTGGGGCCGCAGGGGATCGCGGGGATCGCGGAGGCGGTGTGAGGCCGGCCGCCCCGACGCCGTACCGGGTCCTGCGCAGGGGCCGCTGAAGGCCGTGCCGGGCCGGTCGCGCCCACGCGGCGGAGCCACACCGAGCCCTGTCCCGCGTCCCCGGCGGCTCGCGGTGCGCGCCGCGCTCGGGCACGGCGAGGCACCGGCCGCCGAGCGGCTGCTGGTGGGCACGCGGGTGGTGGTACGGGACTCAGTGGCGGCGCACCGCGGCCATTGAACGGCGCAGCCGCCGGACCGCGAGGGTCAGGTCGGCCGTGCGTTCGAGGCGTGGTGTCGTGCCCGGTGCCCACAGGGCGAGCTCCTCGTCCCGGGGGCCGGACACCGTGTGGGGTTCGCCGTCGCCGAAGACGCGGACCGGGTGGGTGTCGTCCCAGGGCTGCCAGCCGGGGTCGCCGGTGGTGGCGAAGCGGACCCAGGCGCCGTGCATCGCGTCGGCCAGCCGTTGCGGGGCGCCGTCGCCGGCCAGCAGGGTGGCTTCGGGGACCGTGCCGGTGTCGAAGACGAAGCCCAGCTCCAGGGCGTGGCAGGCGCCGAGGCCGGGCCGGCGGGAGGGCCAGGCGAACTCGTAGAGGTACGACGACCCGGGCCGGGCCCCGGCGAGCCGGTGCAGCGGGCGGCGCAGCAGGTGGTCGGTGACCATCTGGCCGACGATCTCGGCGGGGCCGGCGTCCGGATGCAGCGCGCGGTAGCCGCGCGGCACCTCGTGGGAGGCGTGGCAGCGGGCCATGGCGCCGGCGAAGGCGACCGGGCCGAGCCGGTCGACGTGGTCGACCAGGCCGCCGGGGACCAGCCAGAGCCGGTACTCGTCGCGGGTCCAGCCCATCAGGAGGTCGACTCCCCGGGCCGCCCCGCCGTCCACCAGGGCCTGGAGCGGGTCGCGCGGGACGAGGTCGCCGTCGACGACGATCCCGAAGGCCGGGCCGCCGAGGACGGGACTGCTGAGCCGGCCCACCTCGGCCTGGGTGCGCAGCAGCAGGGTCCGGTCGACCGCGGCGAAGGCCCGGGCGGTGGCGGGGATCCTGAGCCGGGCGGCCATCCGGCGGACCATGCGCCGGACCTTGTCCCGCTCGGCGGCCTCGGGCGGGCCGCTCTGCAGTACGGCCCGCCGGATCAGGCCCTGGGTCCCGGGCGCGGCGAGCAGGACGCCGGCGCCGATGGCACCGGCCGACTGGCCGCAGAGGGTGACGCGGCCGGGGTCGCCGCCGAAGTGCGCGATGGTCTCGTGGACCCAGCGCAGGGCGGCGAGCTGGTCGTGCAGGCCGGGGTTGGGCGGGGCGTCCGGGAACAGGCCGTAGCCCTCCACTCCCAGCCGGTGGTTCACGGAGACGAAGACCACCCCGTCCCGGGCGAACGCGTGCCCGTCGTACACCGGGACTGCGGAGGACCCCCTGGTCAGGGCGCCGCCGTGCAGGAAGACGAGGACCGGGAGCCGGGCGCCGGGGCCTGGCTGCGGGGTCCACACGTTCAGGTTGAGGCAGTCGTCGCCGGGGATCACCGGGTCGGACAGGTACCGCGCGAACGCCTCCGAGTACGGCGGCTTGGGGGCCGTCGGTCCGAAGGCGCCCGCGTCCCGCACGCCGTCCCAGGGCTCGGGCGGCACGGGCGGCCGGAACCGGTGCGCCCCGAAGGGCGGGGCGGCGTACGGGATGCCGCGGAACACCGCGATGCCGCGCTCCCACCTGCCGCGCACCGCCCCGTACGGGGTGCCGGTCACCGGGTCCTTCGGGTCCGTGCCGTGCGCCGTCATCCGCCCACCAGCTCCTCCCGCCGCGTGTGCCGTATGCCGGTATGACAAGAGCACCACAGTGACTCACGGTATTCCGGCACGCACGGCGGCCGGGCGGACACCTGCGGCGGCCGCCCCGGTGTTCGAAGTTTCGAAAGTTACGGCCGCGATGATTCGGCGAATTCCCAGGTCTTCACGCCGTGTTGACGCGCACCTATCGTAGGAAGCGCTTACTACAGGGCTTGCACGCAGACCACGGAAGCAGCGTTGGTCGCAACTTTCGTTACTTTCGTTGGCCCGACGGCGGGCCGGAGAGGCGGGTTCCCCATGGTCCGTGCCGGGAGTACGAGCGTCGCGGCGGCCGGTCCGACCCTGGCGGTGGTGGCCCGCGAGGCGGGCGTCTCCGTACCCACGGCCTCCAAGGTGGTCAACGGCCGGGACGACGTGGCCCCCGAGACCCGCCGCCGGGTCACCGAGGCACTCGAACGGCTCGGCTACGTCCGCAGGCCGCGGTTCGACGCGGCCAAGGCGCCCGCCCTGATCGACCTGGTCGTGCACTCACTGGACAGTTCCTGGTCGGGCGCGGTGCTGCACGGGGTGGAGGAGGCGGCGTACGAGGCCGGTCTGGAGATCGTCGTCTCGGCGGGGCTGAGCCGGACGCGGGCCGGCCACCCGGAGCGTGACTGGCTGGACAAGCTCACCGCACGCGGTTCCTCGGGCGTCCTGTTCAACCTGGCCGAGCTGACCCGGGCCCAGTACGCCTGGCTGGACCACCACCGCATCCCGTACGTCCTGATCGACCCCGTCCACGAACCCCCGTCGGGGACGGTCTCGGTCGGGGCGGCGAACTGGCAGGGCGGGGTGACCGCGACCGAGCACCTGCTCGCCCTCGGCCACGAGCGGATCGCGGTGATCGCCGGCAGCCGGCGCAAGATGTGCGGCACCGCCCGGGTGGCCGGCTACCGCTCGGCGCTCGCCTCGGCGGGACTGCGCCACCGCGGCGAGTACGTCCGGCACGCCGGCTTCGACGAGGGCACGGCGCGGCACCGTATGCACGAACTGCTCGACCTGCCGGAGCCGCCGACCGCCGTGTTCGTCTGCTCGGACCTGATGGCGCTCGGGGCGTACTCGGCGCTGGCCGAGCGCGGGCTGCGGGTGCCGGACGACATCAGCGTGGTCGGTTTCGACGACCTGCCCGAGGCGCGCTGGGCGGCTCCGGCCCTGACCACGGTCCGCCAGCCGCTGGCGGAGATGGCGGCGACGGCGCTGCGGCTGCTGGTGCGGATGATGCACGGGGACCGCCCGGAGGGCACCCGCACCGAGCTGTCGACGCGGCTGGTGGAGCGGGCGAGCACGGCGGCCCCACCGGCCCGTTCGGCCCTACGACGGTGACCGCGCCCTCGTCAAGATCGTTTCCGGGACATGAAACTCACCCCGCGTACCGCCGCGGCCGGCGCCCTGACCGCAGCCGCCCTGACCACGGCGCTGGGCACCGCCCACGCCACGACCCGGACGGTCGCCCCGGCCCCCCTGCACACCACCACGGTGGCCGCCCCGCACGACGAACACGACCCCGAGGAGGACGTGGAACTGGACGAGAACGGCCACCCCGACCTCGACGAGGACTGAGCACCCCACCCCAGGACGAGCACGACCGGCCCCCGAGCACGGGCGGCCGGCTTCCCCGGCGTGGGCGGCCGGCTTCCCCGGCGTGGGCGGTCGACCCCCGGCGTGGGGGGCCGGCCCCCGGCGTGGGCGGTCGACCCCCGGCGTGGGCGGTCGACCCCCGGCGTGGGGGGCCGGCCCCCGGCGTGGGCGGTCGACCCCCGGCGTGGGCGGTCGACCCCCGGCGTGGGCGGTCGACCCCCGGCGTGGGCGGTCGACCCCCGGCGTGGGCG
>NZ_JBFACN010000021.1:0-165318 GCF_040640875.1 Streptomyces sp. NPDC021562
GGTCGGCGCCGGCAGCCCGCTCTGGCTGCTGCTCGCGGTCGGCGCGCTGCTCGGCGTCCCCCAGGGGCTGCGCCCCTGAAGGGGCGCGGGGAACTGCGCGACCAGCCCCCACACAGCCGCACCCGACCGACACGGCCCGCCCGCATCGCGGAACCGCCGCCTACGGTGACTCCCCGAGCAGCCGGACCAGTTCGATGCGCGACCGGATGCCCAACCGGGCGAAGACCCCCCGCAGATGGTGGTCGATCGTGCGCGGGCTGAGGTTGAGCCGGTCGCCGATCTCCCGGTTGGTGGCGCCGTCCGCCGCCATCCGGGCGACCGTCAGCTGCTGCGCGGTGAGGACGGCCGCCGGGTCGGCGCCGGAGTTCGGGGTGGACGGCGTTCCCAGGGCGCGCAGTTCCGCGCGGGCCTGGGCGGCGCAGTGCGGGGCGCCGAAGGACTCGAAGGCCTCCAGGGCGCTGTGCAGCCGGTCCCTGGCCTCGGCGCGCCGCCGCGTCCGGCGCAGCGCACCGGCGAACAGCAGCTCGGTGCGGGCGCGTTCGAAGTCACGGGTGCCGCGGGCGTGCAGGTCGAGCGCGGCGCGGTAGTGCACCTCCGCCTCGGCGCCGGGGGCGAGCAGGGCCCGGCAGCGGGCGCTGAGCGCGAGGTCGTCGGGGCTGCGGACGGCGGTGGCCCAGCGGTGGTAGTCGGCGTGGGCGGCACGGGCCACCCGGGTGTCGCCGGTGCGGACGGCGGCCTCGACGTAGTGCGGGGTGGCCAGGTGCCGGATCGCCCGGTGGCCGTGGCCGGGGCCGAAGCCCGCGAGGGCCCGCAGCCGGGCGGCCGCGGCGGGGAAGCGGCCATGGGTCAGGTCGAGGAAGGCGAGGGCCCACTGCGCGAGGGCGGCGGCCAGACCCAGCCCGTGCGCCACGGCGTACGACCGGACGGCCGCCGCGCGCTCCCGGCAGGCCTCCTCGTCGCCCGTGACCGCGGCGAACATGGCGAGGGCGGCCCGGAGATGGCAGGCGCCGTTGTCCTGCCCGGTGGCGTGGGCCAGGGCGAGGGCCTCCTGGGCGGCGGCCTCGGCGGACCGGGCGCGGCCGGTCCAGAAGTCGGCGTAGACGCGGAACTCCATGGCCTGCACGACCGTCCCCGCAGTGCCGCGGGCCCGGGCCGAGGCGGCGGCGCGGAGGGTGGCGGCGACGGCCCGGGTGGGGTCGCCGAGCAGCAGGGCGGCGATGCCGGAGTGGATCAGCGGGCCGGGGTCGCCGCCGGGCCCGCAGCCTCCCGCGGTGCCCTTCAGAAGGACCCGGGCCTCGTCGTAGCGGCCCGCGACGGCGGCGGCGAGTCCGGCGAGGATGCCGGAGGGTGCCAGTCCCAGCCAGTGGGCCACGGCCTGGGCCTCGCGGCAGCGTCCGAGGTCGCCGGTGTACACGGCGGCCTCGGTGGCGAGGGCGAGCAGTGCCGCGGCGTCGGCGGAACGTTCCTGCCGTACGGCGGCGGTGAGCAGGGCGTCGAAGGCCTCGGCGGCGTTGCCCGCTCTGAGGGCGAGGACGCCGCTCAGGGCGGGGTTGTCGGTGCGGGCGGCGAGCCGTCTCGCCCGGTCGGGTTCGCCACAGCGCCAGGCGTCGGCGGCGGCCGCGGCGAGCAGCCCGGCCTCCACGACCGGGTCCGGGCTGAGTTCGGCGGCGCGTTCGGCGAGGGCGCGGGCGAGCGCGGGTCTCCCCTCGGCGCGGGCCCGGTCGGCGGCCAGGCGCAGTTCCGCGGCGAGCCGGGCGCTGGGGCCGAGCGCGGCCGCGCCCCGGTGCCAGGAGCGGCGGGTCGTCTCCGCCTTGCCGCCCAGCACCCGGGCGAGCAGCTGGTGGGCCGCGCGCCGGTCGGCCGGTGAGGCGGTCTCGTAGGCGGCGATCCGGGTCCAGGCGTCCCGGAAGGACACCCCGCCGGCGCCGGCGTGCGCGACCCCGGCGGTCTCGGCGGCCTCCAGCGGGCGGGTGTCGACCCGGACGGCGGTGACCGCGCGCAGGAAGGCGTGCGTGGTGACCGGGTACTGGTCGGCGGCCGCGAGGAGCAGCAGCGACCGGGTGTCGTCGGGCAGGGCGCGGACCTCCCGGCGCAGGCTGGCCAGCAACCGTGGTGCCAGTTCGGCCGGTTCCACGGGCAGCGGGTCGGCGCCCGCCGCCTGACGTGCGGTGAGGCGCGGCACGAGTTCGGCCACGGCGCGCTGGTCCTCGTACACGACGCGCCGTACCCGGGCGCGTACGCCCTCGGGGAGCGCCGAAGCCGGGCCCGGACCCGCGTCGGTGGTCCCCGGTGGCGAAGTGCGGTTCAGAGGTGGGGGGTTCACCGGTATCACCACACGAATGACGTTACTGGCGAGTTAGTTGACTCGTAAAGACTGGCGACTTCGCCGATGCGGCGCGCGTAGACCCGTCCCGACACTCCTGACCAACCCCACCCGTTTCAGGAGGCATCATGCAACGCGCCAAGCGTCGCATCGCAACGGCTCTGTCGGCGATAGCCGGTTCGCTCCTTCTGTCACTCCCCCTGGCCGCGACTCCCGCGCAGGCGGCGAGCCACGACCCGATCGTGTTCGTGCACGGTCTGAGCGGCGACTCCAGCAGCTGGAACGACTGGATCGCCGACTTCGAGGCGGACGGCTACTCGTCCTCCGAGTTGTATGCGATCTCGTACGACTGGACGAAGTCGAACGTCACCACCGCCTCGACGCTGGCGACGTACATCCAGTCCGTCCTGTCCAGGACCGGCGCCTCGAAGGTCGACCTGGTGGTGCACTCCATGGGTGCGCTCAACAGCCGCTACTACCTGAAGAACCTCGGCGGGACCGCGTACGTGGACCACTTCGTGTCGGTCGCCGGGGTGAACCACGGGACGAGCGTCGCCTCGCTGTGCGGGTGGCTCTACACGTCCTGCAAGGAGATGCAGACCGGCAGCTCCTTCCTGACCGCCCTGAACTCCGGTGACGAGACGCCGGGCGGCGTCTCCTACGCGGCGTACTGGTCGGACTGCGACGCGGCCGTCGTCCCGAACTCCTCGGCGGAGCTGAGCGGGGCGACCAACGTGGACGTCGGGTGCATCTCGCACACCGACATGAACAACGACCACGGCGTGTACGAGCAGGTGCGGGCCTTCATCTCCTGAGCCGCCGCGGGCAGCGGGGGTGCGACGGGCTCCCTCGGGGGACAATCACCGTAGACCTGCTTCCTTCCGTCCGGGAGGCCGTCATGCGGCTGATGTCCGTCGGTGCCGGGACACCGGTGCGGGATCCCGTCCACCACCCGCTCTTCGCCCGTTTCTACGCCCGGTGCAGTGTGCGCGCCGAGACCCGCCTGGGGATGGCCGCGATCCGGGAGCGACTGCTGTCGGGGCTGTCCGGGCGGGTGATCGAGATCGGCGCGGGCAACGGGCTGAACTTCGCGAAGTATCCGGGTTCGGTCGCGGAGGTGGTCGCGATCGAACCGGAGCGCACCCTGCGGCTGCTGGCGGTGCGGGCCGCCGTGCGCGCCGAGGTGCCGGTGGACGTGGTGCCGGGTGCGGCGGAGGCGCTGCCGGTCAAGAGCGAGGCCTTTGACGCGGCGGTGCTGTCGCTGGTGCTGTGCAGCGTCCGGGACGTGCCGCGGGCGCTCGCGGAGGTACGGCGGGTGCTGCGGCCGGGCGGGGAGCTGCGGTTCTTCGAGCACGGGCGGGGCGGCGGCCCGGTGATGCGGTTCACCCAGCGGGCCCTGGACCGGACGGTGTGGCCGGTGCTGGCCGGCGGCTGCCGGCTGTCCCGCGATCCGGTCGGCGCCCTGCGCGCGGCCGGGTTCGAACTCGGGCCGTACCAGCGGCTGTCGGTGCCGGAGTCCGGGCCGCGGCTGCCGGCCTCGTACTGCGTGCTGGGGGTCGCCCGGCGCCCTCCGGAGCCCGGGGCGTGAGAACGGGGCGTGAGAACCGGTCAGCCGCTCACAGGCTCCAGCTGCGCAGCTCCTCGGCGATGTCGGCGACGCTCGCCCCGCCGGTCTTGACCAGCCGGGCCAGGTCGCGGACCTGCTCCGGCGAGGTGGCGATCTTCAGGCCGCTGGCGACCAGGTAGGCGTACGCGACCGAGGACGCGAACAGGGCGTTCGAGCGCTCCAGCGCCGGGACGTGGATGAGGAGTTGCAGCAGGGCCGCGGCGCGGGCGTGCGGGGTGTCGTAGACGGGGACGTCGAATATCTCGGCCTGGTGCCGGGCCACGGCCGCGATCAGCGCGCCCCAGTCGGTGACCTGCGGGTCACCGGGGGTCTTCTGCTCGGCGAGCATGAGGAGCCAGGCGAGGTCGATGGTCAGGTCGCTCAAGGGATCAGTGACGGCCTTCGGTCTTGTCAGAGGGGTCGGTGCCGTGCGTCTCGCCGAACTCCTCGGCGAAGACGGACTCGTACTGCTTCATGAAGTCGGCGGCGGCCTCGACGAAGGTCCGGCCCGCTTCACCCGTGTCCTGCATGACCAGTTCCTCTATGTAGCGGTTGACACTCATGCCGCGCGCGAGGGCGCGTTCGCGGGCCGCCCTGGCGGTGCCCTCGTCCACCCGCACGTTCAGCTGGGTCTTAGCCATACCTCGAAGCTAGCGCCGGAACGCTAGCAACGGCAAGCGCGCATCGGGACCGAAATGTGATGTCGCCTGTGCGGCGGGTCACACTACGCTCGCCCCGGGCCAAGAGGTCGCGACCGGGGGAGGCAGACGTGTCCACACCAGCTGCGAAGGCGCCGGCGGCCGACGGGATCGCGGCCCGCGCACGCGGACTGACCAAGGCGTACGGGGCGGGTGATACGGCCGTGCTCGCGCTGGACTCGGTGGACGTCGACATCGCGCGCGGCCGTTTCACCGCGGTGATGGGCCCGTCGGGCTCGGGCAAGTCCACCCTGATGCACTGCCTGGCGGGGCTGGACAGCGTGTCGGCCGGTCAGGTGTGGCTGGGCGGCACCGAGATAACGGGGCTGAAGGACCGCGAACTGACGCGGCTGCGCCGGGACCGGATCGGGTTCATGTTCCAGTCGTTCAACCTGATCCCGACGCTCGACGCGGCCGAGAACATCACGCTGCCCATGGACATCGCGGGCCGCAGGCCCGACCAGGAGTGGCTGGACCAGGTCATCGACACGCTCGGGCTGCGGGACCGGCTCAAACACCGGCCGGCCCAGCTCTCCGGCGGCCAGCAGCAGCGGGTGGCCTGTGCCCGGGCGCTGGCCTCCCGCCCGGAGCTGATCTTCGCCGACGAGCCCACGGGCAACCTGGACTCCCGGGCGGGCCTGGAGGTGCTGGGGTTCCTGCGGGAGGCGGTCGACCGGCTCGGGCAGACGGTGGTGATGGTCACCCACGACCCGAGCGCCGCCGCCCACTCCGACCTGGTGCTCTTCCTCGCGGACGGCCGTCTGGTCGACCGGATCGACAGTCCCACCGCGCAGGCCGTGCTGGAACGGATGCGGCTGTTCTCCCCGCGGCCCGAAAAGGAGTGAGCCGGTGCTCAAGGCAACCCTGCGCAGCTTCCTCGCCCACAAGGGGCGGCTGCTGCTGTCCGCGCTGGCCATCGTCCTGTCCGTGGCGTTCGTCGCGGGCAGCCTGATCTTCTCCGACACCGTCACGCGCACCTTCGACCGGCTGTTCGCCTCCACCTCCGCCGACGTGTCGGTGCGGCCGAAGGAGGACCTCAAGTCGTCGGTGCCGACGGGGGCCGTCGAGACCGTGCCCGCCGCGCTGGCGCACCGGGTGGCCGAGGTCGACGGGGTCGCCGCGGCGCACGCGGACGTGTCGGTGCAGAACATCGTGGTGGTCGACCGGCACAACAGGTCGGTCGGCCCCACGACCGGCGCCCCGACCATCGCCACCGACTGGTTCCTCACGCACCGCAGTCCCGTGCGACTCACCTCGGGACACGCCCCACGGGGCGCGGGGCAGGCCCTCCTCGACGCGGACACCGCCGACCGCAGGCACGTCCGCATCGGCGACACCCTGACCGTGCAGGCGCGGCCGGGCAGCTTCCGGGTCCAGATCGTCGGCATCGCCACCTTCACCACCACCAACCCCGGTGCCGCCCTCGTCTACCTGGACCCGGCGGTCGCGGCCAGGGAGCTGCTGGGCTCCCCCGAACGGGCCACCAGCATCTCGGTGGACGCGGCGAAGGGCGTGCCGGACGCCGTGCTCAAACAGCGGATCGGCGCGGCGATCGGCACCGGGACGTACGACCTGAAGACCGCCGACGAGCAGGCGAAGTCCTCGGCGGCGGACCTCGGCGGCTTCCTCGACGTCATCAAGTACGTGATGCTCGGGTTCGCCGGGATCGCGACCCTGGTCGGCGTGTTCCTGATCGTCAACACCTTCTCCATGCTGATCGCCCAGCGCACCCGGGAGCTGGGCCTGTTGCGCGCGCTGGGCGCGGACCGGCGGCAGGTACGCCGGTCGGTGCTCACCGAGGCCGCGCTGCTCGGGCTGGTCGGCTCGACGCTGGGGCTCGGTGCCGGGATCGGGCTGGCGTTCGGACTGATCGGGCTGATGACCGCGTTCGGCATGAACCTCAAGGCCACCGAGATGGTCATCGGCTGGGCCACACCGGTCGCCTCGTACGTCGTGGGCGTCGGGGTCACCTTCGTCGCCGCGTACCTGCCCGCCCGGCGCGCGGCCGCCGTGTCGCCGATGGCGGCGCTCGCGGACGCCGAGGTCGCCGGTGTGGGCAAGCCGTTGAAGGCGCGGGCGGTCGTGGGCTCGGTCGTCGGGGCGCTCGGGGCGGCCGCCCTCGCGGGCTGTGCGGCGGCCACCAGGACCGCCTCCGCCGCCTCGCTGCTCGGTCTGGGCGTCGTCCTCACCCTGATCGCGACGGTCATCGCCGGACCGCTGCTGGTCCGGCCCGTGATCCGGGTCCTCGGCGCGGCCTTCCCCGCGCTGTTCGGCACGGTGGGCCGGATGAGCCAGCGCAACGCCCTGCGCAACCCGCGCCGGACCGGCGCCACCGCCGCCGCGCTGATGGTGGGCCTCGCCCTGGTCGGCGGGATGTCGGTGGCCAGCGCCTCCATGTCCAGGTCGTTCGACCAGCAGATCGACAAGACGCTGGGCGCCGACTTCGTGATCCAGAACGGCAACTTCCTGCCGTTCACCAAGGAGATCACCGACAAGGTCCGCGGCACCGAGGGCGTGGGGCTCGTCGTGCGGCAGCGGTTCGCACCGGTGGCGGTCCGGCTGCCGGACGGCAAGCGGGTCACCACGACCGCCGCCGGGTACGACCCACAGGTAGACCGGGTCGCCCATGTCGTCTACCGGGGCGGCGACACCGCGGCGGCGCTGGCCGACGGCGGTCTCGGCATGGACGTCGGCTTCGCCGAGGACCACGGGGTCCGGCTGGGCAGTGAGCTCCCCGTCGAGTTCCCCGGCGGCAGGACCGCCGAGCTGCGGGTCGGCGCCCTCACCGACCAGGACGGCGGCAGCGGCTTCGGCACCCAGGGCGGGCTGTTCTTCGGCATCGCCACCGTGGAGAAGTACGTCCCGGACGGCCAGGACTCGTCGCTGTACGTGAACCGGACCGCCGGCACGAGCGCGGACCGGCTGCGCGCGAACCTGGAGCGGGCCCTCGCCCCGTTCCCGCAGGTGCAGGTCCGCGACCAGGCCGACTACAAGAAGCTGGTCCACGACCAGATCTCCGTGCTGCTCTACCTGGTGTACGCCCTGCTCGGCCTCGCGATCGTGATCGCGGTGCTCGGCGTGGTCAACACCCTCGCTCTCTCCGTGGTGGAACGCACCCGGGAGATCGGGCTGCTGCGCGCGATCGGGCTGGCCCGGCGGCAGTTGCGCCGGATGATCCGGCTGGAGTCGGTGGTGATCGCGGTGTTCGGCGCCGTGCTGGGGCTGGCGCTCGGGCTGGTGTGGGGCGTGTGCACGCAGCGGGTGCTGGCGCTGCAGGGCATGAAGGCACTGGCCGTCCCGTGGGGCACGATCGTCGCGGTCGTGATCGGCTCGGCGGTCGTGGGCATCGTGGCCGCGCTGCTGCCGGCGCTGCGCGCGTCCCGGATGAACGTGCTCGCCGCCATCGCGCACGACTGAGCCGCCCCGGCGGGTGCGTCCGCATCCTGGAATTGCCGGGCGCGCGAAGACCGCGGTGGTGGGATCGGCGCATGACCGACCTGCGCATACGGGCCGCCGCGCCCGACGACCTGGACGCCGTGCTCGCCTTCTGGAAGACGGCGGCCGAGGGCACCAGCATCAGCGACGACCGCGCCGGGGTGAACCGTCTGGTCGCCCGGGACCCGGGGGCACTGCTCCTCGCCGAACTCGACGGCGAACTGGTGGGGACGGTGATCGCGGGCTTCGACGGCTGGCGCTGCCACCTGTACCGGCTGGCGGTGCATCCGGGGCGGCGCCGCCGGGGTGTCGGCTCGGCGCTGCTGACGGCCGCCGAGGAACGCTTCGTACGGCTCGGCGGGCGGCGCGGGGACGCGATGGTGCTGGTGCGCAACGAGACCGCCCACCATGCCTGGCGCGCGGCTGGGTACGCGCCCGAGGAGAAGTGGCGTCGGTGGGTGAAGCCGCTCGCCGAGGCCACCGAGTGAAGCACTTTGCCGATCCTTTACTATTGAGGGGTCGTTCCGTTTCTCCATGAAAGGTGCGTGAGCGTCCGCCCATGGGCGAGCCTCCCAGTGCGCAGCGCCGGCAACACCGCGCGGTCCCGTCCGCCCTGTCCGATCCTGGGACGGAGGTGACCCGATGACCGAAGTGCTCCTGCTGCTGGTGGCGATCCTGCTGTCCCTCGCCTGCGGCGCCTTCGTCGCGGCCGAGTTCTCGCTGACCACGGTCGAGCGCGGCGAGCTGGAGCGGGCCGTGGAGCGGGGCGAACGCGGAGCCGCGGGCGCCCTCAAGGCCGTACGGAACCTGACGTTCCAGCTTTCCGGGGCGCAGCTCGGCATCACGGTCACCAATCTGGTGGTCGGCATGCTCGCCGAGCCCTCGATCGCCAAGCTGCTGGCCGGCCCCCTGGAGGCGATCGGCGTCCCGGCCTCGGCGGCCGGCTCGGTCGCACTGGTGATCGGCACGGCGCTGTCCACGGTGTTCCTGATGGTCGTCGGCGAGCTGGTGCCCAAGAACTGGGCGATCTCCTCGCCGCTGTCCGTCGCGAAGCGGGTGGGCAACGCCCAGCGCTGGTTCAGTGCGGCCTTCCGGCCCTTCATCACCCATCTGAACAACACCGCGAACCGGGTGGTCCGGCGCTTCGGCGTGGAGCCGGCCGAGGAACTGGCCTCCGCGCGCGGGCCCCAGGAGCTGGCGGCGCTGGCCCGGCACTCCGCCAAGCAGGGCGCGCTGGAGCCGGACACCGCCGAGCTGTTCGTGCGCACGCTGAACCTCGCCGACCTCACCGCCGAGAACGTGATGACCCCGCGCGTCCAGGTGGTCGCCCTGGAGGTCCGGGCGACCTGCGAGGACGTGGCGAACGCGACCCGCGCGACCGGCCTGTCCCGGTTCCCGGTCTACCGGGACACCCTGGACGCGGTCGTCGGCACCGCCCACATCAAGGACGTTTTGGCGCTGCCCGCCGAGGAGCGGGCCCGGGTCCGGGTCGACCAGGTGATGCGCGAACCCCTGCTGGTCCCCGAGTCCCTCACCGTCGACCGTCTCCTGGACCGCCTCGGCGGCCGGCGCACCATGGCCGTCGTCATCGACGAGTACGGCGGTACGGCCGGAGTGGCGACCCTGGAGGACATCGTCGAGGAGGTCGTCGGCGAGGTCCGCGACGAGCACGACCCGCACGAGACCCCCGACCTCGCCCCCGCGGGCGCCGACGACCAGGGCCGCGCCCTGTACGCGGCGGACGGCGCGGCCCGCATGGACCAGCTCACCCGCGTGGGCCTGAAGGCGCCCGAGGGGCCCTACGAGACGCTGGCCGGTCTCGTCGCGGCCCAGCTCGGCCGGATACCCGAGACCGGGGACAGTGTGGAGGTCGCCGGCTGGCGGCTGGACGTGGTGGACGCGGCGGGGCGACGGGCGTCCCGGGTGCTGCTGCACGCGCCGCTGGACGACGAGATGGAGCAGGGGGCCGGGCGATGACCGCCGTACAGCTGTTGATCGGTCTGGCGACCCTGGTGGTGAACGCCTTCTTCGTCGGCGCCGAGTTCGCGTTGATCTCCGTGCGCCGCTCCCAGATCGAGCCGTACGCCGAGGCGGGCGACCGGCGGGCGAAGAGCGTGCTGTGGGGTCTGGAGCATGTCTCCGCCCTCCTGGCCGCCGCCCAGCTCGGCATCACCCTGTGCACGCTGGTCCTGGGCGTGGTCGCGGAACCGGCGATCGCGCATCTGCTGGAGCCGGTGTTCCACGTCGTCGGCGTGCCCCCGGGCGCGGGCCACGTGGTGGCCTTCGTGATCGCGCTGGCCCTGGCGACCTACCTGCACATGCTGCTCGGCGAGATGGTGCCGAAGAACGTGGCACTGGCCGAGCCGGTGCGCAGCGCGCTGCTGCTCGGCCCGCCGCTGGTGACCCTGTCGCGGGCGCTGCGACCGGTGATCTTCACGATCAACGCGTTCGCCAACACCCTGCTGAAACTGCTCCGTGTGGAGACCAAGGACGAGGTGTCGGCGACCTTCACGGACGCCGAGCTCGCCGAGATCGTCAAGGACGCCAGCGAGGCGGGCCTGATCGACGACCGGGCGCAGGAGCGGCTGCACGACGCCCTGGAACTGGGCCGCCGACCCGTACGGGACGTGGTCGTACCGCTGGAACGCGTCGTGTACGCGCGCGTGGGCGTCACCCCGGTGGAGCTGGAGCGGCTGTCGGCCGAGTCGGGGTTCTCCCGCTTCCCCGTGGTCGACGAGGTGCGGCGGATCGTCGGCTATCTGCACGTCAAGGACGCACTGGACGCCCCGTCCCAGGACGTGGCGTTCCGGCTGCGGGACATGCGGCCCATCGCCCGGGTGCGCGAGAGCACCCCGCTGGACGACGTGCTCACCGCGATGCGCGGCAGCCGCACCCATCTGGCGGGCGTGCTCGGCGACGACGGGCGGATGGCGGGCCTGGTGACCATGGAGGACGTACTGCGGGAGCTGTTCGGCCAGCACGCGTGAGCCGGCGCCGGACCGACCGACCGACGGGTATGGGCCTGGGGATACCATTTCTGTCGCCATGCAGACGAACCCTGTGCCTCCCGCACACTCCAGCCTGGTCGCGGTCGGCGACTCCTTCACCGAGGGCATGTCGGACCTGCTGCCCGACGGCTCCTACCGGGGCTGGGCCGATGTGCTCGCCACCCGGATGGCCGCCAAGAACCCCGGCTTCCGCTACGCCAACCTCGCCGTGCGCGGCAAGCTCATCGCGCAGATCGTCGCGGAGCAGGTGGACGTGGCGGTCGCCATGCGGCCCGACGTGATCACCCTGGTCGGCGGCCTCAACGACACGCTCCGCCCCAAGTGCGACATGGGCCGGGTCCGGGATCTGCTCACCGAGGCGGTGGAGCGGCTGGCACCGGCCTGCGAACAGCTGGTGCTGATGCGCAGCCCGGGCCGCCAGGGCCCGGTCCTCGATCGGTTCCGGCCGCGCATGGAGGAGCTGTTCGCCTGCGTGGACGAACTGGCCGAGCGCCACGGCGCCCTCGTGGTCGACCTGTACGGCGCGCCCTCGCTGGCCGACCCCCGGCTGTGGGACGTGGACCGCCTGCACCTGACGGCCGAGGGGCACCGCAGGGTCGCCGAGGCGGTCTGGCAGACCCTCGGCTACGACCCCGAGGACACCGAATGGCGTACGCCGATACCGGCGTCCGCGCCGCCCGGCTGGGTCACGCGCCGGGTCGCGGACGTCCGCTTCACCCGGCAGCACCTGCTGCCGTGGATAGGCCGCAGGCTCTCCGGCCGCTCCTCCGGTGACGGCCGCGCGCCGAAGCGGCCGGAGCTGCTGCCGTTCGAGGCGTAGCGTCGGTCCTGTGCGCACACGGGTGATCAGTGTCAGGGGCCGGATCCACGAGTTCGGCCCCCGGCTCGAGGAAGCCCCCGCGGACGTCCTCCACGTCGGCCGCCGCTGGACCATGGGCGGCTGGGATCTGCCCGGCCACCCGCTCCGCAACCCCTTCGCCCACGACACCCCGAAGCGGAAGCGGGACGGCACCCGCGCCGAGGTGATGGCGATGTACCGGGCCCATCTGCTGGAGCGGCCCGAACTGCTGGAACTCGTGGCGGAACTGCGCGGGAGGACGCTGGCGTGCTGGTGCGCGCCGGAGCAGTGCCACGCGGACGTGCTGGCGGAACTCCCCGACCTGCCCCAGCCGTGACGTGGCTCTCGTAGCTTCGCACGACCGGGGCCGTGGCGCTGGCCTGCATGAATCGACCAGTAGAATCCGTACACGTGACCTCTGCCGCAGCCGCCAAGCCCCGCATCCCCAACGTCCTCGCCGGACGCTACGCCTCCGCCGAGCTCGCCACGCTCTGGTCGCCCGAGCAGAAGGTGAAGCTGGAGCGGCAGCTCTGGCTCGCCGTGCTGCGGGCCCAGAAGGACCTCGGCATCGAGGTGCCGGACGAGGCGATCGCCGACTACGAGCGAGTCCTCGACACCGTCGACCTGGCCTCGATCGCCGAGCGCGAGAAGGTCACCCGGCACGACGTGAAGGCGCGGATCGAGGAGTTCAACGACCTCGCCGGGCACGAGCACGTGCACAAGGGCATGACCTCCCGTGACCTCACCGAGAACGTCGAGCAGCTGCAGATCCGGCTCTCGCTGGAGCTGGTGCGCGACCGTACGGTGGCCGTCCTGGCGCGGCTGGGCAGGCTGGCCGGCGAGTACGCCGAACTGGTGATGGCCGGCCGCTCCCACAACGTCGCCGCGCAGGCCACCACCCTCGGCAAGCGCTTCGCGACCGCCGCCGACGAACTGCTCGTGGCGTACGGCCGGGTCGAGGAGCTGCTCGGCCGCTACCCGCTGCGCGGCATCAAGGGCCCGGTCGGCACCGCCCAGGACATGCTGGACCTGCTCGGCGGCGACGCGGCGAAGCTGGCGGAGCTGGAGGACCGGATCGCCCGGCACCTGGGCTTCTCGCAGGCGTTCACGTCCGTCGGCCAGGTCTACCCGCGCTCCCTCGACTACGAGGTCGTGACCGCGCTGGTGCAGCTGGCGGCGGCCCCCTCCTCGCTCGCGAAGACGATCCGCCTGATGGCCGGGCACGAGCTGGTCACCGAGGGCTTCAAGCCGGGCCAGGTCGGCTCCTCCGCGATGCCGCACAAGATGAACACGCGGTCCTGCGAGCGCGTCAACGGCCTGATGGTGATCCTGCGCGGCTACGCCTCGATGACCGGCGAGCTGGCGGGCGACCAGTGGAACGAGGGCGACGTGTCCTGCTCGGTGGTGCGCCGGGTCGCCCTGCCGGACGCCTTCTTCGCGCTCGACGGCCTCCTGGAGACCTTCCTGACGGTCCTCGACGAGTTCGGGGCGTTCCCCGCCGTCATCGCGCGCGAACTGGACCGCTACCTCCCGTTCCTCGCCACCACCAAGGTGCTGATGGGCGCGGTGCGGGCGGGGGTCGGCCGCGAGGTGGCCCACGAGGCGATCAAGGAGAACGCGGTCGCCACCGCGCTCGCGATGCGCGAGCAGGGCGCCGAGCGCAACGACCTGCTCGACAAGCTGGCCGCCGACGAGCGGCTGCCGCTCGACCGTGAGCGGCTGGCGGCCCTGATGGCGGACAAGCTGTCCTTCACCGGCGCGGCGGCCGCCCAGGTCGGTGTCGTCGTCGGCCGCGTCGAGGAGATCGTCAAGCAGCACCCGGAGGCCGCGGGTTACGCCCCCGGGGCGATCCTCTGACCGGCCGGTCCCCCCGCTTCACCGCGGCCGAGCTGGAGGCCGCCCGCGACCGGCTCGTCCCGGACGTGATCGCGGACGGTCTCCAGGTGCTGTTCTGCGGCATCAACCCGGGCCTGATGACGGCGGCCACCGGCCACCACTTCGCCCGTCCCGGCAACCGCTTCTGGCCGGTGCTGCACCGTTCGGGTTTCACCCCGCGGCTGCTGAAGCCCGCGGAACAGGGTGAGCTGCTGTCGTACGGGCTCGGCATCACGAACGTGGTGGCGCGGGCCACCGCGCGCGCCGACGAGCTGACGGCCGAGGAGTACGTCGCGGGCGGGCAACTGCTGACGGCGAAGGTGACCCGGACCCGCCCGCGCTGGCTGGCGGTGGTGGGCGTCACGGCCTACCGTGCGGCGTTCGCCGACCGCGGGGCCCGGGTGGGCCCGCAGGAGCGGACGATCGGGGACACGCGCGTGTGGGTGCTGCCGAACCCCAGCGGGCTGAACGCCCACTGGACGACGGCGACGATGGCGGAGGAGTTCGCGCGGCTGCGGGACGCGGCACAGGACTAGGGTCCCTCGGATGACAGGCACTCGATCAGGTAGTCGCCCGTGTCCTCGTCCAGGGTCACGCCGTGGGTCTCGCTGCGGAAGCCGGGGAAACGGTGGTCGAAGGACTCCAGGGCGGTGAGGTAGCGCAGCAGCGGACCGTCGGGGGCGCCGGTGGACTCGCCGGGCATCAGGACCGGGATGCCCGGCGGGGTGACCGTCACCATGGCGGCGGCCACCCGGTCCGCCGCCTGCGAGATCCGGACCCGCTCGGTACCGCCGCGCACCAGCCGCTCGTAACAGTGCCGCGGTGCCGCCACGGGCTGCGGAAGCCGCTGGAACGCCGTGTCCAGCAGCTCCACCAGCCGTACCGAGCGCAACTGCTCGTGCATCTCCTGGCACAGCCCGCGCAGGGTCAGGCCCGCGTACCGGCGGGAGTGCGCGGCGGCGACCTCGGGCAGGACGCGCTCCAGCGGGGCCTCGGCGTCGTAGAGGGCCTTGAAATCGGTCAGGGCGTCCAGCAGGGTGCCCCACTTGCCCTTGGTGATGCCCATGGAGAACAGGATCAGCGTGGTGTAGCTGTCGGTCTTCTCCACCACGATCTTCCGGGTCGCCAGATAGGCGGTGAGCACCCGCGCCGGGACGCCCTCCTCGGCCATCTGACCGGTGGCGTCGATCCCCGGGCAGGTCAGCGTGACCTTGACCGGGTCCAGCATGCAGTGCCCGTCGGTCAGCCCGGGGAAGCCGTGCCAGTCGGCGCCGGGTTCCAGCAGCCAGCAGGACTGGTCGGTGCGCAGCAACTCCAGGGGTGCCTGGTCGAACGGCAGCCGCTCGCCGGTCGCCGGGTCGGCGACCGTGTCCGGCTGCCACACCCCGAAGAACCACGGCGGCCGGTCCCCGGCGCTCTCGATCCGCCGCCCCAGGCGCACCATCTCCTGGCGGAAGCGGATCGCCTCGGTCACCGCCTCGTCGATGAGCCACTCGCCCTGCGGGCCGTCCATCATCGCCGTCGCCACGTCGAGCGAGGCGATCATCGGGTAGTTGGGCGAGGTGGTGCCGTGCATCATCAGCGCCTCGTTGAACCGGTCGTGCTCCACCGGCGCCCGGGGCGCCGACCGGACGTGCACCATGGCGCTCTGCGAGAGCGCCGCCAGCAGCTTGTGCGTGGACTGGGTGGCGAACACGGTGGGTCGGTCCGGGCCGGGGAAGGACTCCTCGTCCACCGACATGCCGTACCGGCCCGCATAGAGCGGGTGGAAGCGGGCGTACGCGAACCACGCCTCGTCGAAGTGCACCCGGGGCGTGCTGGCGGCGAACGCGCGGGCGGTGGGTACGGCGTCGTAACTGAGGCCGTCGTACGTGGAGTTGGTGAACACCGCGTACTGCGGGTGGGGGGACACCGCGCCCTCGGTGAGGGGGTGTGCGGCGATCCGGGCGGCCACCGCGTCCGCGGCGGTCTCGGCCGGGGGCAGCGGTCCCGCCAGGCCGTAGCCGTTGCGGGTGGGGACCAGGAAGACCGGCCGGGCGCCGGAGACGACCAGGCCGTGCAGGACGGACTTGTGGCAGTTGCGGTCGACCAGCGCGATCTCGTCGCGGGTGACGCTGAAGTGGCCGACCAGGCGGTTGCACGTGGAGTCGCCGTGCAGCACGAAGTAGGTGAGGTCGGAGCCGAACACCCGGGCCGCGTTGCGCTCCGCCTCGCCGATGGGGCCGGTGTGCTCGAACAGCGAGCCCAGTTCCTCGACCGAGATCGACAGGTCGCTGCGCAGCAGCCGCTCGCCGAAGTAGTCGTGGAAGGCGCGTCCCGCGGGCGACTTGAGGAAGGCGACGCCGCCGGAGTGGGCCGGGGTGTGCCAGGAGTACTCGTGGGCGTCGTCGAAGCGGCGCAACGCCCGGAAGAACGGCGGCAGTACGGACTCCCGGTAGGCGCGGGCGGCGGCGGTGACCCGGCCCGCGATGAAACCGGGGGTGTCCTCCAGTGGCCAGACGTAGCCCACGACCGACTCGGACACCCACAGCGGCAGGTCCCAGGCCTGGTCGTCGGCCATCACCAGGAAGACCGGCAGGTCCCGGTACCGACGGCCGATCCGGCGCAGTACGGCGCCGCCGCCCGGGGTCCCGTCGAGGGTGCTGCCCGGCCGGACGAGCGCGCCGCCCGGCGCCGCGAGCGCGGTGCCGGGTCCGTCACCGGCGACGCACGGCAGGTCCCAGGCCACCACCGCCCCCGCCAGACCGGCCTCGGTGCGCAGCACCGCGTCCGCGTCCTGGGCGTTGACCGCCCAGCGGACCTCGAAGCCGCCCGCCTCGATCGCGTCCCGGATCTTCCGTAACTGCTCGGCGGCGGCGCCCTCGCTCCGCGGATGCTCCGGCACCGCGACCAGGATCCGACTGTCGGCCATACGTCTCCCACCTTCCAGCGGCCCCCGCGACCGCCCCCACGCCCCAGTGTCCGGACGCCACCCCGAAGAACTCCCGCCCCGCCCCGCCAAACCACCCTCGCGACGGAATCCACCACCCGTCCATTGACTTCCGTCTTTCGCGGGCCGTTGGGGCGGGCACTCGCCCGCGTCGGTGGTGGGGAAGTACGATCCGGCCAACACGCGGAGCTAGCTGGGAGGACGGACGTTGGCGGGGCTGACCGGCGGTGATCCGTCTCTGTTGCGGAGGATCAATTCCGCGGTGGTGCTGCACGCGCTGCGGGCCACGGACTGCGCGACGCTCACCGAGATCACCCGGGTGACCGGGCTGTCCAGGCCGACGGTGGAGGGCGTTGTCGAGGGGCTGATCGAAGCCGGTCTGGTCGTGGAGAAGGCCGCCGACGAGGGCGCCGCACGACGGCAGGGGCGGCCCGCGAGGCGGTTCCGGTTCCGGGCCGAGGCAGGGCACCTGCTCGGCCTGGAGATCGGCCCGCACCGCGTCGCGGCGCTCCTCGCCGACCTGGACGGCCGGGTGCTGGGCGCCCAGGCCAAGGAGGTCGACGAGACGGCCGACGCGGACGAGCGCCTGGAGCGGCTGCGCACCGCGGTCGCCGAGTTGCTGCGCCGGGCCGGGGTGGCGCGCAGTTCGCTGCGCGCCGTCGGGGTCGGCACGCCGGGGATCGTCGAGGCGGACGGCAGGGTGCGGCTGGGCACCGCACTGCCGGAGTGGACGGGGCTGCGGCTCGGCGAGCGGCTCAGCCGGTCCTTCAAGTGCCCGGTCCTCGTGGAGAACGACGCCAACGCGGCGGCCGTGGCCGAGCACTGGAAGGGTGCCGCCACCGAGTCCGACGACGTGGTGATGGTGCTGGCCGGGCTCAGCCCGGGCGCCGGTTCGCTGATCGGCGGGCGGCTGCACCGCGGTTACGGCGGTGCGGCCGGCGAGATCGGCGCCCTGCATCTGCTGGGCCGGGAGGTGACCCCGGAGACGCTGCTGTCGACCACCGACGAACCGCTGCACCCCCTGGACGAGCAGGCGGTCGCCGAGGTGTTCGCGCTGGCCCGGAAGGGGGACGCGCGGGCGCGGGCCGCCGTCGACCGGTTCATACAGCGGCTGGTCCACGACGTGGCCGCACTGGTGCTGGCGCTCGACCCGGAGCTGGTGGTGATCGGCGGCTGGGCGGCGGGGCTCGACGGGGTCCTGGAGCCGCTGCGCCGCGAACTCGCCCGCTACTGCCTGCGCCCGCCCAGGGTGGCCCTCTCCGTCCTCGGCGAAGCGGCGGTCGCGACCGGCGCGCTGCGGCTCGCCCTGGACCACGTGGAGGAACAGCTCTTCGCCGTCGACGGCACGGTCACCGCCCGGCGGTGACCGGCAGGGGGACGGCGGGCGGGTGCCCTGGAACGCGTCGCGCCCCGGAAGGGTTCCGGGGCGCGACGGGTCGTTCTGGGAGCTGTCGCTAGGAGGCCTGGCGTTCCGGGCCGTGGTGGATCTCCACGCCGCCGGAGTCGCCGAAGGTGAGCCGGCAGGTGTCCGCGCGGTAGGTGGCGACGGACAGGGCGGCGGTGCGGCCGGCCGCGAGGAAGCGGGTCGTGACGACCAGGACCGGGGCGCCCGGCAGACGGTCGAGTTCCTTGGCGTCGTCCGCGCGGGCCGACCCGAGTTCCACGGCGCTGTCCCGGCCTTCCAGCTCCAGGCGCTGCAGCTCGCGCAGCACCGCACGCGCGCGTGCCGATCCGGCGGGCGCGTCGATCGCCGTCAGGTCCGGGACCGAGGACGCCGGGACGTAGAGCAGCTCGGCGGCGACAGGCTGCCCGTGGGAGACCCGGGAGCGCCGCACGACGTGCACGGGTTCGTCCGCGCCGCTGTCCAGGGCCGCGGCGACGGCGGCCGGCGGCGGCGCGAGGGTGCAGTCGACGGGCTGCCAGGCATCGTCGGGAGCGCCCGGCCAGGTGGGCTGGTCGGTGCCCACCGCCACGCCCACGCGCGGCGGCGCGACGGTCGTACCGACACCCCGGCGACGCTGGAGGCGGCCCTCCAGTTCGAGCTGTTCGAGGGCCTGGCGGAGGGTGGCACGGGCCACTCCGAAACGGGCGGCGAGGTCGCGCTCGTTGGGCAGGATCTCGCCGACCGAGAACTCCGAGTCGAGTGCCTCACTGAGCACGGTCTTGAGATGCCAGTACTTCGGTTCCGGCACCGTTTCCAGCTGCGTGGTCCCCACCCTGTCCTCCGCAATCGCCGTGGTCCGGCGGCGTTTTAGCGCCCTTGTTTATTAAAGGTTGTTGCACTTATCTGCGACCATAGGGCGGCGCACACCCTTGGTCAATACCAATCCTCGATCCCCGGCGACCGCACTGCGACGACGCCGCGGAGCGTTCACGAGGCGTTCGCGCGGGGTGGTTCTCGTGACATGGCGGCAAAGCTCCCGTCGTACTGCGGGAGCCGCGTGGCAGGGGGGTCAGCCGAGCGGGACCGACCGCAGTTTGTCGGGGTTGCGAATGATGTGGACGGCCCGGACCAGGCCGTCGGCGACGTCCAGCTGGACCACGCTGTTCAGCTCCCCCGCGGCCAGCAGAAGCACGGCCGGACCGCCGTTGACCTCGAGGAAGCGGTAGGACAGCTCCGCCTCCCGCTTGTGGACCACGGCGACGACGAACCGGCCCACCTTCGCGGGGCTGACGATGACGCGCAGCGCCGCCGTCGCCTTGCCGCCGCCGTCGCTCACCAGGCGGACGTCCGGCGCGAGCAGGGACATCAGCCCCTCCAGGTCGCCCTCGGCCGCCGCGGCGAGGAACCGTTCGGTCAGGTCCCGGCGCTGCGCCGGGTCGACCTCGTAGCGCGGCCGGCGTTCGTCGACGTGGCGCCGGGCGCGTCCGGCGAGCTGGCGCACCGCCGCCTCGCCCCGGTCGAGCATGGCGGCGATCTCGGCGTGCGGGTAGCCGAAGGCCTCGCGCAGGACGAACACGGCGCGTTCCAGGGGCGACAGGGATTCGAGGACGACGAGGACGGCGAGCGAGACGGAGTCGGTCAGCTCGGCACGTTCCGCGGTGTCGGGGGCGGTGCTGCCGAAGTCGGTGACGTACGGCTCGGGCAACCAGGGGCCGACGTAGATCTCGCCGCGCGCCCGGATCTGGCGGAGCCGGTCGATGGCGAGCCGGGTGGTGACGCGCACCAGGTAGCCGCGCGGTTCGCGGACCTCGCCGCGGTCGCCGCCGGACCAGCGCAGCCAGGCCTCCTGGACCACGTCCTCCGCGTCGGCCACCCGGCCGAGCATGCGGTAGGCGACTCCCATGAGCACGGGACGGTGTTCCTCGAAGACGTCGGTGAGGGTGTCGGCGGTCACGGCCCCCATACCATCCGACACGTCCCCGGCCTGTCCAGCCGTAATCGGACCGTCCGGCGGGCGCCGCGCCCAGAATGGTCCGCGGGGCACAGGGGCGTCGGCCACGGAGACGCGACACACCTCACCGGGGACTACCCGCCGGTAGCAATTGCTGACAAGCTGTCTACGGAGTCGACGAAGCCGCCAGCCCCGCCAGACGAGGAGCCTCCATGTCCGCCACCGTCTCCTTCAAGGTCGCGACCCCGCACGGTCAGCGGGACGTGACCGTCGCCTACACGCGCGTGGGCCGCGGTGAGCCCCTGGTCCTGATCCACGGGATAGGGCATCACCGGCAGGCCTGGGACCCGGTGGTGGACATCCTCGCGACCGAGCGGGACGTGATCGCCGTGGATCTGCCCGGCTTCGGCGCCTCCCCCGGCCTGCCCGACGGCCTCAGGTACGACCTCCCGACGACCAACGTGGTGCTGGGCGCCCTGTTCGAGGCGCTGGGGCTGGACCGGCCCCATGTGGCGGGCAACTCGCTCGGCGGGCTGCTGGCGCTGGAACTGGGCCGCGAGAAGCTCGTACGGTCCGTCACCGCGCTCTCCCCCGCCGGGTTCTGGTCGCAGGCCGAGCGGCGCTACGCCTTCGGGGTGCTCATCGCCATGCGGCGGATCGCGGAGCGCCTGCCGCTGCCGCTCGTCGAACGGCTGTCCCGGACGGCCGCCGGGCGGACGGCCCTGACGAGCACCATCTACGCCCGTCCGGCGCGCCGTTCGCCCGAGGCCGTGGTCGCCGAGACCCTCGCCCTCGCACGGGCCACCGGGTTCGCGGACACCCTGCGGGCGGGCTCCCTGGTCCAGTTCACCGACGACATCCCCGGCGTCCCGGTGACGGTGGGCTGGGGCACCCGGGACCTGCTGCTGGTGCGCCGCCAGGGCGTCCGCGCCAAGCAGATCATCCCCAAGGCCCGGCTGATCCGGCTGCCCGGCTGCGGCCACTGCCCGATGAACGACGACCCCGCGCTGGTCGCCCGGGTCATCCTGGACGGCAGCCGCTGACGAACGGGCCCCCGAAACAGCCCGCATCCCACCCGCATCCGGGCCCCGGCTGTGGCGGGCGGTTCCCGGTGGGTGCCGTCCGGGGCCCGGCCAGTGTTCACCCGCGGTTTCCGTGTGCGCTGCGGCGCACCAGTAGTTGTGGCGGTGCACATTGGCCGGATCCCGTCCTGGAGGCCCTTCCCATGTCCCTTCCGCTCCCCGGCCGTCGCAGCGTGCTGCGCGGCTCCCTCGCCGCGTCGGCGGCCCTGGCCCTGCCCACCGCGCTCGGTTCCGCGCCGGCGTTCGCCCTGTCCGGGCGGCCCCGCGCCGACTGGGGCGTGCAGGCGGGCGACGTGACGGCCGACTCCGGTCTGGTGTGGGTCCGTTCGGACCGGCCGGCCCGCATGATCGTGGAGACCTCCGCCACCGAGTCGTTCCGGGGCGCCCGCAGGTGGCACGGCCCGCTGCTGGGGGCGGGCAGCGACTTCACCGGCACCACCCGGCTGCACGGCCTGCCGTCCGGCGAGCAGATCCACTACCGCGTGCTGCTCGCCGACCCCGACGACCCGCGCCGCACCGGCCAGCCGGTCACCGGCACCTTCCGCACCGCGTCCACGCGCCGCCGCCAGGGCGTGCGGTTCGTGTGGTCCGGCGACCTGGCCGGGCAGGGCTGGGGCATCAACGAGTCCATCGGCGGCTACCGCATCTTCGACGCGATGGCGAAGCTGGACCCCGACTTCTTCCTGTGCAGCGGCGACAACATCTACGCCGACGGCGTGATCCCCTCGACGCAGGCGCTGCCCGACGGCAGCCTGTACCGCAACGTCACCAGTGAGGCGAAGTCGCACGTCGCGGTCACCCTGGACGACTTCCGCGGCAACTTCCGCTACAACCTGCTCGACCAGGCGCTGCGCAGGTTCAACGCCCAGGTCCCGAACATCATCCAGTGGGACGACCACGAGGTCCGCAACAACTGGTACCCGGGCGAGGTCATCGGCACCGGCACCCCCTACCCGGCCGGCACCAGGCTGAACGACATGGCGGCGCGCTCGCGGCGGGCGTTCTCCGAGTACTTCCCGATCTCCACGATCAGCGGGCGCCCCGACGGCCGGATCTACCGGGTCCACCACCACGGCCCGCTCCTCGACGTGTTCGTGCTGGACATGCGGACCTACCGCGACGCGAACTCGCCCGACGACCGGACGACCGACCCGCAGGGCATCCTCGGCGCCGAGCAGTTGGAGTGGCTGAAGCGGGAACTGTCCCGGTCGCGTGCGGTGTGGAAGGTCATCGCCGCCGACATGCCGCTCGGTCTGGTCGTGCCCGACCCGGTCGAGGGCAAGCCGAACTTCGAGGCCGTCGCCCAGGGCGACCCGGGCGCGCCGCTCGGCCGTGAGCTGCAGATCGCGGAGCTGCTGCGGTACGTCAAGCACCGGAGGATCACCGGCACGGTGTGGCTGACGGCCGACGTCCACCACACCTCGGCGCAGCACTACGACCCGTCGCGGGCCGCGTTCAAGGACTTCGCCCCGTTCTGGGAGTTCGTCTCGGGCCCGCTGAACGCCGGCGCCTTCCCAGCCAGCGCGCTGGACGGCACGTTCGGCCCCGACCGGGTGTTCGTCAAGGCGCCGACCACAGCGAACGTGTCCCCCGCCGAGGGTTACCAGTTCTTCGGCGAGGTCGACATCGACGGCGACTCCGGCGAGCTGACGGTGCGGCTGCGCGAGTACGACGGGACGGTGCTGTTCACCCGGACGCTGCAGCCGGGCCGGGTCGGCCAGTAACTCCCGTACGCTTTTCACAGGGCCGCGCTCCGGCGTCATCCCCCGGGGCGCGGCCCTGCCGCATGCTCGGCCGGGTGTTCCACCGCACCGTGAACTCGTCGCTGACAACCGGCATTTCTGCAGCTCAGGGCGATTGTCAGTGGGCGCCTCTACGGTTTTCCCATGACGCGATCTTCACAGGCCGTGGCCTATCGCCAACCCTCCGTGCTGCGCTCCGCGGCCGACGGACGCCGCCTCGGGCTCGAGACCTCCCGGGGCGCGACGCCCACCGGCGTGGCGGACCATCCGCGGTTCTTCACGGGTTTCCTGACCTCTCCTCAGGTGGCGGCCGCGGGGCTGCTCGCGGTGGCCGACGTGGCGGCGGCGCGGTACTACCAGCCGCAGCTGCGCGCCTCACTGGACCCGGTGGTCACGGGAAACGGCGACCGGCTGCGCTTCGAGTCCTTCTCGGGCTGCGGCGGGGTGTACGCCCGCCTGGACGTCCTCGGCCCCGGCCTGGACGGCGGCGAGGTGGGGCACGGCACGACGAACGTCGACGTCAACAACCCGCTGCGGGAGGCGCTTTCCCGGATCGGCACCGACGATCCGCTGCACCTCCGGGTCGGCCCGGAAGAGCTGGCGGTCACCACGCTGGACGGCCCGGTGGTGGAGAAGAAGGTGCCGCTCCCGGACCGCTGGCTGCGCGGCTTCGCGGAGGCACAGGTCATAGCGGCCGGGTTCGAGCTGCGGGCCGAGCTGCCGGCCGCGGAGGCGGTGCGGTTCCTGCGCTCGCTGTCCCGCGCCGGCACCGGACGCCGGGGCGCGGCCGGGCCCGGCTGGGTGGTGCCGGTGGGCCGAGGGCTGCGGCCGACGACCCGCCCGGTGCCCGGCGCGGTGTGTCTGCCGGGCCCGGAGCGGCTGGCCGCGCTCCAGCGCGTCCTGCGCCATGCGAAAGCGCTGCGGGTCTACGGCCCGCAGGGCGCCCTCGCCGCCGCCGGTACGGCCGCCGCCTGGGAGGTGGTCCTGCCGGGCATGCGGCTCACGCTGACCCTGTCGCCGGACGCCGCCCGCGGGTTCTCCGGCGAGGGCGGTGTGCTGGACGCGCTCGCCACCGACGAGGCCGGCGAGGACGCGGAGCTGATCGCGGTGCTGCTGGCCTGGGAGCCCCGGGTGGACGTCGCCGACCTGGCCGCGTCCTCGGGGCTCAGCGCGCAGCGGGTGCGCGCGGCGCTGGTCCGCCTCGGCACCTCGGGACGGGTCGGCTACGACACGGCGGAGGCCGCCTACTTCCACCGTGAACTGCCCTACGACGCCGGGCGGGTGGAGCGGCACAACCCCCGGCTGAGGTCGGCCCGGGCGCTGGTGGCCGCGGGCGCGGTGACCGTGGCCGGAGCCGTGGGCACGGTGACGGCCGAGGACGGTCATGTGCACCGGGTACGGGATGCGGCGGGGGTGCTGAGCTGCAGCTGCCTGTGGTGGGCGACGTACCGGGGCGGGCGGGGGCCGTGCAAGCACGCCCTGGCGGTACGGATGGTGCGCAGGGGCGCCGCGACGGCGGCGGACGGGACCGGCGGGACCGGGACGGGGCAGGGCGTCGCCGGACAGGGCGTGGCAGGGCAGGGCTTGGCGGGGATCGGCGGGGGTGCGCGATGAGTGCGGTGCTGGAAGCGGTACGGGCGGGGCGGACCGGCGAGACCGAGCTGCTGCTGAGGAAGCTCACGGGAGCCGAACGGCGGGCGCTGCTCCCCGAGTTGCAGAAGGTGCGCAAGGAGATCCGGGCCACCTCGTGGGAGGAGCGGGACGCGCGCGTGTACCCGGCGCTGCAGGTGGCCGGGGCGATGTGCCACTCGGGAGCCGCCGCGGCGGCGGCCTGGATCGCCGGGGCCGACATGCGCTGGCGGCGGGCGCCGGTGGAGACCCTGCTCAAGGCGCTGGCGGACCGGGACACCGGCTGGCAGGCGGACGTGGCCCGTCGCCTGGCCGCACGGCCGGTCTCGGCGGACGTCCCCTTCGAGCTGATGGCGGGGCTGGTGCGCCGCTCGGGGTGCGAGGTCCCGGTCACCGACGCCTACGTGGTCGGCTGGGTACGGCACGTGGGGCACACCTGGGGGCGCGTCCCCCTCGTCGACCGGCTGCGGGCCGAGCCCGACCTGCGGGTGCTGGTGCGCGGGCTGTTCGAGTTGTCCGATCTCGCGGAGGTGCGCTGGCTGTTCGGCGACGGCCCCGGGTCGTGGCAGAGCACGCTCGCCGAGCTCGCCCACGCGGGCACCCTGGACCGGGCGGCGCTCCTCGACGCCTGCGTCGCCCGGCTGCTGCGCGGTGGCGGCCCGACCGACCACCGGGTCTTCCTGCCGCTGCTGGTCCAGCTCGCCCCGACCCGGGACGAGGAGCGCGAACGGGTCGCCGACTGGACGGCCCTGGCCCGTGACGCCGCCTCACCGGTCGCCGGGCACGCCCAGAAGGTGCTCGCCGCGCTCGCCCTCGACGGCGATCTCACCCCGCGGCAGCTGGCCGAGGCCTCCGAAGGGCTGCTGTTCCGTGCCGAGAAGAAGCTGGTGCGGGCTCAGTTGGTGCTGCTCGGCAAGGTGCTCGCTCGTGACGCCTCCGCGGCCCCGCTGCTGCTGTCTGCCGTCGCCCAGGCCTTCGGGCACGAGGACACCCAGGTGCAGGAGCGGGCGCTGAAGCTGGTGGAGCGGCACGCCGGGCGGCTCGTCGACGATCTCGCGGCGCGGTCCGAGGTCGCCGACGCGGTGGGGCGGTTGAGTCCGGCCCTGCGCGTCCGGGCGGCCGGTGCGCTGGGCGTCGTGCCCGCGCCGGGACCCGAGGCGTACGAGGAGGTGCTGCCACCGGTTCCGGAGCCGCTGCGGCTCGCGCCGGCGCCGGAGTCGGCGGAGGAAGTCGCCGAGGAGGTGGGCGCGCTGCTGGCGGCCGGCGGAGACGTGGCGGCGTTCGAGCGGACGCTGGACGGTCTGGTCCGGCACGCCCACCGGGACCAGGACGCCTTGCGGGAGGCGCTCGAACCGACGGTGGCCGGCCGTTGGTGGCGGCAGCCCGAGGCGCATCGCCGGTGGGACGCCGACGAGTACTTCGGCCCCACCCGGCGCGGACTCCTCGACCCGGAGGACGGCCTGGAACTGCTCCTGGCCACCCTGTACGGAGTGGTGAGCACGGCCACCCTGCTCGCGGCCGTGCAGCGCGGCCCGGCCGATCACCAGTGCCCGCGCCACGGGTTCTCGCGCGTCCTCGACGTCCGGTTCCGCGAACTGGCCTACCGGATACGGACGGATCCGCAGCCGCTGCTGCTGGCCACCCCGACGTGGAGCACCGGGCTGCTGGAGCCGGACGAGCTCGTCGACCGGCTCGACACCTGTCGCCGCCTCGGCACGCGGGTGGGCGACGCCGACTTCGCGCAGGCGCTGCTGCGGGTGCGGCGCGAGGACCGTGCGGCGGCCCTGGCGGCCGCCGGGCGGGCGAGGGGACTCGGCACGCCGGAGGGTGAGCGCCTCGCGCGCCGGCTGTCCGCCGGGGGACCCGCCCTGCCCACCTGTGACCGCCGTGCGTCGGGTCCCCGGATCCTGGTCGAATCGGGTGAGGTCCTGGACCTCCAGCAGGACTTCCCGGAGGCGTTCCGGCGGCTGGGCCGGCCGGTCACCGTCTCCGAGCGGTTCCGGTACTGCTACCACGGGGGTCGGGAGGACCACGCGACCTGGCTGGCCACCCTGCCGGAACAACGCGAACTGGTGGCGGTACGGCTGATGCCCGACCTCGCCGAGGCCGCCGTGGACGACCAGCGGGGCATGGCCGCCGTGCTCCCGCTGCTCGCCGAGGCCGGCGGCACGGCCGGCGAGAGCACGCATCTGTGCGTGGCCTACGGCCTGGGCGCCCGGCACCCCGAGGACCGGCTGGCCGCGGTGGACGCGCTGCTGGTGCTCGCGGCACGCGGGCAGCTGGACGCGGAGCGGCTGGGTGCCGACCTCGGCCAGCTGGTCCGGCGCGGCGCGGTGAAGCCGCTGCGGCTGGCCGAGTCGGCGCGGACGGCGGCGGCCACCGGGGCGAACGCGACCATCTGGGAGATGCTCCGGCACGCCCTGCCCGTGCTGCTCGCCGACCTGGCGACCGCGGGGACCTCCGGCTCGGCGCGTGGGCTCGGGGAACTGCTCTCCATCGCCGCCGAGTGCGCCGAGCGGTCGGGGGCGCACGGCGACCTGCCCCATCTCTCCCGGGCGGCGGCACGGCGCGGCTCGTCCCGGCTGGCGGTGCAGGCCCGTCGGCTGCGGGACGCGCTGGCCGGGCCGATGGCAGCCTGAGGGGTAATAAAAATATCAACAAAAGGAACATAACCATGCTTTACCGATCGGTCACAGGGCGTTCGCGATCACGCAACACCTTTCCTTCACAGTGGCTGCATGAATCGAGACATGTCTGATGTGACACGCACGAGGAACGGACGCCCCGTGCACCACTGGCGACGGGACGTCGTCGAACTGGCCGCGCTGTTCACGGCGGTGGCGGTCGCGGACGGGGTGGCCAACCTGGTCGGGCACGGGCCGGACGGTCCGGTGCTGCTGGTCGTCTCGGCGCTGGTGCTGGCGGCGACCGCGGGCTTCCACGTCTGGTGGGCGAGGCGCCCAGGTCACGCACCGCCGGTGCCGGACACCGATACCGGCGCCCGGCCGACCGTCGACGCGACGGGACAGGCCGGGCCCGATGCGCAGGCCCCGGCGGCCGGGGGAACGCCCGCCACGCTGTGGCGGTTGCGCACGACGGTGCGGGACGAACCCGGTTCGCTGGCCGCGCTGTGCACCGCGCTCGCCGCGCACCGGGTGGACATCCTGAGCCTGCAGACGCATCCGCTGGCCGACGGCACCGTGGACGAGTTCCTGCTGCGGGGCCCCGGGGAGCTGACCGCGGCCGAGATCACCCGGGCACTCGCGCTGGCCGGGGGCACGGACACCTGGATCGAGCGGGCCGACACGCACGATCTGGTGGACGCCCCGACCCGGGTGCTGGGCCTGGCCACCCGCACGGCGTTGGACGCGGCGGAACTTCCGCTGGCCCTCCGGCAGTTGTTGGGACGGTGCACGATCCGCTCGCTCCCCGCCCATCCGGTGGGCGGGGCCCGGCGCCCCGAGGCGGTTCCCGTCGAGGGAGTGCTGGAGGACACCGTGATGCGGCTGCGTGCGCCGGAAGGCGGAGTGATCACCGTGGAGCGGCCGTATCTGCCCTTCACGCCCACCGAGTTCGCGCGGGCGAGGGCGCTGGTGGAGCTGGACGCCCGGCTCGGACCGCGTATCCCGCACGGCCAGGACGTGCTCACGCTGCCGGAGGGGGAAGCGATCACCGTGCGGCGTGCCGACACGGGTGACCTGGAGGCGGCCAAGGCGATGCACGAGCGTTGCTCGGCGCGGACCCTGGGACTGCGGTACCACGGCCCCGTAGGGGACGCGGACCGCTATCTGAACCACCTCCTGAGCCCCCGGTTCGGCCGGACGCTCGCGGTGGGGACCGCGTCGGGGCGCATCGTGGGACTCGGGCATCTGCTCTGGGACGGGGACGAGACGGAGGTGGCGCTGCTCGTCGAGGACGACTGGCAGCGGCGGGGCATCGGCGGGGAGTTGCTGAGCCGGTTGGTGGGGATGGCGGTCGAGGCGGGCTGCGAGAGCGTGTACGCGGTGACGCAGGCGTCCAACACCGGGATGGTGGCCGCGATGCGGGCACTGGGGCTGCCGCTCGACTACCAGATCGAGGAGGGGACGCTGGTCATCACCGCTCGGCTGGACGCCGTAGGGGTCGCGACGTGGCTCTCCGGTGCGGGTGAGCCGGGGAGGACCGAAGCGCCGTAGGGCCGGGGACCGCGGTGCCGCCCCCGGCCTCCGGTTGGGGGCGGCACCCCGGCGCCCCGGGCGGGGCGCTACCGCCGCCCCAGTGCCCGGTCCAGGTCGGACCACAGGTCGTCCACGTCCTCCAGGCCCACCGACAGGCGCAGCAGCCGGTCGCTCACGCCGGCCGCTCTGCGGTCACCCGCGGCCACGATGCGGTGGCTGATCGACGCCGGGTGCTGGATGAGGGTGTCCACGCTGCCCAGGCTGACGGCCGGGGTGATCAGCTCCACCCGGGAGACGACCTCGTGGGGGTCGCCGTGCACCTCGAAGGCGATCATCGCGCCGCCGAGCCGTGGGTAGTGGACACGGGCCACGCGGGGGTCGGCGGTGAGCCGGCGGGCGAGTTCGGCGGCGTTGGCGGAGGCGGCGCGGACCCGAACCGGGAGGGTGGACAGGCCGCGCAGCAGCAGATAGCCGGCCAGCGGGTGCAGCACGCCGCCGGTCGCGAACCGTGTCTTGCGCAGCTGCCCGGCGAACTCCTCGTCGCAGGCGACCACCCCGGCCAGCACGTCGCCGTGGCCGCCGAGGTACTTGGTCGCGCTGTGCAGCACCAGACGTGCGCCGAGTTCGGCGGGGCGCTGCAGGACGGGAGTGGCGAAGGTGTTGTCGGCGAGCAGCGGGACCGTGCCGCAGGCGTGGGCGACGGCGCGCAGGTCCAGTTCGGCCAGTGTCGGGTTGGCCGGGGACTCGACCAGCACCAGGCCGGTGTCGGGACGCAACGCGTCGGTGATGCCCGCCGGGTCGGTCCAGGTGACCTCGGTGCCGAGGAGACCGGCGGTGAGGAGGTGGTCGCTGCACCCGTACAGGGGCCGTACGGCGACGACATGGCGCAGGCCCGCGGAGGCGCGGGCGAGCAGGACCGCGGACAGGGCGGCCATGCCGCTGGCGAAGGCCACCGCGGACGCGGTGCCTTCGAGGCGGGCCAGGGCCGTCTCGAAGCGGGCGACCGTCGGATTGCCCAGGCGCCCGTATACCGGGGGCCCGGTGGGGTCCGCGCCGTCGGTGGCGAAGGCGTCGATGCGGGCGGCCTCGGCACGGCTGTCGTAGGACGGGTAGGTGGTGGACAGGTCGATCGGCGGGGCGTGCAGTCCCTGCCGGGCGAGATCGTCGCGGCCGGCGTGCACCGCCTCGGTGGCCAGGGCGCGCCGGGGGCGGGCCGCCGCCGCGGCCGCCGTTCCCGCCGTTCCCCTGCTTGCTGTGTCCGTACTTGCTGTGTCCATGGCCGAAGGGTGAACAGGGAGCGGGCCGGTCGCGTCGAACGCCGTGCTACGTTCGGCACATGGCCGATTCCGTCGTACTGGATCCGGTGGACCTGCATCTGCTGCGGCTGCTTCAGAACGACGCCCGGACCACCTACCGCGATCTCGCCGCCCAGGTGGGCGTGGCGCCGTCGACCTGCCTGGACCGGGTGGCGCGGCTGCGCCGCTCGGGGGTGATCCTCGGGCACCGGCTGGAACTCGATCCGGCCAAACTCGGGCGCGGCCTCGAAGCGCTGCTCTCGGTGCAGGTCAGGCCGCACCGGCGGGAGTTGGTGGGCCCGTTCGTGGAGCGGATCCGGGCGTTGCCGGAGTCGCGTACGGTGTTCCATCTGACCGGTCCCGACGACTACCTGGTCCAGGTGGCCGTGGCGGACATGACGGACCTGCAGCGCCTGGTCCTGGACGAGTTCACGTCCCGCCGGGAAGTGGCCCGGGTGGAGACCCGGCTGATCTTCCAGCGGTGGGACTGCGGACCGCTGCTCCCGCCTACGCCGTCAGCTCAATCCCAGTGACGCGCGGCGGCCGTCGTACCAGGATGGACCGCATGTCACAGACGAACAGCCCGCTGCCCCGTCAGGTCGCCGACACCTTCGTCGACGAACTCATCGCCCTCGATCCGATCACCGGTACGTTCCTCGGCGTGAAGGAGAGTTCGGGCCGGCTGCCCGACACCTCGCCGGCCGGTGACGAAGCGGTCGCACAGCTCCAGCGCGCCACGCTCGCCAAGCTCGACGAGGCCGAGCGGCAGCCCGGTGCGGACAGTGACATCGAGCGTCGCTGCGCCCGTCTGCTGCGTGAGCGGCTCACCGCCTCCCTCGCCGTCCACGAGGCCGACGAGAGCCTGCGTGCCGTCAGCAATCTGAGCTCGGTCGCGCACTCGGTGCGCGGCGTGTTCACCGTGACGCCCGTCGCCACCGAGGAGGACTGGGCTGCGGTCGCCGAGCGGCTGCGCGCGGTGCCGGCCGCGCTGGAGGGCTACCGGCAGTCCCTCGCACTGGGCCTGGAGCGCAAGCTCTACGCGGGCCCGCGGGCCACCGCCACCTTCGTCGGGCAGCTCGGCGAATGGGCCGACACGGGCGACGGCAGGGGCTGGTTCGAGCAGTTCGCGTCGGCCGGGCCCGAGGCGCTGCGCACCGAACTGGACGCGGCGGCCCGGTCCGCCACCGGGGCGGTCGTGGCGCTGCGCGACTGGATGCGGGACGTGTACGAGCCCGCGGTCGAGGGCGCACCGGACGTGGTGGGCCGCGAGCGGTACGCCCGCTGGGTCCGCTACTTCAACGGTACGGACCTCGATCTGGACGAGGCGTACGCGTACGGCTGGTCCGAGTACCACCGGCTGCTCGGCGAGATGCGGGCCGAGGCGGAGAAGATCCTGCCCGGCGCGGCCACGCCCTGGGAGGCGCTGGCGCACCTGGACGAGCACGGCACGCACATCGAGGGCGTCGACGAGGTCCGGGAGTGGCTGCAGTCCGTGATGGACGAGGCCATCGAGAAGCTGGACGGCACCCACTTCGACCTGGCCGAGCGGGTCCGGCGGGTGGAGTCCCGGATCGCGCCGCCCGGCAGTGCGGCCGCGCCGTACTACACGGCCCCGTCGGACGACTTCTCCCGCCCCGGGATCACCTGGCTGCCGACGATGGGCCAGACCCGGTTCCCCGTCTACGACCTGGTGTCGACCTGGTACCACGAGGGGGTGCCCGGCCACCACCTCCAGCTGGCGCAGTGGAAGCACATCGCCGAGAACCTCTCCCGTTACCAGGCCGGCGTCGGGATGGTCAGCGCCAACGCCGAGGGCTGGGCGCTGTACGCGGAGCGGCTGATGGACGAGCTGGGCTTCCTCAGCGACCCGGAGCGCCGGCTCGGCTACCTGGACGCGCAGATGATGCGCGCCGCGCGGGTCATCATCGACATCGGCATGCACCTGGAGCTGACGATCCCGGACGACTCCCCCTTCCATCCCGGGGAGCGGTGGACGCCCGACCTGGCGCAGGAGTTCTTCGCCGCGCACAGCAGCCGCCCCGCGGACTTCGTGGTGAGCGAGCTGACCCGCTATCTGTCGATGCCGGGCCAGGCCATCGGCTACAAGCTGGGCGAGCGGGCCTGGCTGCTGGGCCGGGAGAAGGCCCGGGAGCGGCAGGGCGACGCCTTCGACCTGAAGGCCTGGCACATGGCGGCCCTGTCCCAGGGTTCACTGGGCCTGGACGACCTGGTGGAGGAGCTGTCCCGGCTCTGACCGACCGGCGGCCCGGCCGGCGTACCGACCGGCGTACCGGCCGTGTCTGCCGTTCGGGGGTGTTCCGGTGGCGCCGGTCCGGTGGACCCGGCTTGCTGGTGCCGGGGGCCACCGGACACAGGAAGCGAGCCGCGCATGCAGACCTCCGAGCCCCGGCGGCAGCCGTTGGAGACCCCCCGGGCGGCGGGCGTGGCCGGGATCGTCTTCGCGCTGCTGCTCGCCGCCGCGATGGTGCTGATCCGGCTGGGGATCCCGCAGGGCGCCGACGCGGTCGTGGCCCAGCGGCCGGATGCGGCCCAGCGCAGCGCCGTGCACGCGGCGCTCCTGCTGGTGCCGTTCGCGGGCATCTGCTTCCTGTGGTTCGCCGGCGCGGTACGCGCCCATGTCGGTGAGGGCGAGGACCGGTTCCTGGCCACCGTCTTCCTCGGCAGCGGGCTGGTCTTCACGGCCACGATGTTCGGCGCCGCGGCAACGGCCACGGCGGTGTTCGACACCGCGCACCCGTTGGGCACCTCACCCTCCAGAGCGGTCTGGGACTTCGGCCAGCACATGGCGTACACGCTGATGACCGGGTACGCGATGCGGATGGCGGCCGTCTTCACCTGTTCCACCTCGGTGATCGGGCACCGCCTGGGCATCCTGCCCCGCTGGCTCACGGTGCTGGGCCTGCTGGCCACCGTGGCGCTGCTGTTCGTGTCGTCCGCCGTGCCGTGGGCCGAGCTGGTGTTCCCGGCCTGGTCGCTGCTGATCAGCGTGCACATCGTCGCGGAGAGCTTCCGCCGGGGCACGCGCTCCCGTGCCGGAGTGCGCTGAGTTCGCGCTGGTCCGACACTGGGACGACGGACCGGCGGTACGCACCGGACCTGGCCACCGAAGGGCGGAGCCATGATGCGCCTTGTCGTCGACCTCAACAGATGTCAGGGGTACGCGCAGTGCGCGTTCCTCGCGCCGGACGTCTTCGCCATGCACGGCGAGGAGTCGCTCGTCTACAACCCGCGCGCCGAGGAGGAGCAGCGGGAGCGACTGGCCCGCGCGGTCGCGGCCTGCCCGGTGCAGGCGATCACCGCCGACGGTCTGGACGGAGTCGCGGGAGGGGCCTCGGATGCCGCCCACTGACTACCTGGACTGGCTGCGGCGCGAGGGACGGATCGTGATCGTGGGTGCCTCGCTGGCCGGGCTGCGGGGTGCCGAGACGCTCCGCGCCGAGGGCTTCGCCGGCGAACTCACCATGATCGGCGACGAGCCGTACGAGCCCTACGACCGGCCGCCGCTGTCCAAGGGTGTGCTGCTCGGCAAGGCGGAGCCGCACCACACCCAGCTGCCGCACCGCCTGGAGATCGACGCCAAGTGGCGGCTGGGGGTCGCGGCGACCGGCCTCGACATGGAGGCCAGGCGGGTACGGCTGGCCGACGGCGACGAGGTGGAGTACGACCGGTTGCTGATCGCCACCGGGGTGCGGGCCCGGCCCTGGCCGAAGGAGGAGGAGGCCCGCCTGGACGGCGTCTTCACGCTGCGCACCCGGGACGACGCGGCCGCGCTGCTGCGGCGGCTGAAGGCCGGGCCGCGCCGGGTGTTCGTGATCGGCGCCGGATTCACCGGTTCGGAGATCGCCTCGGCCTGCCGGGAACAGGACATCCCCGTCACCGTGGCGGAACGCGCGGGCGCGCCGCTGGTGGGCGCGCTGGGCGGGGTGATCGGGGCGGTCGCGGCCGAGATGCACCGGGAGCACGGGGTGGACCTGCGGACCGGGGTCATGGTGACCGCGCTGGAGGGTGACCCGGCGGGCCGGGTGCGGGCCGTCCATCTGTCCGACGAGAGCATCGTCGAGGCGGACGTGGTGGTCGTGGGGCTCGGCGCGGTCCGCAACACCGACTGGCTGACCGGTTCCGGGCTGGGCGCGGGACCGCGGGGCATCGCCTGTGACGCGGGCTGCCGCGCCTTCGACTTCCGGGGCATCGTGACCGACGACGTCTTCGTCGCCGGCGATGTCGCCCGCTCCCCGCACGCGCTGTTCGGCTACCAGTTCCTGTCCCTGGAGCACTGGGGCAACGCGGTCGCGCAGGCCGAGACCGCCGCGCACAACATGGTCAGTTCGAGTGCGGAGCGCAGGCCGCATCTGTGGGTGCCGGCGTTCTGGTCGTCGCAGTTCGGGGTGAACATCAAGTCGGTCGGGGTGCCCCCGATGGGCGACCAGATCATGATCACGCAGGGTTCGCTGGCCGAACGCCGGTTCGTCGGGGTCTACGGTCACCAGGGCCGGACGATCGCCGCGGTGAGCTTCGACAACACGCGGTGGCTGGAGTTCTACCAGCGCCAGATCGAGCGGGGCGCGCCGTTCCCGGTGGAGTTCCCGACGGTTGACCGGCGTCCTGAGGGGCGGGTGCCGGTGGACGCCGACTTCCCGGACCCGGCGCTGCCGACGCACGCCCCGATGGTGACCCTCAGCGGTTACTCGCCGACCGACCAGCAGCTGGTCTTCCACCCCGCCCGCCACTGACCGCACGCCGGCCCCGACGTTCCAAGGACCTGTCATGACGCAGACCTCGATGTTGCGGCAGATCACCGACTTCGCCAACCGCGCCGATCCGTACCCGGTGTACGCGGAGTTGCGCAAGACGCCGGTGTGGCACGAGGAGGACGGCCCGTACCTCGTCAGCACCTACCACGACATCGAGGCGCTGCTGCACGATCCGCGGATCAGCTCCGACGCCGCCAACCTGGCCGCCCTCGGAGCGGACGAGCTGTCCGGTCCGGAGGCGACCGGGCTGCCGCCGAGTTTCATCCGGATGGACCCGCCGGAACACGACCGGCTGCGCAGGATCGCCAACAGCTCCTTCGGACCGCCGCACCGGCCACGCCGTATCGAGAACATGCGCGGACAGCTGGAGGAGATCATCACCGAGCTGATCGACGGCCTGGGCGACGCACGGGAGTTCGACCTCGTGGACCAGGTCGCCTACCCCTTCCCGGTGACCGCGATCTGCCGGCTGCTCGGCGTACCGCGGGAGGACGAACCCCGGTTCCGGGCCTGGGTCGACCCGATCGTGGCCGGTCTGGACCCGGACACCCGGACCGCCGCCGACTCGGAGAAGGCCGCGCAGGAGGCCCGGCTGCAGCTCGGCATGTACCTGAACGGCCTGGTGGAGCAGCGCGCCCGGGAACCGCGCGACGACATGCTGTCCGACCTGGTGCACAGCCGCGGTACGGACGGCGCCATGACGACCATGGAAGTCCTCAGTACGGCGGTGCTGCTGCTCATCGCGGGCCACGAGACGACCGTCAACCTCATCACCAACGGGATGCTCACCCTGCTGCGGCACCCGGAGGTCCTGGCCCGGCTGCGCGACGACCCCGGCCTGTCGGTGCGGATCGTGGAGGAACTGCTGCGCTACGAGCCGCCGGTGCAGCTCCTGCCCCAGCGCACCTGCATCACCGACATCGAGGTGCACGGGGTGGCCATTCCCAAGGGTTCGCGGATCTGGCTGGTCCTGGGCGCGGGCAACCGGGACCCGCACCGGTTCACGGACCCCGACTGCTTCGACCCGGACCGCCAGGACATCCAGCACCTAGGCTTCGGCAGCGGCGTCCACAGCTGCTTCGGTGCCCCGCTGGCCCGCATCGAGGCGCAGCTGGCGCTGTCCCAGCTGGCCCGGCGGCTCGACGGTCCCCGGCTGGTCGAGGACCCGCCGCCGTACCGTCGGAACGCGGTGCTGCGCGGTCCCCGGCATCTCGGCATCGCCGTGGACGGGGTGAGATGACGGCCGGTCAGTCCTCGACCCTGCGCAACTGCACGAGTCCCAGCCAGGTTTCCGGGCCGGGTCTGGTGTAGGCGGCGCGCACCGCGTAGGTGCCGGGCTCCAGCGGGACGCGCAGGTGCTCCCCGCCCTCGGCCTCGCCGCCCGGCCAGGCGGAGTCGAACAGGACGACGGGACCGGGGACCCGCCAGCGCAGTTCCTTCTCCCACACGGCGGTGTCGAGCGCGGCCGGGACCTGGGCCAGCAGTTCGTCCTCGGAGTCGGCGGCGGACCACCGTACGAAGGTGCCGTGGTCCGGCAGGAAGGACGTCGAGGCGGGCTCGTCGCCCAGGACCAGTGCGGCGCTGTCCCCGACCGGGAGCAGTCCGACGAAACCGTCGACCTCGCACGCACGGTCGTAGTCGGTGGCCAGGTCAGCGCTGTCCGCCCCGGCCCAGAAGGGCAGGACCGTCTCCGGGACCACCACGAGCGGACCCCCGCCCGACTCCACCCACTCCATCACGCCTGGATCCGCATAACGAGTCATGGGCCGAACCTACACGTACGGCGACCGCACAGGTTCGCCTTCGGGAATCAGCAACCGCAGTCGCCGTGTTGGGCGGGCGCGGTGAGCGGGTCCGGGGTCCGGCGTTCGCGCCCCTGCCAGGTCTCGAACTCGAAGCCCTCACGCACCCAGTACTCGAAGCCGCCGAGCATCTCCTTGACCCGGTAGCCGAGTTCGGCCAGGGCGAGGGCCGCACGGGTGGCGCCGTTGCAGCCGGGACCCCAGCAGTACGTCACCACGGGCACGTCCCGGTCGAGGAGCCGGGCGGCCTGCTCGGGGACGAGCGCGGTGGGCAGGTGGACGGCGCCCGGGACGTGGCCCTGGTCCCAGGCGGCGGTGGAGCGGGAGTCGAGGACGACGAAGCCCGGGTCGGCGGCGCCGGCGAGGGCGGCGGCCACGTCGGAGACGTCCGCGTGCCAGGTGAGGCTCGCGCGGAAGTGGGCGGCGGCCTCGGCGGGGGCGGCCGGGGCGACGCGCAGCACGGGATTGGGGGCGGTGACGAACGTCTCGGTCATGTCGGGCCTTTCCCTGCGACCGCCGGTGCGGCGGATCTCCATGACCGGAAATCTACGGCCGGTGACCGGCCCCCTGAAGGCGCGATCCCCGGCCCCGGCCTTGTCCGGCCGGGGATTCCCTGTTATCCATCCGCCATGACCGCGTTTTCCCCGGACGCCACCGACTGGCGCATCCTCGACGTCCTCCAGCGCGAGGGCCGGGCCAGCTTCGCCGAGCTGGGGCGTGCCGTCGCGATGTCCCCGAGCGCGGTGACCGAACGCGTGCGCCGCCTGGAGGAGGCGGGCGTGATCCGTGGCTACGCGGCGGTGGTGGACCCGGAACGCCTCGGCCTGCCGATCCTCGCCTTCGTCCGCCTCCGCTACCCCAACGGCCACTACAAGCCGTTCCACGACCTGGTCGCCGCCACCCCCGAGATCCTGGAGGCCCACCACGTCACGGGCGACGACTGCTTCGTCATCAAGGTCACCGCCCGCTCGATGCGCCACCTGGAGGAGATCTCCGGCAGGATCGGCACCCTGGGCTCGGTGACGACGAGCGTCGTCTACTCCTCGCCCCTGCCCCGCCGGGCGATCGGCACCTAGGGCCACCTAGGGCGCTAGACGCCCCGCTGCCGCAGCACGGAGCCCGATCTGTCCTTCACCACCTCCAGCTGCGCGTGGACGCGGCGGCGCAGGTCGGCGACGTGGCTGACGATGCCGACGCTGCGGTCGCGTTCGCGCAGCGAGTCGAGGACGTCGAGCACCTCGTCCAGGGTCTGGTCGTCGAGGCTGCCGAAGCCCTCGTCGATGAAGAGGGTGTCGAGTCGGACCCCGCCGGCCTCGTCGGTGACCACGTCCGCGAGGCCGAGGGCCAGGGCGAGGGAGGCGAAGAACGTCTCGCCGCCGGACAGCGTGGCGGTGTCGCGTTCGCGTCCGGTCCAGGCGTCGACGACGTGCAGTCCGAGGCCGCTGCGACCACGCCCGGTGCGGTCGTCGGAGTGGACCAGGGTGTAGCGGCCGGACGACATGCGCTGCAGGCGGACGGTGGCCGCGGCGGCGACCTGTTCCAGCCGGGCGGCCAGGACGTACGACTCCAGGCGCATCCGGCGTTCGTTGTCGGCCGAGGTGCCCGCGGTGAGGGCGGCGAGCCGGGCGACCCGGTCGTACTCCTCGCGCAGCGGGGCGAGCCGGCGCGCCTCGGCGGTGGCGCGGGCGGACAGCCGGTCGAGTTCGGTGCAGCAGTGGTCGGACCGGTCGCGTGCCGACGCGGCCTCACGCACCGACCGGTCGGCCGCGGCGGCGGTGCGTTCGGCCGCGTCGAGGTCGGCGGGCGGCTGCTGCGCGGCGGCCGCGGTGTCCGTCTCGGCCAGCACCGCACGGACCGCCGCCTCCTGCGACTGCCTCTCGTCCAGACGTCGTTGCAGCTCGCGGTGGGCGGTGTCGTCGAGGAGCGCGGCGGCCGCGGCCTGCGGCGTCTCGAAGCCGGCCCGGTAGGCGGCGTCCGCGAGCCGTGCGTCGGCGTCCTTCAGGTGCCGGGCGGTGTCCTCGGCGGCGCGCGCGGTGTCGGCGGCCTCGGTGAGCAGCGTCACCTGCCGCTCCAGCTGCGCGGTCCGCGCCGCCACGCTGTCCGCACTTCCCCGCGCCTTGGTCAAGTCCGCTTCGAGAACCGCGCATTCGGCATCGAGGCCGTCGCGCCGGGCGACCCGGGAGGCGGCCCGCACCTCGGCCTGCCGGCGGTCGGTCAGCCGGCGCTCGCGCTCCCGCTCGGCCAGCCGCAGCTCCTCCTGCGCCGGGTGCAGGTCGGAGGCGGCGCCCCGGGCCAGGAGGTACTCCTGCTCCAGCTCGTCCGCCTGGGCGGCCAGGCGGTCGGTGGGTGTGTCCCCGGCCGCGGCGGTGGCGGCGGCCAGTGCCTCGCGTGCGGTGGCGAGGCGGCGTTCGTCCTGGGCGTGCCGCGCCTCGGCGCGCTGGTGGTCGGCTTCCGCGCGCTCCTCGGCCTCCGCATCGACATGGCCCGCGAACTTCTGTGCGGGCGCGGGGTGTTCGGTGGACCCGCAGACGGCACAGGGTTCGCCCGCGGTGAGCCGGGCGGCGAGTTCGGCGGCGATGCCGGTCAGGCGCTGCTCCTTGAGCCGCAGCCAGTGCGCCTTCGCCTCCAGGGCCAGCGCGCCGGAGGCGAGGGCGGTGCGCTGGGCCTCGTCGGTGTCCCGGCCGAGTTCGTCCCGCAGCCGGGCCGCCGCCAGCCGCTGCTGCGCGGGTTCGCGCCGTACGGCGAGCTGCTCGGCCCGGGTCGCGGCCTCCTGGGCGGCGTCGATGCGGGACTGGAGCGCGGCGCGGGTGGCGTCCCAGTCGGCGAGCCAGCCGTCGGCCTCCCGCAGGACCTCCTCGTCCTCGCGTTCCTGCCGGTCGAGGCGGCCGCGCTCGTCGACGAGCTCGGCGAGCCGTCGCTCGGCCCGGCGCGCGGACTCCAGGCCGCCCAGCTCCTCGGCGGCCCGGCGGGCAGCGCCCGCGAGCCCTGCCGCACCGGCTCCGGCGAAGGTGTCCGGCAGCAACGCCCGTGCGCGTGCCTCGGCCGCGGCCGCGGCGCGGTGCCCGGCCTCGGCCGCCTCGCGCAGCTCCAGCGCCGGCGCCACGGCCTCCGCCTTCCGCGCCCGCTCCATCCGCGCCTGCGCCTCCCGGTGGGCCCCGGCCTCCTCCGCCAGCCGGGCCGCCCGCTGCCGCGCCTGCGCGAACCTGCCCTGCAAGCGGGCCAGCTCACGGGCGTCCGCCAGCGCGCGGTCGGCGGCGAACTGGGCGGACTCGGCCAGGTCCAGGCGGCAGTTCGCGAGGGCGCGGCGCTCCCGTGCGGTACTGCGGGCGACCGCTGCGGCGGTCAGGACGGCGTCGGCGAGGCCGGGGTCGCCCGGGGCCAGGTCGGGCAGCTCCATCGCGTCGCCGGCGGCCTGCTGCATCCGGTGCGCGTCGGCCAGCAGCGCGGCGTCACCGTCCCGTACCCGGGCCTCGGTGGACTTCCGCCGCTCGGCGAGGCGCTTCTCGACGTCGGCGAAGCGCTGGGTGTCGAAGAGCCGGCCGAGCAGCTGGCCGCGGGCCCCCGCGTCGGCGCGCAGGAAGCGGGCGAAGTCGCCCTGGGGCAACAGCACGACCTGGCAGAACTGCTCCCGGCTCATACCGAGCAGCTGGGTGATCTCCTCGCCGATCTCCTGGTGGGAGCGGCTGAGGTCCTTCCAGGCGGCGCCCTTCGCGTCGTACTCGCGCAGCCAGGTCTGGGCCTTGTCCAGCGTCGTGCCCGAGCCGCGCTTCTTGAGACGTTCCCAGGGCGGCTGCCGGGTGATCTCCAGGCGGCGTCCGGCGACGCTGAGTTCGAGGCGGACCTCGGTGCGGACGGCCGGGTCGGCGTGGTCGCTGCGCAGGGTGAGGCCCTGGCCGCTCTGACGGGCGCCGGGGACGGTGCCGTAGAGCGCGTAGCAGACGGCGTCCAGGACGGAGGTCTTGCCGGCGCCGGTCGGGCCGTGCAGGAGGAAGAGCCCGGCGGCGGAGAGCGCGTCGAAGTCGACGCTCTGGGTGTCGCCGAAGGGCCCGAAGGCGGTGAGATCGAGCCGGTGCAGCCTCACTGGACGCCCTCCCCGGGCCGTCCCGGGCCCGCCGTCACCGCACCGCGCGGGCGGCCGGCCCCGGCGGTGTGCGGGCAGGCGGACGGGGAGCCGTGGGTAGGGGCGGTCACCGGGGCACCTCCCGGGCCGCGGCGTCCGCCTGGACGGCGTCGAAGGCTTCGCCGAGTACGGCCCGTTCCCGTTCGTCCGGGCCCGCGCCGCGCACGTGGGCGACGAAGTCCTCGGCGATCTGCCGGTCGGTGCGGCCGGCGAGGCGGCGGGCGTAGGTCACGTCCGGGTCGTCCGGCGCGCGGTCGGGGGCGAAGACCAGGCTCAGGGTGCCCGGGAAGCGGTCGGTCAGCCGGGCCATGGGGTCGGCGGGGCGGACCGGGTCGGTGAGGGTGGCCTCGATCCAGGCGTCCTCGTGCCGGGTGAGGGCGGGGTCGGCCAGCAGGTCGTCCAGGGTGCCCCGGAGGCGGGCCAGCGGGCGCGGGACCGGGCAGTCCAGCCGCTCGGCGGTGACCGTGCCGTCACCGGCCAGGTCGACCAGCCACATGCTCTTGCGGTGGTCGGTCTCCGAGAAGGAGTACGCGAGCGGGGAGCCCGAGTACCGGACGCGCTCGGTGATGGTCTGGCAGCCGTGCAGATGCCCCAGCGCCACGTAGTCGACGCCGTCGAAGACACCGGCCGGGACGGCGGCCACCCCGCCGACGGTGATGTCCCGCTCGCTGTCGCTGACCTCGCCTCCGGTCACGAACGCGTGCGCGAGGACGACGGAGCGGGTACCGGGGGCACGGGCGGCGAGGTCGGCGCGGACCCGGTCCATGGCGGCGGCGAGCACCGCCTCGTGACCTGCCTTCTCGACCCCGAACTCGTCCTTCACGAGGGCGGGTTCCAGGTAGGGCAGCCCGTAGAAGGCGATGTCGCCGAAGGCGTCGGCGAGCACGACCGGGGTACCGCCGGCGGACGGTTCGGTCCGCAGGTGGATGCCCGCGCGGTCGATGAGACCGGCGCCGACGCCGAGGCGACGGGCCGAGTCGTGGTTGCCGGAGATCATCACCGTGGGCACGCCGAGGTCGGCGAGCCGGTGCAGCGCGTCGTCGAACAGCTCGACCGCGGCGAGCGGGGGGACCGCGCGGTCGTAGACGTCCCCCGACACGAGCACGGCGTCGACGGCCCGCTCGGTCACGGTCCGCACGAGGTGGCCGATGAACTCGGCCTGGGCGTCGAGCATGGCCACCCGGTGGAAGGAGCGGCCGAGGTGCCAGTCGGAAGTGTGCAGCAATCTCACGAAACCGCCCCGCCCCGCATGTCCCGCCCTTCCGCCCCTCACGACCGACGCCCGTCGGCAGGGGCCGACGGTCAGCGCCCACCACGCTAACCCCTGCGGACCCCTGCTCCACCACGGGACTCTGCACCTCGGCCGGTTACGGTACGAATTGCCGGGAATGAGCGGATCGGCAGGTGCTCGGTCGGTTCCTCAGCCGGTCAGTTCCCGTCCGGTGACCAGGTCCGGCTCGATGCGCACGAAGACCTCCTGCGGCATCGGCACCCACGAGCGCGGCCCCTCACGGACCAGCCGTTCGTGCTCGGCCGGGTCGTGCACCACGGTCGCGGCACCGGTGACGACCACACTCCAGCCGGACCGGCTGTCCGCGTCCACCTCGTCGGCCTCGAAGGCCACCACCGAGCCGTCGATGGCGTGCACCAGTTCCGAGGCCGCGGAGGTCCGCAGCAGCACGGCGCCGTCGCCGTCGAGGCCGAAGTTGACGGGCAGCACGGCGGGCAGCGCGTGCCGGGTGTGGACGATCCGGCCGACGGGCACCCCGGCGAGCAGGCGCAGGCACTCGCCACGGTCCAGTTCGCGGAATCCGTCATGGGAGTACATCGGCCGCCTCGTCTCTCGTCCTGCGGTACCACCGTCCTGGGACACCGGGTCCTGTCAGCCTCCGCCGCCGGTCAGGGGCGGGTCCAGGGGCCAAGGGTCCCGGCCGGGCCGGCGAAGGGCCCCAGCGGCCCGGACCCGGCGCCCGGCTACGGCGCCTGGCCAGGCGCCGTGTCCCGGGCGGCCCCACGTGCCCGCAGGCCTCGGCCGCCGCAGGCCCAGGGGGAGGTGTGCGCCCGCTGCGGGAGCGGGTGTGCCCGCCGCCTCACGGATCCAGCCTGCACCGGCCGGGAACCGGCCGCTTGGGCCGACCGGCCCCCGCCCATCGCCGGCCGGACCGGGTCCGGTCAGCCGGCCCAGCTCCAGTTGGCCACCTCGGGCAGGTCGGTGCCGTGGTCGCGGATCCAGGCCTCGTGGCGGGTGCGGGCGTCGGCCATCTGCTGGCGTACCGCGGCGGCGCGGACGGCGAGGCCGGGGACGCGGTCGACGACGTCCATGACGAGGCGGTAGCGGTCCAGGTCGTTGCGGACCACCATGTCGAACGGGGTGGTGGTGGTCCCGGACTCCTTGTATCCGCGTACGTGCAGGTTCCGGTGGCCGGTGCGGCGGTAGGCGAGGCGGTGGATCAGCCAGGGATAGCCGTGGTAGGCGAAGATCACCGGCTTGTCGGTGGTGAACAGGCCGTCGTACTCGAAGTCGGTCATCCCGTGCGGGTGTTCCTCGTGCGGCATGAGGCGGGCCATGTCGACGACGTTCACCACCCGTACCGCCAGCTCGGGCAGGTGGCGGCGGAGCAGCTGGGCGGCGGCGAGCACCTCCTGGGTCGGGACGTCGCCGGCGCACGCGAGCACGACGTCCGGTTCACGGGAGCCGTTCTCGGTGCCGGCCCAGTCCCAGATCCCGGCGCCGCGGGCGCAGTGGACGCGGGCCTGGTCCATCGACAGCCAGTCGAAGCAGGGCTGCTTGCCGGCCACGATCACGTTCACGTAGTCGCGGCTGCGCAGCACGTGGTCGGCGACGGACAGGAGGGTGTTGGCGTCCGGCGGGAGGTACACGCGGACGACTTCGGGGCTCTTGTTGAGGACGTGGTCGACGAAGCCCGGGTCCTGGTGGGAGAAGCCGTTGTGGTCCTGGCGCCACACGTGCGAGGTGAGCAGGTAGTTGAGGGAGGCGACGGGAGCCCGCCAGGGCAGCCGACGAGACGTCTTCAGCCACTTGATGTGCTGGTTGACCATGGAGTCGACGATGTGCACGAACGCCTCGTAGCAGGAGAACAGTCCGTGCCGGCCGGTCAGGAGGTAGCCCTCCAGCCAGCCCTGGCAGAGGTGTTCGGAGAGGATCTCCATCACCCGGCCGTGCGGTTCGAGGTGTTCGTCGACCGGGAGCCGCTCGGCCTGCCAGGCCTTGCCGCTCACGTCGAAGACGGCCTGGAGCCGGTTGGAGGCGGTCTCGTCCGGGCCGACCAGCCTGAAGTCCCGGCGCAGTCGTGTGTCCCTCATGATCCGCGCGAGGAAGTCGCCGAGCACCCGGGTGGGTTCGTGCAGGGTCGTGCCCGGCTTGTCGACGGGGACCGCGAACTCGTCGAGATCGGTGAGCGGCAGGTCCCGGACGAGCAGGCCGCCGTTGGCGTACGGCGAGGCGCCCAGCCGCCTCGCGCCGTCGGGGACGCAGGCCAGCACGTCGGCGACGGGCCGGCCGTCGGGACCGAACAGCTCCTCGGGCCGGTACGACCGCAGCCAGGCCTCCAGCTGCCGCAGGTGCTCGGGGTTCTCACGCACCGCGGCGAGCGGTACCTGGTGGGCCCGCCAGGTGCCCTCGACGGGCACGCCGTCCACCACGGCGGGGCCGGTCCAGCCCTTGGGCGTGCGCAGCACGATCACCGGCCAGTGCACGCGTTGCGTGCTGCCGCCCTCGCGTGCCGAGCGCTGCATGACGGCGATGCGGTCCAGGGCGTCGTCCAGCGCGGCGGCCATGGCCCGGTGGACCTCGTGCGGGTCGTCGCCGGTGACGTGGATCGGCTCGTGACCGTACCCCCTGAGCAGGGCGTCCAGCTCGGCCTCGGGCAGGCGGGAAAGGACGGTCGGGTTGGCGATCTTGTAGCCGTTGAGGTGCAGGATCGGCAGGACGGCGCCGTCGTGCACCGGGTCGAGGAACTTGTTGGAGTGCCAGGACGCGGCCAGCGGGCCGGTCTCCGCCTCGCCGTCGCCGATCACACAGGCCACCAGCAGGCCGGGGTGGTCCAGGGCGGCGCCGTAGGCGTGGGCCAGGGAGTAGCCGAGCTCACCGCCCTCGTGGATCGAGCCCGGCGTCTCCGGGGCCACGTGACTGGGCACGCCCCCGGGGAACGAGAACTGCCGGAACAGCCGCGCCATCCCCTCCCCGTCCCGCGGGACGTCGGGGTAGGTCTCGCTGTAGCTGCCCTCGAGCCACGAGTTGGCCAGCACGGACGGACCGCCGTGCCCCGGCCCCCACACGCACACCGCGTCCAGGCCGCGCGCCCGGACCACCCGGTTGAGGTGGGTGTACACGAGGTTCAGGCCGGGCGAGGTGCCCCAGTGGCCCAGCAGCCGCGGCTTGATGTGCTCGGGGCGCAGCGGCTCGGTGAGCAGCGCGTTCGCCATCAGGTAGATCTGTCCGGCGGCCAGGTAGTTGGCGGCACGCCAGTGGGCGTCGAGGGTGCGCAGCTCGTCGTCGGACAGTACGGTGGCGTCCTGGTGTTCGACCTTGGACATCGGATGGCTCCATCGGTAGATCATCGGGTGGCGGAGGCGGCATGGCCGGCAAGAAGGCGGCGGAGCTGCCGCGCAAGGTGTACGAGACGGAACTGCTGCGCTTGCAGACCGAATTGGTGAAACTGCAGGAGTGGGTACGGGCCACGGGTGCACGTCTTGTAGTGATCTTCGAGGGCCGGGACGCCGCGGGCAAAGGCGGCACGATCAAACGGGTGACCGAGCACCTCAACCCGCGCATCGCCCGGATCGCGGCGCTGCCGAAACCGACGGAGCGCGAGCGGACCCAGTGGTACTTCCAGCGGTACGTCGAGCAGCTGCCGGCCGCCGGGGAGATCGTGCTGTTCGACCGGTCCTGGTACAACCGGGCCGGGGTCGAGCGTGTGATGGGCTTCTGCACCAAGGAGGAGCACCAGCTCTTCCTGCGGCACTGCCCGATCTTCGAGCGGATGCTGGTGGAGTCGGGGATCCTGCTGCGCAAGTACTGGTTCTCGGTGAGCGACACCGAGCAGCAGGACAGGTTCCGCAAGCGGCTGGAGGACCCGCTGCGGCGCTGGAAGCTCTCGCCGATGGACCTGGAGTCGATCACCCACTGGGAGGCGTACTCCCGGGCCAAGGACGAGATGCTGGTGCACACCGACATCTCCGAGGCGCCCTGGTACGTCGTGGAGAGCGACGACAAGCGGGCGGCCCGCCTGAACATGATCGCCCACCTGCTCTCGACGGTGCCGTACCACGACGTGCCGCCGCCGGTGCTCGACCTGCCCGAGCGGCCCGCGCCGACCGGGTACCAGCGCCCGCCGCGCGACCTGCAGACCTACGTCCCCGACCACGCCGCGAGTCTGTAACCGGCTCCGGCGCGGGCAGCCGACGCCCCGTACGACCGCTGGGTTCATGTCCGCTGCTCCTCGGAGATCGGCCGGGCGGGCGACCGGCGTGCGGGACGGACGCCGGATCCCCCGGGACCGGGATCCAGCCTGGTGCGCCGAGGCGCCGGACGACAGGGCCCGGTGGTCCCGCACCCGTGCCGTTCGGCCCATGACGGCCTCAGGACACCGAAACGGTCCCCCTCCCGGCGCGGTGGAGCTCACCGGGGCAGGCCGTCGAACCGGTCCCTGCGGCGGGGCCGTTGGCGAGGTGCCGCGCGCCTGCCGGGCGGGCGGGCACCGTCCGGTGGATGCTGGGAGATCACACGGCGGAAGGCGGCGCATGGCCCGGGGCGGAGACGGACACGCGGGACGGCACCGGCTCGCGCCCGGTCTCGCCCTGCTGCTCGGCTACCGGCGTACCTGGCTGAAGGGCGACCTGCTGGCCGGCGCGACCGTCGCCGCGTACCTGGTGCCGCAGGTGATGGCGTACGGGGAGGTGGCCGGGCTGCAGCCGGTCGCGGGGCTGTGGGCGATCCTGCCCGCGCTGGCCCTGTACCCGGTGTTCGGCTCCTCCCGACTGCTGTCGGTGGGCCCGGAGTCGACGACCGCGCTGATGACGGCCACCGTGGTCGGCCCCCTCGCGGCCGGCGCCCCCGCCCGGTACGCCGTGCTGGCCGCGACCCTCGCCGCCACCGTCGGCCTGCTCTGCCTGGTCGCGCGGGCGCTACGCCTCGGTTTCCTCGCCGACCTGCTGTCCCGCCCGGTCCTCATCGGCTATCTGACCGGCGTGGCCCTGATCATGATGGTCGACCAGCTGACCAAGCTCACCGGGGTACCGACGACCGGCACCGCGTTCTTCCCCCAGCTGTGGTCCTTCCTCACCCGTCTGGGAGACGTGCACCCGCCCACCGTCGTCCTCGCGGCACTGGCCCTCACGGTGCTCCTGCTCATCGCCCGGTACGTGCCTGTCCTCCCCGGCCCGCTGCTGGTGGTGGCCCTGGCCACGGCGGCCGTCGCCGTGTTCGGCCTCGACGACCGCTACGGTGTCAAGGTGATCGGCACGGTCCCCTCCGGCCTGCCGGACCTCGCCCTGCCGGACCTCGGCGCGATCCCCCGCCTGGTCCTGCCCGCGCTGGGCGTCCTCCTGGTCGCCTACACGGACTTCATCCTCACCGCGCGCGCCTTCACCGGAGCCGCCCCGGCCGAGGAGCCCACCCTCGACGCGGACCAGGAGTTCCTGGCCCTGGGCGCGGCCAACCTCGGCGCGAGCGCCGTGCACGGCTTCCCGGTGAGCAGCAGCGCCAGCCGCACCGCCCTCGCGGCCTCGGCGGGTGCCCGCAGCCAGGCGTACTCCCTGGTCGCCGGGGCCCTCGTCCTCGCGGTCCTGCTGCTGCTCAGCCCGCTGCTGACCCGCACGCCGTCCGCGGTCCTCGGTGCCCTCGTGGTCTACGCGGCCCTGCGCATGATCGACCTGGCCGGCTTCCGCCGCCTGGCCGCCTTCCGCCGTCGCGAACTCCTGCTGGCCCTGGGCTGCCTGGCCGGGGTCCTCACCCTGGACATCCTGTACGGCGTGCTGGTCGCCGTCGGCCTGTCCGTCGCGGAGCTGCTCACCCGGGTGGCCCGTCCGCACGACGCGGTCGAGGGCCTGGTGCCCGGTCTGGCCGGCATGCACGACATCGACGACTACCCCGCCGCCCGTACGATCCCCGGGCTGCTCGTCTACCGCTACGACTCGCCCCTGTTCTTCGCCAACGCGGAGAACTTCCGGCGCCGGGCGCTGACCGCCGTCGACGAACAGGCCGACCCCGTCCGCTGGTTCGTCCTCAACACCGAGGCCAACGTGGAGGTCGACATCACCGCCCTCGACGCGGTCGACGAGCTCCGCCGCGAACTGGCCGCCCGGGACGTCGTGTTCGCCCTGGCCCGCGTCAAACAGGAACTCCTGGACGACCTCCGGGCCTACGGCCTGGCCGACGCGGTGGGCGCCGACCGGATCTTCCCGACGCTGCCGACGGCGGTGGCGGCGTACCACGAGTGGGCGGCCGCGCAGCACTGACCGGCCCCGGCGGCGGGCGCCGCGGAGGGTGCCCAAGGTCCCGGTCACGGGGACCGCTCGGCCCATGGCGGGGCCGCGGCCGGACCCGCACGCTGGCAGCAGCAGTCAGGAGTTCGCACGCGTTCCCAGGAGGCCCGCCATGAACGCCCCGCCGACCCTCAGCCTGCCGCGCGCCCTGCCCGCCGGTCAGCGGCAACGGCTGATGCACTTCGCCCGGGAGGTCTCCTTCGCCCAGGGGGCCAGGCTCTTCGAGGAGGGCGGCCACGCCGACCGGTTCTGGATCGTGCGGACCGGCCGGGTCGAACTGGACATGCGGGTGCCCGGTCGGCGGGCGGCCGTCATCGAGAGTCTGGGGCCGGGCGAACTGGTCGGATGGTCCTGGCTGTTCGCGCCCCATGTGTGGCACCTGGGGGCCGAGGCCACCACGCCGGTCCGGGCGTACGAGTTCGACGCCACGACGGTGCTCACCCTGTGCCAGGAGGACGCGGAGCTGGGCGCCGCCGTCAGCCAGTGGGTGGGGCAGGTGGTCGGCCACCGCCTGAGCGCGGCCCGTACCCGGCTCCTGAACCTGTACGCCCCGTACGGCGCGGGTACGAGCGTCTGACCCGGGAGGGCGAGGCGCCGGCTCACGTGTCCTGGGAGCGCACCACCACCACCGGGCAGTCGGCGTGCTGCGTCACCTGCATGCTGACGGAACCGAGCAGCGCCCGGGCGAACCCGCCCCGGCCACGGCTGCCGACGACCAGCACCTCGGCCCCCGCGGAGGCCCGCACCAGCACGTCGGCGGCGTTGCCGTGCACCAGACGGGTCGTGACGGACCGCGCTTCCTCGCCGAGGACCTCCGTCAGCTCCTGCCGCATCCGGTCCCGGGCCTCCTCCTGGTCCACGTCCATGTCCACCGCGGGCCCCGACCAGCCGTACAGCCCCGGGAGCTCCCACACGGACACCGCCTCCACGGTGCCGCCGACCAGGCCGGCGTACCGGACCGCCCAGCGCAGGGCTCCGTACGAGGACGACGACCCGTCGACACCGACCACGACTCTGGGCACGGCGACTTCCCTGTCCATCGGTCCCACCTCTCCCACGGCGCGGGCGCCGCCCAGCGGCCCCTTCACACCACGCTGCGCGATACCGCGCCGCGCCGCCAGAGATGCGCCTCCGGCAGGGTCAGCGGACGATGCGGTGGTGCCGGCCGCCGTGCCGCAGGCGGAGCCCGCCGTAGAGGAGGTCGACGGCCAGGACGACGGCGCCGATGACGAACAGGTAGAACAGTCCGTGGGCGGCGAACCCGACGATGCCCAGGACCAGGGCCACGAGTATCAGGAGCAGAAACAGGGTCATCGGCTCTCCTGCCGCTTGGGCCCGGTCAGCGCCGGGCGAGCCGGCGCTCACCGCCGGCGCCGGGGGTGTAGTCGAGGTCGTAGTGCGAGAAGACCGCGGGTTCCTGGACGGCCAGGAGCTCGCCGTCCGTGTCGATCGCAGGGGCCTTCTTGACCACACCCCTGTCGTAGGCCACCTTCAGGTAGCCCGGACCGACGGTCGCCTTCACAAGGGGGACGAACACCAGCCGACGGCGGGTCGGCAGCCCGACCGTGACGGTGGCGTAGAGGGGCAGGTCGGTCGCCGTGTCGACGTAGACCGCCTCCAGGACACCGATTTTGTGACCGCCCGGGTCGACCACGTCATGGCCGCGCCACTCGCGGATGTCGTCTGCTTCGAACATCGCCCACCTCCGGCTGTGCGGGTACCCCCTGAAGGCGGGGTTGACGCACGGCGCGGGGCGCCCGGGTCAGGGCACCACGCGGATGCCGACGATGCAGGTGTCGTCGTCGGTGTCGGACCTGCTGTGGGTCAGCAGGCGGTCCAGCCGCTGCTCCAGGGACCGGGGAACCGTGCGGGCGGCGGTGAGCAGCTGCGCCAGGGACTCCTCGACGGACCGGTCCCGGCGCTCGATCAGGCCGTCCGTGTACATCAGCAGGGTGTCGTCGACGGCGAGCTGCACCTCGTGCTCCTGGTAGGCGGCCTCGGGCACGGCGCCCAGCAGCAGGCCCTGGACGAGCGGCAGCGCTTCCGCCTCGGAGCCGCGTACCAGGACCGGCGGCAGATGGCCCGCGCGGGCCCAGCGCAGGGTGTGGTGGTCGGGGTCGTACAGACCGCACACGGCGGTGGCGGTGACGGAGCCGGTCATGTGGTGGGTCACCATGTTCAGCCAGGTCAGCAGCTGCCCCGGGCCCGCGCCGGTCACGGCGAGCCCGCGCAGCGCGTTGCGCAGGACGACCATGCTGGTGGCCGCCTCGATGCCGTGTCCCGCCACGTCGCCCACGCACAGCAGCACCAGCCCGGACGGCAGTACGACCGCGTCGTACCAGTCGCCGCCGACCAGGTTCTGGGTCTCCGCGGGCCGGTAGCGCACCGCCAGGTCCAGGCCGGGGACCGCCAGCGGGGCCTGCGCGGGCGGCATGATGGCGTGCTGGAGCTGGAGGGTGAGCCGGTTGCGTTCGCTGGCCTGCTGCTCGGTGTGGGCGAGCCGGTCGCGGGTGGCGGCGAGGGCGACCTCGGTCCAGTGGTGTGCGGAGATGTCCTGGTAGGCGCCGCGTACGCCGTACAGCTGGCCGCCGGAGTCGAGGACCGGTTCGGCCACCACCCGGATGTGGCGGGTGACCCCGTCGGGTCGCTGCAGACGGAACGCGGTGGACGCCGGCCGGTGGTGGTGCAGCAGGGTGCGCAGGAAACGGCCGATGGTGACGGCGTCGTCGGGGTGGGCGTGGGCGGCCAGGTCCTCCAGCGGCACGGGGGGTGCGGAGGCGGGCCGGCCGTAGAGGTCGTAGAGCTGGCCGTTCCAGGTGATCTCGCCGGTGAGGACGTTCTCCTCGAAGCCGCCGATGCGGCCCAGCCGCTGGGCGTGCTTGAGCAGGCTGGCCAGGCGGGCGGTCTCGTCCTCGATGCGCCAGATGAGCAGCACGCTGCCGCCGTGCCGGCTGATGTTGAAGTCGGCCACCGCGGCCAGCGGGACGTCGTCGACCAGGGCGGTGAGGCGCATGCGGCGGGCGCGGTAGGGCTCGCCGGTGGCGAAGACGCGCTCGATCCGGTCGAAGAGTTCGCTGTGGCCGGCGACCATCGGGTACGCCTCCAGGAGCAGGGCGTCGTTGATGACGCTCCGGGGCCGGCCGGCGGGGTCCAGGAAACGGCTGTTGACGTGGTGGATGCGGAAGTCGACGAGGTTCCCGTCGGCGTCCAGGTGCGGCACCAGGACCAGGGCCGGGTCGTGGAGTCCTTCGGCGAGGTCGATCAGCTCGGTGACGGCCGGCATCGCCCGCGCGACGGAGTCGCCGTCGAAGGTGCGGGGAGTGTAGGTCTCCAGGGTGTGCGCGCACAGCTCGGCCAGCGCCTCGACCTGCCGGACGATCGGCGGAGAGGGGGTGTCGAGGGGGGTGGGCCAGGCGATCTCCAGGACGCCGTGGATGCGGCCGCCGGTCCCGGCCGGTACGGCGACCCGGCCGCCCTCGGGATGGTGGTGCTGGCCGATGGAGGGCAGGCCGGTCTCGGCGAGGCTGTGGATCCAGTGGCCGCCGCGTTCGGCGAGGCCCCGGCGGGCCACGGTCGCGACGCCCGGGGGCACGTGCCGCCAGCGTCCCGCCTCGGCGGCGGAGAAGCCGGCGTTCCCGGCCAGGGTGAGCGAGCCGTCGGTGCCCAGGGCCCAGATCGCCACGGCCTCCGCGCCCAGCGGGACCAGCGCGTGTTCCAGCAGGGCGTCGGCCACGGCCTGGGTGTCGTCGGCGGCCAGCGCACCGCTCTCGGCGGCCCGCAGCCGTACGCTCGTTGAACCGGAGGTGTCGGTGCGGGCCGCGGTGACCGTGAGGAATTCGGCGGCGACCTCCGAGAACCGGTCCCGTGCGGCCTGGTTGATGACGTCGACCGCGAACTCCAGCGGGGTCACCCCCGCCTGCCCGGCGAGCTCGGCCAGCTGCCGGGCCGCCTGCGCCGGGCCGCAGCCCAGCCGTTCCACGAGAATGCCCTTGGCCATCTCGATCAGCGCACGCCCGTCGGCCTCGGCATGCGCGGCCCGCACCTCACGCCGCAACCGCTCGACGGTCGCCGCGAGCCGCCCGACGGGGGACCGCTCCCCCTCCCCGTCCTCCTCTCCGCCGGGCCCGTCGCCCTGCTGCACGACGGCGACGGACGCCGCACCGCCCACCGGAGTCCGGCCGTCCGCCGGGTCGGGGGTTTCCGTCGTGGCGTGGTCGCCGGCCGAGGCGCCGGAGGCAAGGGGTTCGGGGGGCTGACGGAGATCGCTCACGGTGTTCCTGTTCCTCCGCTGGACGTCACGCCGGCCGCGCTCGCTCACTGCGACAGCCAGCGTCGCACGCGGGCGATGAGGTCGCCCGTGTCGACGGGTTTGGTGACGTAGTCGTTGGCGCCGGACGCGAGGCTCTTCTCCTGGTCGCCCGGCATCGCCTTCGCGGTGACCGCGATGATGGGCAGCTCCGCGTACTGGGACATGGCCCGGATCTCCGCGGTCGCGGCGTACCCGTCCATCTCCGGCATCATCACGTCCATCAGGACCAGGCAGACGTCGGGGTGGGCGAGCAGCATCTCGATGCCCTTGCGGCCGTTGTCGGCGTGCAGGACCTGGAACCCGTGCAGTTCCAGCACCCCGCTGAGGGCGAAGAGGTTGCGCGCGTCGTCGTCGACCACCAGGACCGTCCGGCCGCGGAAGGCGTCGTCGACGACCTGCGCGGCCGGCCGGTGCGGCTCCTCCGTACGGACCAGGGACAGCACGTCCCCGGGCTGTTCGGCGGACAGGTGCAGGGTGATGCGCTCGCGCAGCTCGTCGAGGCTGGACAGGAAGTCCAGCGGCCGCCCCCCGGCGAGGGCCCGCAGCGCCTGCTCCTGCGCCAGCTCCATCCGGTGCCCCGTGTGCACCAGGACGGGCACGCTGGCCAGCGCGGAGTCGCCGCGCATGGCCTCCAGGAAGTCCGCGCCCTCCTTGCCGGGCATGCCCAGTTCCAGGACGACGCAGTGGCAGGGCTCGGCCGCCAGCGTGCTCGCCGCCTCCTGGGCACCGACGGCGGTGATGAGGTCGATCGCCCCGTGCGGGTCACCGGGTTCCTGGGCCAGGTCACTGACGGCCCGTTCGGCGACCAGGGTGAGCAGCCCGCGCGGGCGCTCCTCTATCACCAGCAGCCGCCGCCTGCGGTGCTGTCCGGCGGCCGGGACGGCCTCCGTCAGTTCGAGGGGCGCGTCGGCGTCCCCGGCGGTGACCTCGCCGACGGGGGCGTGCTGGTGCTCCCCCGGCCGGCCGCCGTTCTCCAGCAGTTCCTCGAAGTCCGCGCGGGCGACCGGCAAATACAGGGTGAAGGTGCTGCCCTGTCCGGGGGTGCTGTCGACCGTGACGGCGCCGCCGAGCAGATGGGCGATCTCCCGCGTGATGGACAGGCCCAGTCCGGTCCCCCCGTACTTGCGGCTGGTGGTCCCGTCGGCCTGCTGGAACGCGCCGAAGATGGTCTCCAGTTGCTGGTGCGGGATGCCGATACCGGTGTCGACGACCCGGAAGGCCACCACAGGACCGCCGCGCAGCACCTCCGGCGGCACCTCCCGGTCGGCGGCCGGTTCGATGAGCAGCTGGACGCCGCCCTCCTCGGTGAACTTGACGGCGTTCGACAGCAGGTTGCGCAGGATCTGCCGCAGCCGGGAGTCGTCGGTGAGCAGGTCGGCCGGAGTCCCCGCGGCGGTGGCCACCGTGAACTCCAGACTCTTCTGGGTGGTCATCGGCCGGAAGGTGGCCTCGACGTACTCCAGGAGCTGGCGCAGCGGCACCCGTTCGGGGGCGACGTCCATCTTGCCCGCCTCCACCTTGGACAGGTCGAGGATGTCGTTGATCAGCTGGAGCAGGTCGGAGCCCGCCGAGTGGATGATGCCCGCGTACTCGACCTGCTTCGGGGTGAGGTTGCGCGAGGGGTTCTGCGCCAGCAACTGGGCCAGGATCAGCAGGCTGTTGAGCGGGGTGCGCAGTTCGTGGCTCATGTTGGCCAGGAACTCCGACTTGTACTTGGAGGCCAGCGCCAGCTGCTGCGCCCGGGTCTCCAGTTCCTGCCTGGCCTGCTCGATCTGGAGGTTCTTCGCCTCGATGTCGCGGTTCTGCGAGGCCAGCAGGGAGGCCTTCTCCTCCAGTTCGGCGTTGGAGCGCTGGAGTTCGTCCTGCTGGACCTGCAACTCCTCCGACCTGGCCTGGAGTTCGGAGGTCAGCCGCTGGGACTCCTCCAGGAGCTCGTCGGTGCGGGCGTTGGCCACGATGGTGTTGAGGTTGACGCCGATGGTCGGCATCAACTGGGTCAGGAAGTCCTGGTGGATCTGGGTGAAGCCGGTCAGCGAGGCCAGTTCGATGACCCCGAGGACCTGCTCCTCGACCACGATGGGCAGCACCATCAGGGCCCTGGGCACCGCCTGTCCGAGACCGGAGGAGATGGTCACGTAGCCCTCGGGCAGGTCCTCCACGGTGATGGGCCGCCGGTTGCGCGCGACCTGTCCGACGAGGGAGCGTCCGACGGGGATGCGGGTGGGCCGGTCCGCGTCGTCCGGGTAGCCGTACGACCCCACCAGCCGCAGTTCGTGACCGCGCGGGGTGTCCTCCGCGAGGTAGAACGCGCCGTACTGGGCCGCCGCCAGGGGCGCCAGCTCGTCCATGATCAGCTCGGCCACGACCGGCAGGTCGCGGTGGCCCTGCATGAGGCCGGAGATGCGGGCGAGGTTGGTCTTGAGCCAGTCCTGTTCCTGGTTGGCCCGGGTGGTCTCGCGCAGCGACCCCACCATGGAGTTGATGTTGTCCTTGAGTTCGGCGACCTCGCCGGAGGCCTCCACCGTGATCGAGCGGGTCAGGTCGCCCTCGGCGACGGCGCTGGCGACCTCGGCGATCGCGCGGACCTGCCGGGTGAGGTTCCCGGCCAGTTCGTTGACGTTCTCCGTCAGCCGCTTCCAGGTGCCCTCGACGCCCTCCACCTCGGCCTGCCCGCCGAGCCGGCCCTCGCTGCCGACCTCGCGGGCGACGCGGGTGACCTCGGCGGCGAAGGACGACAGCTGGTCGACCATCGTGTTGATGGTGGTCTTCAGTTCGAGGATCTCGCCGCGGGCGTCGACGTCGATCTTCTTCGACAGGTCGCCGTTGGCCACGGCTGTCGTCACCAGGGCGATGTTGCGGACCTGCCCGGTGAGGTTGTTCGCCATGGAGTTGACGTTGTCCGTGAGGTCCTTCCAGGTGCCGGCCACGTTCGGCACGTGGGCCTGGCCGCCGAGGCGGCCTTCGGTGCCGACCTCGCGTGCGACGCGGGTGACCTCGTCGGCGAACGCGGACAGCGTGTCGACCATGGTGTTGATGACGTCCGCCAGGGCGGCGACCTCGCCCTTGGCCTCCACGGTGATCTTCTGCGAGAGGTCGCCGCGCGCCACGGCCGTGGCGACCTGGGCGATGGAGCGGACCTGCCCGGTCAGGTTGGACGCCATCACGTTGACGTTGTCCGTGAGGTCCTTCCAGGTCCCCGACACGCCCCGCACGATCGCCTGGCCGCCGAGGTTCCCCTCGGTGCCGACCTCGCGGGCGACGCGGGTGACCTCGTCGGCGAACGCGGACAGCTGGTCGACCATCGTGTTGATGGTGTCCTTGAGTTCCAGGATCTCGCCGCGGGCGTCCACGGTGATCTTCTGGGAGAGGTCGCCCTGGGCCACCGCGGTGGCGACCTGGGCGATGGAGCGGACCTGCCCGGTGAGGTTGCCGCCCATGAAGTTCACGGAGTCCGTCAGATCGCGCCAGGTGCCCTTGACGCCCTTGACGTCCGCCTGTCCGCCGAGGCGTCCTTCGGTGCCGACCTCGCGGGCGACCCGGGTGACCTCGTCGGCGAACGCGGACAGCTGGTCGACCATCGTGTTGATGGTGTTCTTCAGCTCCAGGATCTCGCCGCGGGCGTCCACGGTGATCTTCTGCGACAGGTCGCCCTGCGCCACCGCGGTCGTCACCTGAGCGATGTTGCGGACCTGGGAGGTGAGGTTTCCGGCCATGAAATTGACCGAATCGGTCAGGTCGCGCCAGACGCCGCCGACGCCGGGCACCTGCGCCTGGCCGCCGAGGCGTCCCTCGCTGCCGACCTCGCGGGCCACGCGGGTCACCTCGTCGGCGAACGCGGACAGCTGGTCGACCATCGTGTTGACGGTCTCCTTCAGCTGCAGGATCTCCCCGCGCGCGGGCACGTCGATCTTCTGTGACAGATCGCCCTTGGCCACCGCGGTCGCCACCTGGGCGATGTCACGGACCTGCGTGGTCAGGTTGCCCGCCATGGCGTTGACCGAGTCGGTGAGGTCGGCCCAGGTGCCGGAGACACCCGGCACCTCCGCCTGACCGCCCAGGGTGCCCTCGGTGCCCACCTCGCGGGCCACGCGGGTCACTTCCGACGTGAAGAGGGACAACTGGTCCACCATGCCGTTGAAGACCGTGGCGATGTCGCCGAGCAGCCCCGGTCCGTCGGCAGGCAGCCGGGTGCCGAAGTCCCCGTCGCGCACGGCCGTCAGCCCGGCCAGCAGTTGCCGTAGCTCCTGCTCACCCGGCCCCTGCACCTGGGCGCCCACCTTCGTGCCGCTCATGCACACCCTCGTTCCACTCCCCAGGAGTCCCCACCCCGAGGACTCGGAACCACACCAGGGCCGCAAGCCCCACCCACCAGCGGGAATTCCGTGTTCGACGGGTCCGGCAGATGGGAAATCGGTCGCAGATTAACGCACGGAACTGCCCGCGGCCAAAGCCCGCGAGCCCGCGAAAGCGGCCTTCCCGAACGGCCGAAAATCAGGGGTGGCGAGGGCGGCATGAGCGCGCCGGAGCGGGGTACTCGAATGGTTTTTGGGCTGGGGGCCGTCACGCGGCCATGGCGTCCTCGACGGTCGGGTGGCAGGTGACGAGGGCGTCGAGCCCCACCATCTGCACGATGCGCAGCGCAGGCCCCCGGGCCCCCGCGATGCGCAGCCACCCCTGAGCGGCCCGGGTCGTCTGATAGGCGGCGACCAGGGCGTTGATGCCGCTGGAGTCCATGAACGTGACCCCGCTCAGATCGACGACTATCCGCGCCGCGGCCGTGGGGTCGGCCGGCGGCGTGGCCCGGGACAGGGCGCCGGCGCTCTCGTAGTCGACCTCCCCGCGGAGGGTGAGAACGGTGATGCCGTCGGCGTCGGCACGGGTCACGGCCAGCCGTCCCCGGCTCTTTGCTTCCTCGTTGTCTGTCACCTGCGACCTGCGCATTCTCGGACCGGGCTGGGATTCTCCGTAGCCAACGCTGCCCCGGGAAGCGGAACGTGATGCACGGGACGGCGCTGTTTTCTTGCCGACCCGGGAGTAGTACAGGCCATCACCGGGTAAACGCGCGCCCATGAACGGGGTATTGCAGATCGTCGGCAGGGAGCCTGTCCCGCCCGAGGAGTGTTCCCGGATGCCGGAAGCCGCACCTGACGACGTCACCTTCGCACTGGACGGGGCGGACGGCTGTATCGCCGGCGCCCGCCACCGGACGTCGGAGTTCCTGACGCGGGCCCAGTCCGTGCACGGACTTCCGGTGACGGCCCGGACCATGGACCTGGCGCAACTGGTGGTCAGCGAGCTGGTCACCAACGCGCTCAAGTACGCGCCCGGGCCGGTGCTGCTGCGGCTGGGCATCGCCGGGGGCGCGGTGGAGATCGAGGTGTGGGACAGCGATCCGACGCTTCCGCTGGCCAGGGCGGCGGACGCCGGGCGGGTCGGCCAGCACGGTCTGGAGATCGTGCTGGCGGTGGTGCAGGGCTTCGAGGCGCACCGGGAGCCCGTGGGCAAACGGGTCACCGCCCGGCTCGCGCTCTTCGACGACGTGCTGCCGGGACTCGGCCCCTCCGGTGCCGGCGGGGACGGCTGACGGTCGTTCCACCGCGTCCGGGCCGCTCTTCCCCGCGCCACCGCGTCCGGGCCGCTCTTCCCCGCGCCGGGGACACCGGCCCGGACGAGGGGCATGAGCGGCGGAAGCCGGGGCACACGGGGCGCTGTACGACCCATGTGAAGCGTGATGACGCAGGAGGCTTGCGATGCTCATGGCCCACCCCGCCGTGCTGATGAACCTGGTCGAGCAGTACGAGACGCTGCGGGTCCTGAACGCGGACGACGGGTCCGAGGAGGTGCGCTCCCGGATGGCCGACGTCGCCTACACGCTCTGCGTGGCGACCGGCACCAAGGACATCGACGCCGCTCTCATCGCCGCCCGGCACCGGCTCCCCGGTGCCCGCACGGAGGACGACTCCCTGCTCTCGGCCTGACCGGAACGCCCCTCGCTCACTCCACGTCGGCGACGACCGAGCCGACGCGTTCGGCGAGGTGCGGTTCGCGGCGGACCAGGAGCGTGGCGTAGCCGACGGCGGCGAGCAGGGCGGCCAGGGCCACGTACGGGAACCAGCTGTACGGGGCCGGCTGCCCGGGCTTCGCCAGGTAGTAGAGGGGCACGAGGATGGCCAGGGTGCCGGCCGCGGGCAGGACGAGGTGCCGCAGGACGCGGAACTCCTGGGGGCGGTACCGGCGGTAGTACAGCGGCAGGGCGATGTTCGAGGCCAGGTAGACCAGCAGGATGAGGATGGCGCCCAGGCTGGAGGCCTCGGTGAAGAAGACCACGGGATTCATCGGACCGCCGCCCAGGACGTGGCCGAGGCCCCAGCCGCCGATGATCAGCAGCGCGGTGACGGTGAAGGTGATGATCGCGTTGTTCGGCGTACGGCGGGTCGGGTGGACGTAGCCGAAGAAGGACGGCAGCAGGCCCTCCCGGCCGGCGTTGAAGATCAGCCGGGCCTGGGAGTTGATGCCGGCGATCAGGACCCCGAGCGTGGAGGTGAGGCCGCCGACGTAGGCGAGGGCGGCCAGCACGCCGAGGGTGTCCTGGGCGACGTCGATGAAGGGGATGGGCGACGCGCCGAGCCGCCGCACGTCGTAGCCGAAGCCGGTGACGGTGGCGTAGGCGAACAGGATGTAGCTGACGGTCATGATGGCGACGGAGGAGAACACCGCGCGGCCGACGTTGCGGCGCGGGTTCTCGGTCTCCTCCGCGAGCGCCGCGGAGTTCTCCCAGCCGACGAAGAGGAACACCGCGATCGGGAAGCCCGCGGCCAGGCCCCTGAGGCCGTTGGTGATGTGGCCGGGCAGGAACGGGGCGGCGGACAGGGCACCGTGGTGTCCGGCGATCGCGGCGGCGGAGACGACGGCGAGGACGAGCATCTCCACCGCGAAGAAGTAGCCGGCCCACTTCGTGGAGACCACGACCCCGCGCAGCATCAGCAGCACGGCCGCCCCGGTCAGCAGCAGCGTCCAGATGATCCAGGGGAGGTCGAGGCCCGTGTAGTGGTGCAGGGTGATCTGCACGAAGCCACCGGAGATCGCGATGACGGACGCCATCGCGACGATGTAGCCGAGGCCCGCGAGCAGGGCGGTGGTCACGGCGCTGACCGGACCGAAGGTCCGGCCGACGAACGTGATGAAACTGCCTGCCGAGGGGTGGGCCCGGGAGAACTCGGCGAGGGTGTTGCCGAGCAGGGCCACGGCGACCCCGGCGGCGACGATGGTCAGCGGCGAGGCGACGCCCGCGGTCGTGGCCAGGAAGGCGAAGCCGAAGAAGAAGCTCATGGCCGGGCCCACGTTGGCCATGGTGGCGGCCGCGATGTCGGCCATGCCGAGGACGCCGCCGCGCAGTCGCTGCGGGGCGGGGCGGCCCGGTGGGCCCGAGGCCGGCGGGGACCCGGCGGCGGATGCGGGATCGGGCATGACGCCAGCTCCTTCGGGGACGGTCTTCGAGCGGTTGCGGGGGTGAGCGGGGGCGGCCGGGGTCAGGCGGCCCCGGAGCGTGGGCCGGCGTGGGGGTGCGCCTTGACCGCGGCCACCGCGAGGGCCATGTCGCCGCGGGCGAGCTCCTTCAGGAGGTCGGCGTGATGGCGGTTGCGTGCTCGTACCACCTCGGGTTCCGGCGCGGGCAGCAGGAGGCACTGCCGGCCGAGCAGGTCGGCGGCGAACTCACGGATCCCGGGGCCGCCGAGCGTCTGCGCCAGTTCGAGGTGGAAGCGGGCCTCCAGTTCGGGCAGCCGGTCCGGTGCGTCGGCGCGGTCCATCTCCTCGACGAGGGCGCGCAGCCCGTCCAGGCCGCCGTCCGGGATCTCCCCGGCGGCGTGGGAGACCAGGCCGCACTCCAGCAGCAGGTGGAAGGCGTCCAGTGCGGCCCCCTCCGCGGGATCGTGCAGGACGGCGGCGACGGAGTCCCACTCCCGGGCCACGAAGGTGCCGCCGGACCTGCCCCTGCGCCGGTCCAGGAGGCCGTCCTGGCACATGCCCTCCAGGGCGCGGCGCACGGTGATCTCACCTATGCCGAGCTCCTCGGCGAGGACTCCGGCGTCCGGCAGCCGGTCCCCCGGCGCCTCGGACTTGAGGCGCACCCGCAGGGCGATCCGGGAGCGGACCAGCTCCGCTCCGGGCCGTACGGGGCCCGGCCCGCTGTAGGGGCCGAACTTGCCCCCTGTATTCACCACGACGCCACCCTAACGGCGACCTTGCGGACGCAGCCCAACGCTGAAGCGAAAAATAGAGCAAGGTGAACATTTAAACAAGACTGTTTTTTTAGATCGTCGTGAACTAATTTTCGTGACCGCTCTGGTCCGCACTCCCCCATGGATGTCGAGATGACCACAACCCTCCCCGCAAGCCCGCCCACCGAGCCCGGTCTGAAGGCCGGGCTCAAGAACCGCCACCTGTCGATGATCGCCATCGGCGGGGTGATCGGCGCCGGCCTGTTCGTCGGCTCGGGGTCCGGCATCGCCGCCGCCGGCCCCGGCATCCTCATCTCGTACGCGCTGGTCGGCGTCCTCGTCGTGCTCGTGATGCGCATGCTGGGCGAGATGGCCGCCGCCAACCCCACCTCCGGCTCGTTCTCCGCCTACGCCGACCGGGCCCTCGGGCGCTGGGCCGGTTTCACCATCGGCTGGCTGTACTGGTTCTTCTGGGTCGTCGTGCTCGCCGTCGAGGCGACCGCCGGGGCGAAGATCCTCGCCGGGTGGATCCCGGCGGTCCCGCAGTGGGGCTGGGCGCTGATCGTGATGCTCGTGCTGACGGCCAGCAACCTCGCCTCGGTCAGCTCGTACGGCGAGTTCGAGTTCTGGTTCGCGGGCATCAAGGTCGTGGCCATCGCCGCGTTCATCGTCGTCGGCGGTCTGGCCCTGTTCGGGCTGCTGCCCGGCTCCGACCACCCGGCCTCGGGGTTCTCGAACCTGACCGCGCACGGCGGCTTCCTGCCGCACGGCCCCGGCGCGATCCTCACCGGTGTCCTGATGGTGGTCTTCTCGTTCATGGGCAGTGAGATCGTCACCCTCGCGGCCGGCGAGTCGGCCGACCCGCGCGGTGCGGTCGCCAAGGCCACCAACAGCGTCATCTGGCGTATCGCCGTCTTCTACCTCGGTTCGATCCTGATCGTGGTGTCGCTGCTGCGCTGGGACGACCCGGCGATCCTCAAGAACGGCTCGTACGTCGCCGCGCTCAGCTCGATCGGCATCCCGCACGCCGCGCAGATCATGAACGCGATCGTGCTGACCTCGGTGCTGTCCTGTCTGAACTCCGGTCTGTACACCGCCTCCCGGATGGCGTTCTCGCTCGGCGGCCGCAACGACGCCCCGGCGGCCTTCGCCCGCACCACCGACCGCGGGGTCCCGCGCAGCGCCATCCTGGCCTCGGTGGTCTTCGGCTTCGTCGCCGTCGCCTTCAACTACCTCTGGCCGGACACCGTCTTCCAGTTCCTGCTGAACTCCTCCGGCGCGATCGCCCTGTTCGTCTGGCTGGTCATCTGCTTCTCCCAGCTGCGCCTGCGGAAGATCATCCAGGCCGAGGAGCCGGAGAAGCTCGTCGTGCGGATGTGGCTCTACCCGTACCTGACGTGGGCCACCATCGCCCTGATCACCTTCGTGCTGGGCTACATGCTCACCGACACGAGCGCGGGCGGTGGCCGCGACCAGGTGGTCCTGTCCACCCTGGTGGCGGTGGGCGTCGTGGTCTTCGCCCTGGTCCGGCAGCGCGTCACCGCCCGGACACGGTGACCGGACGCCGTCAGGCGTCGCCGTAGGCCTCCCCGCCGAGCTCCAGGCTCGCCGTGCCCGCCGTGGCGTCGGCGAGCCAGCCGCGGAAGGCGTCCACGTCGGCGTCGGGGAGGCCGATCTCGATGGTCACCGCCTCGCCGTAGCGCACGTCGCGGACCTCGCGGCCGGTGGCCCGCAGGTCGTTCTGGACCTTGCCGGCGCGCTGGTGGTCGACGGTCACCGTGGCCAGCCGGAAGCGGCGGCGGGTGAGCGTGCCGAGTTCGTCGAGGGCCTCGCCGACCGCCCCGCCGTAGGCACGGATGAGGCCGCCCGCGCCGAGCTTGACGCCGCCGTAGTACCGGGTGACGACGGCGACGACGTAGCGCATCTCGCGGCGCAGCAGCATCTGGAGCATGGGGACCCCGGCGGTGCCGCCGGGTTCGCCGTCGTCGCTGGCCTTCTGGACGGAGGCGTCGGCGCCGATGACGTACGCCCAGCAGTTGTGGCTGGCGTCGGCGTGCTCCTTGCGGATCGCCGCGACGAAGTCCTGGGCCTCCCGCTCGTCGGCCGCCGGGGCGAGGGCGCACAGGAAACGGGAACGGTTGACCTCGGTCTCGTGCACGCCCGCGCGGGCGACTGTGCGGTACTGGTCCTGCATCCGCCCAGCCTATGCGGCCACGGGTCAGGCCTTTCTCCCCCGGGCCACCGTCACCTCCGTCAGCAGCGCGGCTCCCGGGCCCAGCTCCGTCCACTTCGTCCCGTGCCAGGCGAGGACCGCGATGGCCGACGTCGGGAACTTCGCGCGGACCTGGTCCAGGGTGTCGTCCAGGCCGCCCCCCGCCAGTTCCAGGACCAGTTCCTCGAGCCCCGGGTTGTGCCCGACCAGCAGCAGCGTCTCCACCTCGGGCGGCGCCTCGCGCACGACCTCCAGCAGCTCGGGCACGTCGGCCGCGTAGACCCGGCCGTCGTAGCGGACCGGCGGCGGTGTGCCCCACTGCCCGGCCGCCAGCTCCCAGGTCTGCCGGGTACGCACCGCGGTCGAGCAGATCGCGAGGTCGGGCAGGCAGTCGGACGCGGCGAGGGCCCGGCCGGCCGCGGGCGCGTCCCGGCGGCCGCGGGCCGCGAGCGGGCGCAGCTCGTCGGGGACGCCCTCGGGCCAGGACGACTTGGCGTGCCGCAGGACGACCAGGCGGCGCAGCGGGCCCGCGCCCGCCCGGGCGGTCACGCCGGCCTCCCGAGGTCGCGGGTGAGGTCGAGGGCGAGCAGCCGGTCGGCGTAGGCACAGGTCTCGAAGCGGGCGCCGTCCGGGATCTCGGCCTGGCTCTCCATCCAGCGCAGCACACCGAGGACGCCGGGTACGTCGAGGTCGTCCTCCCAGGCGTCCCGCAGCCGCCCCCGCACCTTCTCGGGCACCGGCCGGGAGGGGCTGCGCGCCCATCCGGCGACCGACTGCCGCAACCGTCCGAGCCGCCGTCCGGCCTCGTCGAGGGCGCCGGCGGCGAGGTGGACGGCCGTGCGGCGCGGGGCGTCGAGCAGGGCGAGCCGGAGCGCGGCGGGGTCGGCGAGCCCGTTCAGGGCGTCGGCGTCCGGTCCGTCGGCGGGGGCGACCGCCACGGTCACCCCGGTGCCGGGCACGGGCGCGTCCCGCGCCGTCACGTGGACGACCTGGGCCTCGCCGAGTCCGGAGGCGAGGTCGCGGCCGTCCTCGAAGGGGCGGATACCGAGGGCGGTGGCGGCGGCGTGCAGTTCCGCCTGGTGACGGTCGGCGGTGAGCAGCGGCAGGACCGGGGTGCCGCCGAGCTCCAGGGCGCGCAGCAGGAGGTCGGTGGTGAGCAGGACCCGCAGCCCGGTCAGGTCGCGCCCGCGGACATGGGCCTCGACCCGGGTCAGGGCACGTCGGGCGGGGGCGGCGGGGACGGTCTCACCGGTCTTGGCGTCGAGAATGCGCAGCACGGGCTGAGCGTAGGCGTGCGGAGGGCCGTACGCAGTCACCTTGCCACGATTCCGGTCACCGTGGCGGGACATACGGGACATGCGACGCCCACCGTGTCACTTGGACCGCCCCGCGCCGGGGAATCACGGTCGGCCGCAGGGGGTTGGCCACGGCAGACGGTCCCCGAGCAGAGGAGGCAGCCGGTGTACGGCGACGCAGAGACGGTCACCAGGATCCTGACCGGTACGGGTGACACCTGGGCGGTGGTCGGCCTGTCGTCCAACCGGGGGCGGGCGGCGTACGGGGTGGCGCAGGTGCTGCAGCGGTTCGGCAAGCGGATCGTGCCGGTCCACCCGAAGGCGGAGACGGTGCACGGCGAGCGGGGCTACGCGTCGCTCGCGGAGATCCCCTTCGGCGTCGACGTGGTGGACGTCTTCGTCAACAGCGAGCTGGCCGGTGCGGTGGCGGACGAGGCGGTGGCGAAGGGCGCGAAGGCGGTCTGGTTCCAGCTGGGAGTGGTGGACGAGGCCGCGTACGGGCGGGTGCGGGCCGCCGGGCTGGACATGGTCATGGACCGCTGCCCGGCCATCGAAATTCCGCGGCTGAGCGGGATTTGAGCTTGATCTGAGCTTTCTGTCTTACCCTCTTCTCACAATCCGCAGCTGAATACGGACATTCCGCGACCCTCGCTCACCTGCGCAAAAGCTTTGGCCAAGACAGACAAGATCGAGGGTCAAATCTTCGACAAGGCTCTTCTGTCGTTCCGGAACTCGCCCTTAAGTTGTGCCCTCTTGCTCGTTAAATCTGCGTTCAGAAACTGAGAGGCCACTTGACATGGTGAGTGTCGAGAAACCCGCGACGGAGGACACCCGGCCTTCGGGCGGGCTGAGGCGGGACGTCGGCCTGATCGGCCTGATGTGGGCCTCGGTGGGCTCGATCATCGGATCCGGCTGGCTCTACGGCGCACAGAAAGCCGTCGTGGAGGCAGGCCCCGCGGCGATCATCTCGTGGGTGATCGGCGCCATCGCGATCGTACTGCTGGCCCTGGTGCACGCCGAACTCGGCGGCATGTTCCCGGTGGCGGGCGGTACGGCCCGCTACCCGCACTACGCCTTCGGCGGGCTGGCCGGCATGTCCTTCGGCTGGTTCTCCTGGCTGCAGGCCGCGACCGTGGCCCCGATCGAGGTCGAAGCCATGATCGGTTACGCCGGCCACTGGAAGTGGGCACAGCACCTGCAGCACGCCAACGGGACCCTGACCCACACCGGTCTGCTGGTGGCGGTCGTGCTGATGGCCCTGTTCGTGGGAGTGAACTTCCTCGGCGTGCGGGTGCTCGCGCACACCAACAGCGCCGCAACCTGGTGGAAGATCGCCGTGCCGCTGGCCGCGATCTTCATCATCGCGGTCGGCAACTTCCACCCGTCCAACTTCCACTCCGAGGGCTTCGCTCCCTTCGGCGCCAAGGGTGTCCTCGCCGCGATCAGCACCAGCGGCATCATCTTCGCGCTGCTGGGCTTCGAGCAGGCCATCCAGCTGGCCGGGGAGAGCCGCAACCCGAAGAAGGACCTGCCGCGCGCCACGCTCGGCTCGGTCGCGATCGGCGCCGTCATCTACGTCCTGCTCCAGGTCGTGTTCATCGCCGCGCTGCCGCACGCCAGCTTCGCGCACGGCTGGGCCAACCTGGCCTACAAGGGCATCAGCGGCCCGTGGGCCGGACTCGCCAGCCTGGTGGGCCTCGGCTGGCTGGCGTGGGTCCTCTACCTCGACGCGATCATCTCCCCCGGCGGCACCGGCCTGATCTACACCACCGCCACCTCGCGCGTCTCCTACGGCCTGGCGAAGAACGGCTACGCGCCGAAGCTCTTCAGCAGGACCGACGCCCGGGGCGTGCCGTGGTTCGGTCTGATCATGTCCTTCGTGACCGGTGTGATCTGCTTCCTGCCGTTCCCGAGCTGGCAGCAGCTGGTCGGCTTCATCACCTCCGCGAGCGTGCTGATGTACGCCGGTGCGCCGCTGGCGTACGGCGTCTTCACCGACAAGCTGCCGCACCTGGAGCGTCCGTACCGGCTGCCCTTCGGAAAGGTGATCTCCCCGGTGTCGTTCGTGGTCGCCAACCTGATCATCTACTGGTCGGGCTGGGGCACCCTGTGGCGGCTCGGCATCGCGATCGTCCTCGGCTACCTGCTGCTCGGCGGCTACGCGCTCTACGCGGTCAACAAGAACCTGCCGGACGCGCCCAGGCTGGACTTCAAGGCCGCCCAGTGGCTGCCGGTCTACCTGGTCGGCATGGGTCTGATCTCCTGGCAGGGCAGTTTCGGCGGCCAGGGACACATCGCCCTGTGGTGGGACATCCTGGTGATCGCCGCCTTCTCGGTCGTCGTCTACTACTGGGCGAAGGCGACCGCCTCCACGACGGAGGACATCGAGCGCAGCATCGACGAGGTCGTGGTCACCGACGCCCCGGCGCACTGACCCGGCACACCCCTTGCGTCCCGTCGGCCACGGTGGCACTGCCGTGGCCGACGGGACCCCGTCATAATGCCGGGGTGAATCCCAACTCCCCGTCAGAGGAACACCGTACGGTCGTCGTCGTGGGCGCCGGACCCGCCGGGCTGACCGTCGGGAACATCCTGCGGGCCGCCGGCGTCGACTGCGTGGTCCTGGAGGCCGAGAGCAGGCAGTTCGTCGAGACCCGGCCGAGGGCCGGGGTCATCGAGGAGCAGGTGGTGCGCGGCCTGCGGGAGCACGGACTGGCCGACGCCCTGTCCGCCCGCGCGCAGGTCCACGACGTCTGCGAGTTCCGCTTCGCCGACGAGCGGTTCCGTTTCGACTACGCCGAGCTGACGGGTCACCACCACTACGTCTACCCGCAGCCGTTGCTCGTGACCGACCTGGTGCGGGAGTACGCCGACGTGCGCGGCGGGGACGTCAGGTTCGGGGTGCGGGACGTCCGGTTGCACGACCTGGAGACGGACCGCCCCGCCGTCTCGTACACCGACCCGGACACCGGGCGGCGGCACCTGCTGCGCTGCGAGTTCGTCGCCGGCTGCGACGGGGCGCGGGGGGTGACCCGGGACGCGATACCCGACGGACGGGTGCTGGTCTCGCGCCGGGACTACGGCGTCGGGTGGCTGGCGCTGCTCGCGGAGGCCCCGCCGTCCTCGGACTGCGTGCTGTTCGGCGTCCATCCGAACGGTTTCGCCGGTCACATGGCCCGCAGTCCCGAGATGACCCGCTACTACCTCCAGTGCCCACCGGGCGACGACCCGGAGAACTGGTCCCACGACCGGGTCTGGCACGAACTGCGCCAACGGCTCGGCGCGGCCGGGGCGCCGCCGCTCAGCGAGGGGCGGCTGCTGGAGAAGCGCGTGCTGGACATGCACGACTACGTGGTCGAACCCCTGGTCTTCGGGAGGCTCTTCCTGGCAGGCGACGCCGGGCACCTGACCGCGCCGATCGCGGCCAAGGGCCTGAACCTCGCCCTGCACGACGCCTTCCTGCTGGCCGACGCGCTCGTCGCGCACGTCGTGAAGGGCGACGACACCGGCCTGGACGGCTACTCCCACGCCTGCCTGCGCCGGGTCTGGGACTACCAGGAGTTCTCCGGGTTCCTGTCCGGCATCTACCACGGCACCGCCTCCGGCGATCCCTTCCTGGCCGGGACCACGCTGGCCCGGCTGCGCAGGCTGTTCACCTCCCGCACGGCGGCGACGTCCTTCGCGGAGCAGTACCTCGGTTCGGCCGCCGCCTACTGAGCCCCTTGCGGGCGGTCCTCGGCGGCGGTCTCGGTGAGCCGGTGGTCGGCCACCTTCAGCGCCTCGTCGACCAGCCGGCGCAGATGGCCGTGGCGCAGCGAGTACACCACCCGCCGTCCCTCCTTGCGCGTACCCACCAGACCGGCGAGCCGCAGTCGGGCCAGATGCTGGCTGACGGCGGGCCGGGCGGCGCCGCACACCTCGGTGAGCGTGGTGACGTCCGCCTCCCCCGCGGTCAGCGCGTGCAGCAGGGTGAGCCGGGTGCGGTCGCCGAGCAGGGCGAGGAGTTCGGCGGCGAGCGCGAACTGCTCCTCGCCGGGGCTGCGCGGATGCGCATGATGCGCAGGTGATAGGTGCGTGCGTGCGCTCATACGCACATAATGGCGCCGAGGGCACGGTCTGTCCACGCCCCGCCCACCGGAGAGGGGAGCCGCATGAGCGACCGGCACGAACACGAGCACGCGCACCCGCACGCATCCGCGGACGACCGGCACCGCCACGACCACACCGTCCCCGCGGCCGACCGGCACACGCACGACGACGCCCCTCCGCCGGCCGACCGGCACGGCGGTGATCGCCGGCGCCGACATGCCGGCCATGTCCATGATCACGCCGCCGCGGACACCCACACCCATGGCCTTGAGCCGGGGCATGGCCACTCGCACCCCTCCCCCCGTGGCCTGCGGCACCGTCTCGCGCACCTGCTCACCCCCCACTCCCACGAGACGGCCGACAAGCTCGACCCGGCACTGGAGTCCTCGGCGCGGGGCATGCGGGCGCTGTGGGTGTCGCTGGCCGTGCTCGGCGCGACGGCGCTCGTCCAGGCGGCCGTCGTGGTCGCCTCCGGCTCGGTCGCGCTGCTCGGAGACACCGTGCACAACGCGGCCGACGCGCTGACCGCCGTACCGCTGGGGATCGCCTTCGTGCTCGGGCGGCGCGCGGCGAACCGTCGTTTCACCTACGGCTACGGGCGGGCGGAGGATCTCGCGGGCCTCGCGATCGTGCTGACGATCACCGCGTCGGCCGCCTTCGCCGCCTGGACGGCGGCCGAACGGCTGCTGGATCCGCGCCCCGTGGCCCATCTGCCGGCCGTCGCGGTGGCCGCGCTGGTGGGATTCGCCGGGAACGAATGGGTGGCCCGGTACCGGATCCGGGTGGGCCGGGACATCGGCTCGGCCGCGCTGGTCGCCGACGGGCTGCACGCGCGTACCGACGGTTTCACCTCGCTGGCCGTGCTGCTGGGCGCCGCCGGTTCGGCGATGGGCTGGCAGCTCGCGGACCCGCTCGTCGGGTTGGCGATCACCGCCGCGATCGCGCTGGTGCTGCGGGACGCGGCGCGCGAGGTGTTCCGGCGGGTCATGGACGCCGTGGACCCGGTGCTGGTGGACCGGGCCGAGCGGGCGCTGCGCGGGGTGCCGGGGGTGCGTGGGGTGGGTGAGCTGCGGCTGCGGTGGATCGGGCACCGGCTGCGCGCCGAGGTCGCGGTGGTGGTCGACGGTGAGGCGACCGTACGGCAGGCGCACGCGATCGCCGTCGAGGCGGAGCATGCGCTGCTGCACGCCGTACCGAGGCTGACGGCGGCCCTGGTGCACGCGGATCCGGCTCCGGGTCCCGGCGAGGCGGACCCGCACCGGGCACTGGCGCACCACTCCGTGTCGCCCTAGGCCCGCTCCTGCCGGGCATGTCTCGGCAGGGGCGGCACGCACAGGCAGGCGAGGCCTGCGGCGGCCAGGTAGGCGAGTGCCCCCACCGCCATGCTGGTCCGCAGGCCGGTGCCGTAGTCGGCGGCCGTGGCGAGCAGGCTGCCGCCGAGCGCGACGCCGGTGGCGCTGCCGATCTGGCGGGTGGTGTTGAACAGGGCGGAGGCCGCGCCCGAATACCCCGCGGGCGCCGCGCCCATCACGGTGGCGGTCGTCCCGGTGAGGGCGAAGGAGGTACCGAACCCCGCGGCCATCATCGGGGCCACCAGCAGCGGATAGGCGGGGTCCGGTCCCGCCGCGGCCCAGCCGGCCAGCCCCAGGGCGGCGAGGAGCATGCCGGAGACCACCAGCGGACGATGGCCGGTGCGGCGTGCCAGCCGTCCGGACAGGACGGAGGCGAACATGGTCATCGCGACCGCCGGGAACAGCGCGAGCCCGGTGCCGAGGGCGCTGAAGCCGCGCTGGTGCTGGAACTCCAGGCTGGCGGTGAACACCATGCCGTAGAAGCCGAAGTTGAACAGCAGACCGATGACGGCGCCACCGCCCATCGCGCGGGAGCGCAGCAGGCTCGGCGGCAGGACGGGCGCGCGGGCCAGCCGCTCGCGCACCGCGAACCCCGCGGCGGCCAGCGCGGCCAGGGCCGCCATGGTGAGGACGGCGGGATCCGACCAGCCGCGCCGACCGACCTCGTTGAGGGCGGCGGTCAGCAGGGCCGCCGTGGCCACCACCGCGCACTGGGCAGGCCAGTCCAGGGGGCGGGCGGCGCGCCGGGGCGAGCGGGCCACATGGCGCAGCGTCAGCAGCAGGCAGGCCGCGCCGACCGGCAGGTTGACGAGGAAGACCCAGCGCCAGCCCAGCGTGGCGACGAGCAGGCCGCCCAGCAGCGGACCGGCGGCGGCCGCGACGCCCGCCATCGAACCCCACAGGCCGAAGGCCCGGGAGCGCGCGGCCGGCTCCGGGTAGGCCTGCTGGAGCAGGGCCAGCGAGCCGGGCACGATGAGCGCCGCACCCAGCCCCTCCACGAGTCGGGCCGCGACCAGGAGTGGGGCGCTCGCCGCGAGTGCGCAGGCAGCCGAGGACAGTGCGAAGACCGCGACGCCCGAGCAGAAGACCCGGCGGTTGCCCAGCCGGTCGCCCAGCGCGCCGCCGGTGAGCAGGAACCCGGCGAAGACGAGGGTGTACCCGTCGGTGATCCACTGGATGCCGGTGAGCGAGGCGGACAGTTGCCGGCCGATCACCGGCACGGCGACGTTGAGCGCCGTCACGTCCAGGATCACCATGAAGTACCCGGCGCACACCGCCAGCAACGGCACCCAGGCCCGCCGCCCCCGGGACGCCTCAGTCTCCGCGCACGCCACGGCTCCACTCCGTCCCGTCACCGAGCCAGCACACCGAAAGCCACCATAAGGGGCATACCGCATCAGGACGTGTGGGTGCGCCGCCGCGCGCGCCTCAGGTGCCGAGCCCTTCCAGGACGACCGCGCCGGGCAGGTGCGCGAACGCCTTGCCGGGGACCAGGAGTTTGCCGCGGCGGCGGCCGCTGCCGACCAGCACCCACGGGAGGTCGACGACCGCCGGATCCACCAACAGCGGCCAGGTCGCTGGGAGTCCGATCGGGGTGATGCCCCCGTACTCCATGCCGGTCTCCCCGGTCGCGGTGTCCGTCGACGCGAAGGACGCCTTGCGTGCGCCCAGTTGGCGGCGCACGACCCCGTTGACGTCGACCTTGGTGGTGGACAGGACCAGGCAGGCCGCCAACGTGGCCGCACCGCCGCGCTTGCCCGCCACGACCACGCAGTTGGCCGACCGCTCCAGCAGGTCCCGCCCGTAGTGCTCGACGAAGACGGCGGTGTCCGCCCACCGCGGGTCGGTCTCGACGTAGACGATCTGCTCCGCCGGAACGGCCCCGGACCAGTGGCGTACGGCGTCGGCGACCGGGGCGATCAGCTCGTCGAGGCAGTCGGGAGCGGGGGCGGCGGTGTCGAAGTCTCCGATGGGTGCGCGCATGCCGGCACGCTGACAGCCCGCCGCCGGCCGGCTCAGGGCACCGGCGGCACGGACACCGTCATGACCATCTCCACCGGGACGTCCCCGGTGTTGCCGTACACATGGGCCGCGTTCGCCTCGAAGGAGGCGCTCGCGCCCGTCGGCACCCGGTAGTCGACCCCGTCCACGGTGAGGGTCAGCTCCCCGGCGGTGACATGGACGATCTCCACGGTGCCGCTCGGGTGCGGTTCGGACAGGCTGCTCTCCCCCGGCATCAGGTACCAGTCCCACATCTCCAGCGGGCCGGGCGCCTCGGTGCCGGCGAGCAGGCGGTTGAAGCTGCCGGCCTCGGTGTGCCACAGCCGTACCGCCTTCTCCGGGGGGACGATCTGGACCTTCGGGCCCTGCTCGTAGTCGAGCAGGGTGGTGATGCTGACGCCGAGCGCGTCGCCGATCTTGACGACCGTGCCGATGCTCGGATTGGTGCGGGCCTGCTCGATCTGGATCAGCATGCCGCGGCTGACCCCGGCCCGGGCCGCGAGCACGTCCAGGGTGAACCCGCGCACGGCACGCCAGTGCTTGACGTTACGGGCCAGGGACTGGGTCAGCAGGTCGAGGTCCGACACGTTCCGTCCATCGTCGAGGGCATCGCGGCCCGCTGTTCTCGCGTGCGGGGTGCGGTCAGGCGTACTCCGCCGGGGTGTGCCTGACCGTCCACCGAACTGTACTGCGCGGCGGTGCCGTCTCCGGCATCAGATCCTGCGCCAGCGGGCGTTGCACCAAGAGAAGACGCCGAAGGCCGCCAGGCCGAGCGCGATCGCGGCGAGCAGCCAGGGACCGGCGGGCAGATCGCGGAACGTGCGCAGGGTGTCGTCCATGCCCTTGGCCTCGCCGGCCCGGTGCCTGACGGCCGCGACGACCGCGAACACCCCGGCGACCGCGAAGACGACCCCGCGTGCCGTGCCCCCGGCCACGCCGAAGACATCGGTGAACCGCCTGGCCCGCGCGGACATGGCGGCGGTCCGCAGCTTCTCCCGGAACTTCAGCCGGACGGCCCGCACGGCCATCCACAGCCCGGCGGCCACCACCCCGGCCCCGGCGACGCCCACGATCCACTGACCGCCCGGCCAGCCCAGCACCGTGGCGGTCACGTCGTGCGTCTGCCGGTCCGAGGACCCGCTGCCGCTGCCCCGGTCCCCGGCCGCGTACATCAGCACCGAGTAGCAGGCGAAGACGTAGAAGACGCACCGGCCTGCCGCGGCGGCGCGCTTGGACGGCTCGGTGCCCTTGGGTCCCGCTCCGCCGAACACCGCCTCCGACAGGCGCCACAGCGCCATGCCCGCGAGCGCCACTCCCAGGACCACCAGCAGCGCCGCCCCGAAGGGCCGGGCGGCCAGCTCCTCCAGAGCACCGCCGCGATCGGCCTGCTGCCCGCCGTGGCCGCCCTGTCCGAACGCGATCCGCAGGGCGATCACGCCCACCAGTACGTAGATCAGCCCGCGGGCGGCGAACCCTGCCCGTGCCGCCACGGCCAGCGCGTGACTGTGCGCCGCCCGGGCGGCCTGGCCGCGCCCCCGCAGTGTCCATGCCTGTGCATCCATACCTCGCCGGTGCCCCGGTCCCCCGGTCCGACACCTGACCCGGCGTCGGGAGCCCGGGGTCACGCGCCGGCCGCGACCGGGCTCAGCCCTCGGCCTCCAGTTCGGCGAGCCGCGCCACGTCCTCCTCGCCCAGCTCCGCCAGGGCCCTGAGCTGCTCCGGGGTCATGCCGGCGGGAATCGGCACCGGCGCCGGGGTGCGCAGCGGGGGCTGCCAGCCGGTTTCCGGGGTCCAGTGGCGTACGACCCTGGCCGGGGCACCCGCCACCACGGCGTGGTCGGGCACCGTGCCCCGGACCACCGCGCCGGCGGCCACCACCACGTTCCGGCCGACGCGCGCACCGGGCAGGATCACCGCGCCGGTGCCGATCCAGCAGCCCGGGCCGATCTCCACCGGCTCCATGCGCGGCCACTGCTTGCCGATGGGCTCGTGCGGGTCGTCGTAGGAGTGGTTGGTGGAGGTGACGTACACGTACGGGCCGAAGTAGCAGTCGCTGCCGATGGTGACCGTCGTGTCCGCGATGACGTGGCTGCCGCGGCCGAGGACCACGCCGTCGCCGATGCGCAGGATCGGGTCGGGGCCGAGGTCGAGGTCGGGCATCAGGCCCGCGGTGAGGGTGACCTGTTCGCCGACGATGCAGTGCGAGCCCAGGTGGATCCAGGGTTCGCCGAAGACGGTGCCGAGCGGGAAGGCGAGGCGGGTGGCTTCGCCGAGGGCACCGAAACGGAAGCGGCCGGGGCGGTCCGCGGTGACGGATCCCGTGCGCTGCACCCAGGCCCAGGCCGCGTGCACTGCGCGTTGGGCGAGGCGGCGGCGCCAGGACGAGAACGTGTTCTTGGGCTTCGGCACGGGGGTCACGGTACTCAGCGGGGCGCGCCGGCAAGAGGGCGGGCTGCTGTGATCTTCGCCCCAGGCGGTGGCGTAGGTTGCGCGGAGGACCGACGACGAGGGGAGACGGTGATGACGCACGAGGCGCTGATCGTGGGGATCGGCGGACGCGAGCCGGAGATCGAGGACGAGGTGTTCGTGGCGCCGACGGCCTCGGTGATCGGGGACGTGACGCTGAAGGCCGGGGCGAGCGTCTGGTACGGGGCGGTGATCCGCGGCGACGTCGAGAAGATCACCGTGGGGGCGCAGGCGAACGTGCAGGACAACGCCACGCTGCACGCGGATCCGGGGTTTCCGGTGCGCGTCGGGGAGCGGGTGTCCATCGGGCACAACGCGGTGGTGCACGGGGCGACCGTGGAGGACGACTGCCTGATCGGGATGGGGGCGACCGTGCTGAACGGGGCCGTGATCGGGGCGGGGTCGCTGGTGGCCGCGCAGGCGTTGGTGCCGCAGGGGATGGTGGTGCCGGCGGGGTCGTTGGTGGCGGGGGTGCCGGCGAAGGTGCGGCGGGCGTTGAGTGCGGAGGAGCGGGAGGGAGTGACCCTCAACGGGACCTTGTACGCGGAGTTGGGCAAGGCGCATCGCGGGGTGCATGAGTAGGACGCACGGCGGGTGCGGGTGCCTGGGGGCTGGTCGCGCAGTTCCTCCCCCAGCGCCCCTGGCGAGGCGCTTCAGTCGCCCGCGCTGACAGGTTCCGCTTCCTTCTCGGTGACCGGGACCTTCTTCGCCTTGCGCCGGACGATCAGCATCGACGCCACGCCCACCAGGACCGCCGCCGCCAGGCCGACGTACGAGAAGCGCTTCAGCCAGTCCTCGGCGACGATGCCGACGTAGTAGACGACCGCCGTCGTGCCGCCCGCCCAGCAGATGCCGCCCAGCAGGTTGGCGATCAGGAACTTCCAGTACGGCATGTGCAGGACGCCCGCCAGGGGGCCCGCGAAGATGCGCAGGAGGGCGATGAAGCGGCCGAAGAAGACCGCCCACATGCCCCACTTCTCGAAGGACCGCTCGGCGGTGGCGACGTGGCCCTCGCTGAAGTGCCGGGGGAACTTCCGGCCGAGCCAGGCGAGGAGGGGGCGGCCGCCCTTGCGGCCGATGGCGTAGCCGACGGAGTCGCCGATCACCGCGCCCGCGGTGGCGCACGCGCCGAGGACGACCGGGTTGATGTCGGAGTGCTGTGAGGACAGCAGTGCGGCGGAGACCAGGACGATCTCACCCGGCAGCGGGATGCCCAGGCTCTCCAGGCCGATCACGAGCGCCACCACGGCGTAGACGGCGACCGCCGGTACCGAGTCGAGCCATTCCTGGACGTGCACCGCCGGTTCCTCCCCTGTCGCGTGCGCCTTTCCCCGGGAAGGCTACCGGTTCGGCACGGCGGGGCGGCTTCCACGGCACCCGCCCGCCCTCCGTCCTTGGGTTTTCGGACATCCGGGTGTCATGCGGGACGGGAAGGCTCCCCCGCGGTACCACTCGCCCGTGGCTCCCCACCCCGGGCCCCCTGTGGAAGGACAACGTCCCCGTGTCCTCACTGTCGTCACTGCCCTCCGCACTGCCCGCGTCCGGCTCCGAAGCGCCTCCCGTACGCACCCGGCCCCTCCGTTCGGCGGCCGGCCGGCCACTCCGGCTCGTCCTGTGCCTGTCGCCCCTGCTCGTCGCCGTGATCTGGGGCGTGACCAACCGGTCGCTGCTGCACGAGGGGGTCGCCCGGCTCACCCACGCCGAACCGGGGTGGCTGCTGGCCGGGGGCGGCCTCACCTGCCTGACCTGGGTGGTGGCCGCCTGCATCCGGCAGGGCGCCGTGCCCGACCGGCTGCCGCCCGGGCTGCTGCTGGCCTCGCAGTTCGCCGCCGGGGCCGCCAACCACGCGCTGCCCGCCGGGCTCGGCGCGCACGCCGTGACCGTGCGCTTCCTGCGGACCCGGGGCGTCCCGCTGGAGCGGGCCACGGCCTCGATCGCGCTGTACTCGGTGGCGAAGTCCGGTGCCAAGACCGCGGTGCTGGTGGTGTTCCTGCTGTCGTCGTCGGCCTGGCGGCGGCTGGGCGAGCTGGTGCCCGACGGCACGGTGCTGGTCCCGGTCGTCGGCGTGGTGGCGCTGGCGGGCGTGGCGGCGGCCGTCGTACGACCGCTGCGGCGGCCGGTCACCGGGCTGGTGCGGTGTGCCCTGTCCGACGCCCGGGTGGTGCACGCCCGGCCGTCCCGGGCGCTGGCCCTGTGGGGCGGTGCGACCGTGCTGCCGCTGGTGCAGGCGGGTGTGCTGGCCTGCACCGGGGAGGCGCTCGGGCTGGGCCTGTCGTGGGGTGACGTGATCCTGGCGTACCTGGCGGCGGGCACCGCGGGCGGGGCGGTGCCGGTGCCCGGCGGGGTCGCGGTGGACGCGGCGCTGGTGTTCACGCTGGCCGCGTTCGGCGCACCGCTGGCGGTGGCCACCGCGACCGTGATCGGCTACCGGGTGCTGACCGACTGGCTGCCGCTGCTCCCGGGCGCCCTGGTGCTGTCGGCGATGATCCGCGCGAAGGTGCTCTGAGCCGCTCTCAGTCGCGGCGGGCGACGATGCGGTAGGCGTTGGAGACGCGGAGGCGGTGCGCCAGGGGCCGGACGGCGAAGCGGTCCAGGAGGGTGCCGGTGACCAGGGCGGGGATGCCGGCGATGAGCAGGGCGGCGCGCAGGGTCCTGCGCAGGGCGCCGGGCGCCGCCGGCAGCCAGGGGGCGTCCTCGGGCGGGGCGGTGTGGTCGAGGGCCAGCCAGACGGCGGCCAGCAGGTCGACGGGGTCGTGGGCCTCGGCGTGCTGTTCGGCGACGACGGTGAAGCCCAGGCCGGTGAGGCGTTCGCGGAGGTTGGCCACCGGGATGAAGTGCAGGTGCTGCGGCTGGAGCCAGGGCAGCCACCAGCGGCCGAGCAGCCGGGCGTAGCGGCTCTCGGGATCGGGGACCTCGATGAGGAGGTGGCCGCCGGGGCGTACGGTCTCGTGGGCGGCGCGCAGTTCGCGGTCGGGGTCGGTGCTGTGCTCCAGGTAGTGGAACATGCTGACGACGTCGTAGCGGCCGGCGAGGTCGGGGGCGAGGTCGGGGAAGGCGCCCCGGTAGGCGTGCTCCACGCGGCCCTCGCGGGCGGCGAGCTGGACGCCGTCGGTGAAGTCGAGGCCGTCGAAGGAAGTGCCGGGCAGCACCTCGCGGGCGGCCTCGCAGAAGTGGCCGTGCCCGGTGCCGACGTCGAGCCAGTTCTTGGGGGTCGGATCGTGCGGGACCATGGACTCGGCGCGGCCCCGGTACATCTTGGTGCGGCCGCCGAAGGTGCCGCTCATCCTCTGTTCGCCGAGGCCGTCGTAGAAGTCGCGGTAGTAGAACTCCAGGCCGGTCTCGTTGAGGCGGGGGTTCTGGAAGGTGTGCCGGCAGTCCTGGCACTGGTCGAGGACGAACCGGCCGGGTTTGTGCTGGAGCAGGTCGGTGGTGCGCAGGCGGGTGGTGAGCCGGCCGGACCGGCACCAGGGGCAGGTGGTGCGCCGGGGTTCGAAGAAGCGGTCGACGCCGTCGGCCAGGTCCTTCCGGTAGCCGGGGCGCAGCGCCTCGATCTCGCTCGGCTTGCTCATCGGGTCTCCTCAGCTGCGAGTGCTTCGAGGTGGGTTGCCGCGGCCGGCGCGCCGCCCGCCGCACGGAACGCGGTGCGGATCCGGGCCGCCGCCGTGCGGTGGGCGGGTTCGTGCAGGACGGTGTCGAGGGCCGCGCCCAGCTTCGGGGCGGTGACCCGGCCGAACCGCACCCGGATGCCCGCGCCCGCGTCGACGACCTGTCCGGCGATCACGGGCTGGTCGTCGCGGATGGGGGCGACGACCAGGGGGACGCCGTGCCACAGCGCCTCGCAGACCGTGTTGTGGCCGGCGTGGCAGATGACCGCGTCGACCCGCTCCAGGAGCGGGAGCTGGGGCAGGGCGGGCAGGATCAGGAGGTCCTTGTCGTCCGGCGCCGGGGGCAGGGTGCCGCCGGGGTCGGCGATCAGCCCCTGGACCCGGTCGGCGCGTTCGCGCAGGGCGCTGACGCACTCGGCGAGGAACCGTGCGCCGACGTCCGCGTTCGCGGTGCCGAGGGAGACGAGGACCCGGTCCCGGCTCGGGTCCAGCCACTCCCACGGGAAGCCCTCGGCCGCCGGCCGCGCGGAGACCGAGGGGCCGACGTGGCGGACCGCGGGCCGGTCGGTGGGGCCCGCGAGTTCGGGGGTGGTGAAGGCGAGGGTCAGGTGCGGCGAGAACCGGGGATCGGCGGTGGAGTCCGGGTCCCCGATGCGCTCCCGCAGTCCGGCGAGCCGGTCCCCGAGCCACGCGGCGACCTTGGGGACACCGTCGTAGGCACCGGTGAACTCGGCGGAGGTGGTGGCGGAGGTCGCCCAGGGCAGCCCGAGCCGCTCGGCCACCAGGGCGCCCGCGAAGGCCTGTTGGTCGGCGACCACGACGGTGGGGCGGAACGCGTCGGCGGCCGCCCGTACGCCGGGTGCCATCGCGTCCGCGAGCGGCACCAGGAACCACTCCCACAGGAATCTCAGCGCCTCCGCGCCCCGCAGGTCGGCCGGCCGCTCGCCCGCGGCGGTGCCCGCGCACGGGAACACGGTGGCGTCCGGTCCCGCCAGTTTCCGGACCAGGTCGGCGTCCGGGCAGACCCAGGCCACCCGGTGGCCTCGGGCGCCGAGTTCGGCCGCGACCCCGACGGCCGGGTTGATGTGCCCGACCAGCGGCGGTACGACGAACAGGAAGCCGCTCACCGGACCCCGGCCGCCCGCGTCCGGCTGACCGAGTGGATCAGCTCAAGGATGTGTCCGCCGACCGTGCCGGACGCCTCGACCAGCACGGAGTGCTCGTGCCCGGGCAGCACCACCGACCGGTAGTCCGCCAGCAGCGTCTGCTTCAACGGGACCACCTCGACCAGGTCGGAGTCCCCGCCGTACACCCCGAGCACCGGGCAGCGTACGGCGCGGATCTGGTCCTCCGTCAGGACGCGGCTGGCGGGGATGTCCCGGCCGAGGCTGGTCTCGCGGGCGAGCCGGGCCGCGCCCTTGGCCAGCCGGGCGGTGTTGTGGCTGCGGTGGGCGGTGATCCAGGCGATCGCGTCCGGCTCGTTGTGGGCGAGTTCGGTGACGACCCGGTGCAGGATGCCGCCGAGTTTCGCGGCCCACGCGGCGGTCGCCGGTTCGGATTCGATGAGGGTCAGGCTGGCCGCGCGCTCCGGGTGGCGGGCCGCCCAGCCGAAGGCGATGGTGCCGCCGTAGGAGTTGCCGACGAGGTGGACCGGGCCGGTGACCGACAGGCGGTCGAGCAGGGCCTCCAGGTCGTCGATGTTGTGGTCCAGGGTGTAGCCGCCGGCGGGCCGCTCGCTGCGGCCGTGACCGCGCAGGTCGTACATGACCACGTCCAGGCCGGAGGCGGCGAAGGCCGGGGCCACCGTGAAGTAGTAGCTGGCCAGGCTGTCGGTGAGCAGCCCGTGGACGAGGACCACGGTGGCGAGGGCCGTACGGCCCTCCGCGGGGCCCATGCGCTGTACGTGCAGCCGGACGTCTCCGGTGTCGACCATCGCCATGGCTCAGCCCGCCTCCGTGGCCTTCAGGCTCCACACCACGTACTCCACGAGCCGCCCCACGGTCAGCTCGATGATCTCGTCGAACTCCATCCCGGCCAGGAACTCGGCGAAGTTGACCCGCTTCCCGTAGCGCTCCTCCAGGAGACCGGCGAGGGTGACCAGGTCGATGGACTCCAGTTCCAGGTCGCGGTTGAAGGTGGTGCTCATGCCGATCTCGGCGTCGTCGTCGCCGTACTCCTCCAGGAGGGTGTGGAGCATCCGCGTCAGGTCGGCGAGGACGGTCTCCTCGTCGGCGCGGACTTCGGGCTCGGTGGGGTTCATCGCGGGTCCTCCTCGATGTCTGCGGCTGCCGGTCCGGTCGTCCAGGCCACGACGTAGGCGCGGTCCGGCAGTGCGGGGGGATTGCGGACCGGCGCGCAGCGCACCGGGTAGGCGCGTTCCAGCCGGCCCGAGACCAGCAGCCGGCTGCCGTCCGGGGCGGCCTCCAGCACGGTGAAGTCCCTCGGCCGGCCACCGAATCCGGTGCCCTCGGCCTTCGCGACGGCCTCCTTGGCGGCCCAGAAGCGGCTGAACCACAGGTCGGTGTCCGGGCCGAGGCCGTACAGCAGCCGCAGTTCGTCCGCGCCGAGGGCGGCCGCCACGGCGGCCGGCTCACGCCGGGTGACTTCTTCGATGTCGATGCCCGGGCCGGGGCCGGGCGTGTGCGGCCGTACGATCGCCACCGCCGCCTCCGCCCGGTGGGCGAGGGAGACGTCCAGCCCGGGCAGCGTCCGCCCGTGGGCACCGATCACGTAGGGCCGCCCCAAGTCGTCGTTCTCCACCCGGAGTTCGGCCGGGTAGACGGGTCCCTCGCCGTGCTGCCACAGCCACTGCCGTACCGCGTCCTTGGCGGCGATCCGGCCCAGCAGCCACTGCCTGCGGCCGCGCGGGGCGTGCTCGGCGTACCGCACACGCTCCACCCCCGCCAGCGAGTTGCGCATGATCAGCTCGCGGGAGGCCAGGTCCGGCCAGCGTTCGTGGACCAGCGCCCAGCCGCCGGGACGGCCCTCGGAGAGGGTGTTGCGCTCCGGGAAGCGCTCGACGGGGCGGGTCTCCGGGTCGTTGTCGAAGCGCCGGTCCTGCCAGCCGCCGATCCGCGCCCACACCCGTCCGCCGACGGTCAGCTCCACGTCCGCCTCCAGGACGGTGTCGGTGAGCGAGGTGACCCGCACCAGGCAGCCGACCTCGGTGCCGGGGGCGGGGTGCGGGCCGTGGAAGCGCATCTCCCGCATCTGCACCGGGAAGACGACGGTGCGCTCGGTGCGGGTGGACATGATCCAGTAGCCGAGGATCTGGCCCACGTTGTCGAGCAGGGCGCCCGGGGCGGCGGGGGTGGTGATCAGTCCGCGCACGTGCCGGTCACCGATCGCGGTGAGTTCCGAGACGCCCTGGTAGGCGGGGCCGTGGAACATCCAGCGCTCGGAGTAGAGCTGGGCGGCGGTGTGGTCGGGGGTGCGTTCGGGAGCCGGGGGGCGGGTGCGGGCGGCGGGGGGCGCCGGGTGGGCGGGGGCGACTTCCACGACCGCGCGGGCGGTGGGGCCGAAGGTGACCGAGACCCGGCCGGGGTCCTCGGGGGTGACGGTGACCGGGACGTCGACGGGGGGCGCGGCGGTGAGCCAGCGGTCGAAACGGGCTCCGTGCACGGCGACCGCCCGCAGGCCGGTGGCCGCCTCCGCCGCGTCCATCATGTGCCGCACGATCGTGGTCGCCGGGACGACCGGCCACCGGTCCTCCACCACGGGCCAGCCGGGACGCTGCGGGAAGAAGCAGTGGTCGAGGAGATGGGGCATCGCCTCGGGGGAGACCCGCAGGGTGGTGGTACGGGAGGGCGGGGTGGGCGGGGCGTGGCCTGCGGCGGGGGTGGGAGGGGGAGCGGGCGTGGGGTTGGGTGTGGGGGTGGCACGGGACACGGGGGCGGACGCGGGGTGGAGGCGGCCGTCGCCGGGTGCGGAGGGCGGTGTGTGGAGCGCCGTGAGTACGGCGACGGCCGAGTCGGCGGTGTCCCGCAGGAGCGCGCTGAGTTCGGCGGCGGCCGGGATCCGGGCGGCGAGGTCGTCCAGCGGGGACGAGCCCGCGGCCGGCGGGTGGGCGGCGCCCGATGCCGGCGCGTTCCCACCTGCCTGGGGTCGCGCGACCGCACCCGCCAGGGTCCGCGTGGCTCCGCCCGTCACGGTGCGTGCGCCCCCCTCGGGGCGCGTGGCCGTGCCCAGTTCGGTGCGCAGTGCGGCGAGGGTCGGGCCCTCCAGTGACACCAGGGCGCCGTCCAGGTCCAGGCGTACCGGGCGACGGCGGTGGACGGGCTTCGTCGCGGTGGGTGGTGCCGAGGTGGCCGCCGTGACCGACACGCCGGCCTCGTCGCGGGCCGCGGCCGCCACCGGTGCGCCCGCCGTCCACAACGCGGTCGCCACCCGGCGGAGCTGGGCCATCCCGGAGCGGTGCGGGGAGTTGGCGGCGACGGCGAGGTGGTCGCGGTCGCCGAGGACGTCACCGATCAGCGAGGCGAGTTGGCCTGGCCCGGTCTGGACGAACGCGCGGTGCCCGGCGGCGTACATGGCCTCGATCAGCTGCCGGAAGCGGACCGGCTCCAGCAGGTGCCGGACGAACAGCTCGCGCACCTCCGTCTCACCCCCCGGGAAGGGCGCCGCGACGGTGCCGGACCAGACCGGGACCGCCGGCCGGTGCAGCCGGAAGCGCTCGGCCGCCTCCTTGATCGGGCCCAGGTACGGCTCCAGCATCGGCGTGTGGAACCCGGAGCGGAACGGCAGCACCTGGCACAGCACACCGTCGGCCCGGCAGGCGCGGACGAAGTCCGCCACCGCCCGGTCCGGGCCGCACACCATGGACTGGCCCGGCGCGTTGTCGTGGGAGAGGACGATCCCGGCGTCCGCCCAGTCGTCGCGGAGGACGGCGACGACCCGTTCGGCGGGGGCGCCGACCGCGGCGAACGCGAGCCCCGGGACGGTGACCGCGTCGGGATCGAACGCGGCCATGAAGGCGTCCACCTGGGCTCCCGAGTACAGTCCCGCGACCACCATCGCCGTCCACTCCCCGACGCTGTGCCCGGCGACCGCGTCCGGGACCACGCCCATCCGGCGCAGCGCCGCGTCCAGGAGCCGCCCCACGCCGACGACACCGAACCCATGACGGCCCACGTCGCCGACCCGCATGTCCCCGGTGGCGGGTGCGGTGACGGTGGGGAGGCCGAAATGTGTGGCGATGTCGTCGACGCGGGGAGTGAACTCGCCTTCCAGGCCGGGGAAGACGAAGGCCAGCTTGCCGGTGCCGAGGAGCGGGGCGGACCGGAACCACACGTCGTTGCGGCCCTGCCAGTGGCGGCCCCTGCCGACCGCGCGACGGGCCAGGGCGAGCCGCTTGGCGGTGGGGTCCACGATGCCCAGGCGCACCGGTCCGGCCCCCGGGTGCGTCCGTTCAGGGGCGAGACCGGCGGCCAGGACGGCGGAGTCGTCCGCGTCGAGGGCGGCGGTGAGCCGCTCGGGGGTGTCGGCGGCGAGGAGGAGGATCCGCTCGGGCTCGGTGACCCGGGCGGCGGTGGCGCCCTCGCCGCGTGTTCCCCGCGGGGCGGCGGCCGGGGCAAAGTGTCTGCCCGGCGCCTCTTCGAGCACCACGTGCGCGTTGATCCCGCCGAACCCGAAGGCGTTCACCCCGGCCCGGCGCACCGGTTGGTCCGGGGCGGTCTCCCAGGGCAGGGCCCGGTCCAGGGTGCGGAACCGGGTGGCGGCGAGGGCCGGGTGCGGATCGTCGCAGTGCAGGGTGGGCAGCAGGGTCGCGTGGTGCAGCGCGAGGGCGGCCTTCACCAGTCCGGCCACTCCGGCGGCCGGCATGGTGTGGCCGATCATCGACTTCACGGAGCCGAGCACCGCGCGTTCCTCGGCGGGGCCGAACACCTCTGCGAGAGTGGTGAGTTCGGCGGAGTCGCCCGCGGGGGTCGCGGTGCCGTGCGCCTCCAGCAAGCCGACCGAGTGCGGTGCCGTGGGGTCGAGCCCGGCGGCCCGCCAGGCCTGCCGTACGGCGTGCGCCTGACCGCCGGGGTCGGGGTTGACGAGTCCGGCGGTACGGCCGTCGCTGGCCACGCCGGTGCCGCGGATCACGGCGTAGACACGGTCGCCGTCGCGTTCGGCGTCGGCGAGTCGCTTGAGTACGACGACCCCGGTGCCCTCGCCGATGAGGATGCCGTCGGCGTCCCGGTGGAAGGGGCGGATGCGCTCGCTCGGGGAGAGGGCGCGGAGCTGGGAGAAGACGCTCCACAGGGTGATGTCGTGGCAGTGGTGCACTCCCCCGGCCAGCATCATGTCGCAGCGCCCGGCGGTGAGTTCGGTGACCGCCTGGTCGACGGCGACCAACGAGGAGGCGCAGGCCGCGTCCACGGTGTAGGCGGGGCCGCGCAGGTCGAGGCGGTTGGCGATCCGGGAGGCGGCGAGGTTGGGCACCAGGCCGATCGCGGACTCGGGACTGGCGGGGCCGAGGCGCTCGGTGAACGCGTCCCGTACGCGGGCCAGTTGGTCCGGCGTGAGGCCGGGCACCAGCTCGCCCAGCGTGCGCACGAGCTGGCCGGCCGTGCGGACCCGCTGATCGAGCCGGACCAGGCCGGGGGTGAGATAGCCGCCCCGGCCCAGCACCACGCCGATCCGGTGCCGCTCGGGCAGCCGGTCCGCGCCGCCGGCGTCGGCGAGGGCGGCGGCCGCCACGTGCAGCGCGATCAGCTGGTCGGGTTCGGTGCCGGCGACGGAGTTCGGCATGATCCCGTGCCGGGTGACCTCCACCTCGGCCAGTCCGTCCACGAAGCCGCCGCGCCGGCAGTACACCTGGTCGGGGGCGGCGGGGCCGGTGGCCGAGCCGGGCCGGTAGTAGTCCGCGTCCCAGCGCCCCCGCGGCACCTCACCGATGGCGTCCACGCCGTCGCGCAGGTTCCGCCAGTACGCGTCGAGGTCCGCGGCACCGGGCAGCAACACCGCCATCCCGACGATCGCCACCGCCACCTGCCGCCCACCACCGACACCGCCCGGTGCCCGCTGCCTGCCGTCCACCTCGCCCGGCGCCCGTCCCCCGTCGCCCGCGTCGGCTGTGGTCCCGCTGTCGTCGGTCATCTCACCAGCCCGACGCGGTGTAGACGACGGCGCGGGTGGTCTCCGGGCCCCAGGCGAGCTCCCGCAGCAGTGCGCCCGTCCCCTCGTCGGGGTCGATCAGGCGTACCCCGCGCCGTGCGTACTCGCGCCCCAGTTCCGGGCTGACCATGCCGGTGTGGCCGCCGGTGGGGGCCCAGGGGCCCCAGTGCACGGTCAGGGCCCGGTTGCCGGTGCGCCGCGCCCAGTCGGCGCCGAGGCTCTCCAGCGTGTCGTTGGCGGCCGCGTAGTCGGCCTGGCCCCGGTTGCCGAGGACGGCGGAGACGCTGCCGAACAGCACCACGAAGGCAGGGCCGCCGGGGAGTTCCTCCAGCGCGGCGAGCAGGGTCGCGGCGCCGGCCGTCTTGGTGCCGTAGACCCGCTGGAAGGACTCGGGGGTCTTCTCGGCGATCAGCCGGTCCTCGATCACCCCGGCCGCGAAGACGACCCCGTCCAGGCGCCCGTGGTCGGCGTGGATCTCCTTGACCGCCTGGAGGGCGGCCTCCCGGTCGCGGAAGTCGACGGCGTGGTAGCGGGCCGCGCTGCCGAGCGCGGTGAGTTCGTCGAGGGTGGCGGTGATCTCCCGTTGCGCGAGGAGGAGTTCGGCCTCGCGGTTGACCTCGGCGGGTCTCAGGCCACCCCTGGCGGCGAGGGCCGCGCGCAGTGCGGCGGGAGTGCGGGCGGCGGCGGTGTCCGGGGCCTCGGGCCCGGTGGGCGCGGGGGTCCGGCCGAGCAGTTCGAGGCGGCAGCGGCAGGCGGCGGCGAGGGCGGCCGCGAACTTCGCGGTGATGCCCCGGGCCCCGCCGACCAGCAGCACCACGGAGTCCCGGTCCAGGCCCAGCGCACCGGCCTCGGCGGCCCCCTCCCCCGCCGGTCCGGCACCGGTGCTGCCGAGCGCGCCCAGCGGCGCCTCCACCGGTTCGAGGCCCTGCCGGCCGCCGGCCGTGCGCAGCACCACGGGCGCCGGGCCGGGGGCGAGCAGCTCGGTGAGCAGTGCGTCGGCGACGGCGGCCGGTTCCGCGTTCTCCAGGGTCACGACCCGGGCGACGGTGTCGGGGTACTCCCTGGCGACCGTACGGAACAGCCCGTGCAGGCCGGCCGAGCGCGCCGCGTCGGCGCCGTCGGCGGGCCGGGCGGCCAGCAGCCAGCGCGGGCCGCGGGCCAGGGCCGCCCGCAGGACCGGGAAGGCGTCCGGCAGCACCGGCGTGTCCCCGGTGCCGGGCAGCGCGCCCAGGTACAGCACGCCGTCCACGGCCCCGTCCGCCTCCCCGAGCAGGTGGTCCGGTGCGACGGTCACGGTCTCGGCACCGTGCGCGTGGAGCCGCTGCGCCAGCGGTGCGCCGTCCCCGAGGACGAAGAACCGCTTCCCGGACAGTACGGCGGCGGGGTCGGCCCCCGGTTCCGGCGGCGCGAGGGGCACGGGTCGCACCTCGTAGCGTTTGGGCGCCACTGCGGCGAAGGTCTCCTCGGGTGCCGGGGCCTGTTCGGCCGGCTCCTCGGACGCGTCGGTCCCGGCGGTCACCGTCCCGCCCGCCCCTTCGAGGCGCGCCGCGAGCCAGCCCGTCACCGCGGCCGCCGTACGTGCCTTGGCCAGTTCCTCCAGCTCGCTGTCGTCCAGCGTCCGGGTGCCGTCCGCGATCCCGAGCCGTTTCGCCAACTCGCCCGCGATCTCGGCACGTTTGATCGAGTCGATGCTGAGGTCCGCCTCCAGGTCGAGGTCCGGCTCGATCATGTCGAGGGGGTAGCCGGTGCGTTCGCTGATGATCTCCAGCACCACCCGCTCGACGTCGGCGGGCTCCTCGGGCGCGGCTGCGGGTACGGCCGCGGGCGCGACGACGGAGGGCGCCGCCGCCTGCGGTTCGGGCACGGCCGCCGCGGCGGCCGGCAGCAGGGCGGGCGCGGGGGCCGCGGGCACGTGGGCCGCCCCGAAGTAGGTGAGCAGCACATCGCGCTGCGCGGCGATCATCTCCCGGCTGGTGCGCAGGTATTCGGAGATCAGCGCGTCCCGGTCGACCGGGGCGCCGTGCGGCTGGTTCGTCGTCACAGTCGTCGTCTCCACGACTCGTCGGGCCGGTGCGAGGGCACCGGGCAGCAGGTCTCCGTCGGCGGTGCGCACCAGCTGGCCGTCGACCGTCCAGCCGGGCCGCCTCGGTGCCGGGGTGCGCAGTGCGTCCACGGCGTCGCGGCCGCGCAGCAGCCAGGCGGTACGGACCGGTACCCCGGCCACGGCCAGCCGGGCGAGTGCGTCGAGCCAGCCCTGCAGGCCGCTGTCGGGGCGGGGTTCGGGGGCCACCGCGGTGTGCGGCCGCTCGCCGAGGATCTGGCCGACCAGCCGGCTGAGGACCGCCCCCGGGCCCGCCTCGACGAAGACCCGGGCCCCGGCCTCGTACATCGCCTCGATCTCCGCCGCGAAGGCGACGGGTGAGCCGATCTGGGCGGCCAGTTCGGCGCGTACGGCGTCGGCGTGCCGCGGGTAGGGGGCCGCCGTGCGGTTGGACCACACCGGGAACTCGGGCGGTCGTACGGCCTTGTCGGCGAGGACGTGCGCGAACCGCTCCCCGGCCCCGGCCACGACCGGGCTGTGGAAGGCGCAGGCCACCGGAATCCGCTTCGCGCCGAACCCGGCGTCCCGCAGCAGCCGCACGGCTTCGGTCACGTCCGGCGTGGGCCCCGAGATGACCGTCTGCTGGGGGGAGTTGTGGTTGGCGAGCACGACCGAGGGCGGCGCCTTCGCGGTGCGCAGGGCGCGTGCGACGTCGTCCGCCCCGGCGGACACCGCGGCCATGGTGCCCGGTTCGTCGCCCGCGGCGGCCAGGATCGCCGCCGCGCGTTCGGCGCTGAGTTCCAGGAGCGTCTCGGGGGCGAGGGCGCCGGCCGCGCCGAGGGCGACGAGTTCGCCGTAGCTGTGTCCGGCCGCCATGTCGGGGCGCACCCCGGCCGCCGCCAGCAGGGCGTGGGCGGCGAGGCCGGTGATGCCGAGGGCGGGCTGGGCGGCCCGGGTGTCGGTCAGGGCGGCCCGGCGGCGCTCCCGGGCGTCGTCGTCGAACGCGGTGGGCGGGTAGAGGGCGTCGGCGTGGGCGCGGCCGAGGCGCAGGTAGTGCTGGAGCTCGGGGAACGCGATCAGCACGTCGGCGAGCATGCCGGGGCGCTGGCTGCCCTGGCCGGGGAAGAGGAACGCCACTTTCCCTTCGCCGTCCTGGGCCCCGTCGGCCAGGTGGATCCCGGCGCGCGGGTCGTGCTCCCCGGCGAGCACCCGGCGCAGTTGTCCGGCGAGCCCGCTCACGTCCCGCGCGACCACCGCGGCCCGCACCGGCTCGTGCGCGGCGTCCGCACGGCGGGCGGCGGCCAGCGCCAGGTCGCGCAAGCGCCAGGACCCGGACTCGGCGGCCCGCAGGATCTCCTCGACGCCCCGGTGCGCGGCCTTCTCGTCCCGGCCCCGGAACACGAACAGCTCGGCGGGCCAGGCCAGGAGCCCCCGCTCGGGCGGCACGGGGCTGTCGTAGGCGCCGACCACCACGTGGAAGTTGGTGCCGCCGAACCCGAACGCGCTGACCCCGGCGACCCGTTCGGCGGCGGGCGCGGCCCAGGGCCGGGCCTCGGTGTGGAAGGCGAACGGGCTGTCACCGTCCTGCCAGGCCGCGTTGGGCCGTTCCAGGTGCAGGGTGGGCGGTTTGACGCCGGTGTGCAGGGCGAGGGTGGTCTTGATCAGCCCGGCGAGGCCTGCCGCGCACTTGGTGTGCCCGATCTGGGACTTGACCGACCCCAGCGCACAGCTACCGCCGGCTGCTCCGGCCTCCGCGAACACCTCGCCGAGAATGGTCAGTTCGGTGCGGTCGCCGACGACCGTCCCGGTGCCGTGCGCCTCGACCAGGCCCACCCGCGCCGGGGAGATCCCGGCGTTGCGGTACGCGCGCAGCAGGGCGGCCCGCTGTCCCTCGGGACGCGGCGCGGTCAGCCCGAGGGAGCGGCCGTCGCTGGACGAGCCGAGCCCCTTGATCACACCGTAGATCCGGTCACCGTCGCGCTCGGCGTCGGCCAGCCGCTTCAGTACGACGCACGCCACGCCCTCACCGAGGGCGATGCCGTCGGCGGAGCCGTCGAAGGCGCGGGAGCGACCGGTCGGCGACAGGGCGTGCACGGAGGAGAAGAGCACGTAGTCGTTGATGCCGTTGTGCAGGTCGGCGCCCCCGCACAGCACCACGTCACTGGTGCCCGCGGTGAGTTCCTTGCAGGCCACGTCCACGGCGGCCAGCGAGGACGCGCAGGCCGCGTCGACGGTGTAGTTGGCGCCGCCGAGGTCGAGCCGGTTGGCGATCCGGCCGGAGATGACGTTGGCGAGCATGCCCGGGAAGGAGTCCTCGGTCAGCCGGGGGAGCTGGTCCGCGAGCCCGTCGGGCACCTTGCCGTAGTAGGAAGGCAGCACGGCGCGCAGGGTGCCCGCGTTGGACAGGTCGCTGCCCGCCTCGGCGCCGAAGACCACGGACGTGCGGGACCGGTCGAACACCCGGCCGCGCTCGCCGTATCCGGCGTCGTCGAGGGCGCGCCGGGCGGCCTCCAGGGACAGCAGCTGGACCGGCTCGATGTGGCCGAGGGAGGCGGGCGGGATGCCGTAGGACAGCGCGTCGAAGGGGATGGGCGGCAGGAAGCCGCCCCACTTCGACGTGGTGCTCCCCTCCGCGTGGTGGACGGCCGGGTCCCAGCGCTCGGGCGGCACCTCGGTGACCGCGTCGTGGCCGGCCACCACGTTCGCCCAGAACGTGGCGAGGTCGGGAGCCTGCGGGAACATGCAGGCCATGCCCACGATCGCGATGTCCAGCGGGGCGGGCGCGGGCGGTTCCGTGCGCTGCCGGGGCGCCGGCCGGCCCGTCAGGAGGCCGGCCGCCCCGTCGGTGACGGCGTGGTGCAGGGCGGCCACGGTGGTCGTCGCCGAGCGCAGGACGGCGACGTCCCCGGCCATGAACATGCCCTCGTTGAGCTGGCGTTGCTCGTCCACGGGTGTCAACTCGCCGTTGGCAGAGCGGTCGACGCCCTTGCTGGCGATGCGCAGCCGTCCGACGTTCAGGCGTTCCAGCTCCTCCCACAGCCGCCGGTCCGGGACTCCGCCGGCCCGTAGCTCGGCTTCGCGCCTGTGGTAGTCGAGGGTGAAGGGGCTGGGCACACAGCGGGTGGCGTGTCCGGGGGCGGTCTCCAGCAGGGCGGTCGAGGCGGCGGCCCTGACCTGGCGCTGGAAGAGGGGCTGGATCGCCCCCCGGTCCACCGCCTCCTCGGTGAGGAGGTAGGCGGTGCCCATGAGGAGGCCGACGGCCGCGCCCCGGGCGGTCAGCGGCGCGGCGAGCGCGGCGACCATCGCGGCGGAGCGTTCGTCGTGGATGCCGCCCGCGAAGAACACCTCCAGTCCTTCGGTGTCCGGGAAGTCCTCCAGCACGGCGAGCTGGGCCTCCCACAGCGGGAAGCTCGCGCGGGGCCCGACATGGCCGCCGCACTCCGAGCCCTCGAACACGAACTTGCGGGCCCCTGCTTCCAGGAACTGCCGCAGCAGCCCCGGTGCGGGCACGTGCAGGAAGGTGCTGATCCCGGCCCGTTCCAGCGCCTGCGCCTGGGCGGGCCGGCCTCCGGCGACGATCGCGTGGCTGGGGCGCAGTTCGCACACGGCTTCGAGCTGGGCGCTCCGCAGCTCCTCGGGGGCGAAACCGAGCACGCCGACGCCCCAGGGCCGCCCGTCCAGTACCGCCTTGGCCTCGGTCAGCAGCTCGCGGGTGCGGGCGCCGTCCGCGAGGGCCAGCGCCAGGAAGGGCAGGGCCCCGTCGTCGGCGACGGCCGCGGCGAAGGCGGCCCGGTCGCTGACCCGGGTCATCGGGCCCTGGGCGACGGGCAGCCGGGTGCCGAGGGCGCGGCTCATCGCGGAGGTCGTGGGCCGCAGCGCCGCCGCGGCTTCCTCGCCTCCCTCGCCGGTTTCCCGTATCGCCGCCCGCACCTCCCGCACGGTGCGCCCGGCGTCGCGCCATCGGTCGGCGAACCGGGCGGCGAGGAAGCCGTCCTGGCCCACCGGGAGGAGCTGGGTGCGCGGGTCCTCGGCGCCGAGCAGCGCGGCGACCGCGGCCGGGTCGTCGGCGGGCGGGCGCACGGTGTCCGGGCCGCGCCGGTGCAGGACCCGGTGCCCGGCCACGACCACCGTCTCGGAGCCGTCCAGGGAGCGCAGCGCGGCCGCTGTCGCCTCGGGCAGCCCGGACTCGGCGAGCAGGGCGAGTTGGCTGTCCAGGACGACCCCGGCCGCGCCGCCCGCCACGGCGGCCGCCGCCGTACGCGGCCCGATGCCACCGCAGGCCCACACCGGTACGTCCAACTCCGGTGTCGCGAGTAGCTGTTGCAGAAGGACGAAGGTGTTGAGCGCACCGACCCGGCCACCGCTCTCCGCCCCTCGGGCGATGAGCCCGTGCGCGCCGGCCGCGACCGCCGCGCGGGCCGCGGCCAGATCGGTGACCTCGGCGAGGACCCTGCTGTGCCGGGCGAGTCGCACGATGTCCCAGGGCGCGCGGTCCCAGGGCGCGTCGGCGGCCAGGACCACCGTGTCGGGGGCCAGGACCACCGTGTCGGGGGCCAGGACCACCGTGTCGGGGGCCGGGCCCACCGTGTCGGAGGCCGGGTGCAGGTCGTCCGGGCCGAGCGCACAGCCCGCCCCCACCCGCACGCCGTACGGCCCGGGTGCCGCGCGGCTCAGCCGGGCCAGCGCCTCCCGGGTTCTTCGGTCACCGCGGCCGAGGTCGAGGACACCGAGTCCGCCGGCGGCGCAGACCGCCGTGGCGAGCCTGGCGTCGGGTTCTCCGAAAGGGGTGATGCAGATGATCAGGTCGACGGCACGCACAGGGGACGTCATGATGCTCCGAATAATCGGGAGGACAGCACGGTGGGGAACTTGTGCGGCGGAGAGATCCGGGTGAGGCCACCGGAAACTAGCGAGTTCATTACTCGCGGGTCAATAACGGGGCAGGGCTATCAAGCGGGGTGGCATTGATTCGGCCAGCGGGGGGAATTCACCGCAAGAGCCGAAAATCCGAGCAATCCCCTGCCGACCAGGGGACGCGAGCCGCCCCGAGCCCTGGCGCCACACCGCCACAAGCCCGTCAAAGCACCCGGGCGATTCATCCCGCCCTCACCCCGGCGCAACGTGCGGTGCGATGGCGCCGAGCTCTGTAAATTCGGGGTGTCCGAGGCCCGCTGGCTCGATCGTGGCACACCGGAAACCCGAACCGGACGGTCCTGCACGAACCCTGCACCAAGCCTGACAAAAACCTGACTCCAACCGTATTGCTGCAATTGAAACGCACGGTCGGGAAAATTCTCGTAAACCCTTGAAGTAAACGGCCGGAGAGCTTCCGCTCGCCGACCGTTCTTCGACGCGGATTCAGCGGTGAGCGTGCGCGCCGCGACCCGCACGATCGCCGGCCGCACCGACGGGCAGGCCCCCCGCCCCGCGCACGACGTCCGCCACGGGCTTCGGCACGGGGCCGCTCACCGCACCGGCCGCCGCGGTGAGCGGCCCCGCGGACCCCGCGGCCCCCACGGACCCCACGGAACCCGCGGACCCCACGGAACCCGCGGGCGCCGCCTGCCCGACGGCGCCGACGGGCGCGGCCGGAACCACGGCGACGGGACGGCCGCGGGCCCCGGCCTCCGCGACCCGCGTGCGGTACGGCTCCTGTGGCGCACCGGGCACCTCCCCCGCCGGAGCCGGGGCCCCCGGGGACTCGGGGGACTCGCGGAAGTCGGGGGACTCGCCTCGCCGCCGCTGAGGGGGCGTCACCGTCGGGGCGGCCGCGCGCGGCACCGCCGCGTCGTCGCCCGCCGGTCCCAGGTCCCAGCGCTGCCCGACCGACCCGTCGCGGCGGACCACCACCACCCGGGTGGCGTCCGCGGCCAGCGCGAGGCCCTTGTCCCAGCGCAGCAGGAGCTCACCGCGCACCGTGAGGTCGTACGACACCTCCCCCGGGTGCACCAGGCAGCCGGAGACCGCCACCCTGCGGGTACCGGGATCGGCGGTGAGGCACAGGGTGGGGTCGAGCACGCTGCGCAGCATGCCGTCCTCCTGGTACGACCACTGCTGGGACCCGGCGTCCGAACAGGTGCCGAGGCGCGGTTCGGCGCCCGCCCGCACGAGGCCGCCGCGCACGTCGACACAGAGCCCGGCGCCGAGGCTGCGCAGTCGGCCGTGGGCGATCTCGGCGGGTGCGCCCACCGAGGCCGGCGACGGGGAGACCGTGGCGGGCGGGTGGGTGGTGGAGCCGGGCCGGGGGACGCCCACGACCGGGGCGCCCCAGGTGGGGGCGCCGGGGTGCGCGACGCCGTTCTCGTCCGACCAGCCCTTGGCCGCGAGCACGGTCGCGAGCAGCACGAGGGAGACCAGGCCGACGCCGACGCCGACGGCCAGCGCCTTGCGGCGGCCGCCCTCCGGCACCGTACGGTGCCGTCCGCCCGGCGCGGCCTGCCGCTCCGCCGGGGCGCCGGTCGGCCACGCCTCGACGGCCGTGCCCCGGCCGGGGCGGGTGTCGAGATAGCGGCGGGCTCCCCAGCCGAGCACGGTCTCGGCGAGCAGGAACTCCAGACCGCCGTCGAAGTGGCTCAGCTGTTCGGCGGCGTGCCGGCAGTACCGGCACTCGGTGAGATGCCGTTGCACATCGGGGAGCAGCGAGCCGCCCCGGCGCATGGGGACGTCGAGGAGGCGGTTGTAGAAACGGCATTCCCTCGAGGGCGCGAGTTCCCGGTGGGCACGCACCAGGCCGGTCCTGAATTGCTCGCGCGCCTGGTCGAGGGCGGCCGTCGCGGTGAGCACGTCGACACCCAGCAGACCAGCGGGTATGTTTATGGGTTCGGCTTCCACCTCGGTGTGCCACAAGAGGCATTGCGAGGCCGCGGGAAGCGCCCGGAAAGCCCGCTCGGCGAGTTGCCGCCTTTCCGGGGTTCCGGGCTTCGCGGCGCTGAGTCCGCGACCGCCGGTGGTTCTGCGCAGTTCCGGTACGACCACGGAAATGGCTTCGTCGGCGGCCCACGCCCGGACCGTCTCCCGTACGGCCACGAGCAGCTGCGGACGGAGGGCGCCACCGACCGCGCCGCCGGCCAGCCGGCCGAGGACCCCTTCGAAGGCCGCGCTGGCGACCAGTTGCGCGGCGGGGGTGGCGGAGGCGAGGCAGACGACGGCGTACTCGCAGGTGGCGCGCCAGTGCCTGGTCAGCAGCAGGGCGACGGCGTGGTGCCTGGCGGCCGGGTCCGCGGTGAGCTGGGCGACGAGATCGCGGTCGGACTCCCCCGGCGTCGAACCGGGGCGAGGCGGGTAAGGCGGGCGTGGGGGGTAGGGGGAGTGCACTGAACCATTTCCTTCCGACCCGCAGGACGGCATGCGAAATGGCGCCCTGGGGAATGCAGTGCCTGATTGGTGCGTACCTTGTGGAGCCCATAAGGACCGGCCTGACGGCCGTGCAGGCCTCTGGACCCTCCCGCGGGGAGGCTCACCTTCGCACACGCCGCTCACAGGAAACAAGAAGTCGGGATGACCGAAGTTCAAAGTCGCGGCAATTCAGATAAGTTACCGGCGGTATCCCCATCTTGATTGGATTCAGCGGTCTCACAGGTTCAACTTGTGTGTGTCACGGACCGGATGGGACACGAAATCTTCAACTCCGCGGCGTCCGCCGGTACGACGGACGGCGGTCGGCGTTCCACAGCCCTCTGACACGTTTCTCTCGGCTTGCTCTCATGCCGGTGCACCACGATGTGCCGCATGATCGCCCCCCACCCCTCCCCCGCCCCCGCGTCCCCCCGGCCGGTGCGCAAGGCCGTGGTCCCGGCCGCCGGGCTCGGCACCCGTTTCCTGCCCGCCACCAAGGCGACACCGAAGGAGATGCTGCCGGTCGTGGACAAGCCGGCCATCCAGTACGTCGTCGAGGAGGCCGCGAAGGCCGGGCTGGACGACATCCTCATGGTCACCGGACGGCACAAGCGGGCCATCGAGGACCACTTCGACAACGCCTTCGAACTGGAACAGGCGCTGGCCGCCAAGGGCGACACCGTCCGCCTGGACGCGGTACGCGACCCGGCCCGGCTCGCCGACATCCACCACATCCGCCAGGGCGACCCGCTCGGTCTCGGCCACGCGGTGCTGTGCGCCCGGCACCACGTGGGCGACCAGCCCTTCGCGGTACTCCTCGGCGACGACCTGATCGACGCCCGCGAGACCCTGCTGAGCCGGATGCTGGACGTCCGCGACCGCTTCCGGGGCAGTGTCGTGGCGCTGATGGAGGTCGACCCCTCGCAGGTGCACCTCTACGGCTGCGCCGCCGTCGAGGCCACCGACGAGGACGGGGTGGTGAGGGTGACCGGACTGGTGGAGAAGCCGTCCCTGGAGAACGCCCCGAGCCATTACGCGGTCATCGGCCGCTACGTCCTCGACCCGCAGGTCTTCGAGGTGCTGGAGCGGACCGCGCCCGGTCGGGGCGGTGAGATCCAGCTGACCGACGCACTCCAGGAGCTGGCGGTCGGCGGGACGGTGCACGGGGTGGTCTTCGACGGACTGCGCTACGACACCGGGGACAAGGGCGACTACCTGCGCACGGTGGTCCGTCTGGCCTGCGAACGCCCCGACCTGGGGCCGGAGTTCACGGCGTGGCTCAAGGAGTTCGTGGCGGGTCTGGCGGCGGAGGACGGGGCCGGGCGGGACGAGCGCCGCGCCGCCTGAGCGGCCCCGGGTGAAGGACGGGGTGCGGGCCCGGCGGCCCGCACCCCGTCCGGCGTTCCGACGCCGGGGTCAGCTGTTGGGGCGCAGGGTCCAGACGACCGTCATCTCACCGGTGACCGCGCCGTCCCCGCGCGTGATGGCGACGGCGACCGGGAACTCCGGCCGCCCGCCCGCGTCCAGTTCGGCGACGACGTCGGCGATCGGGCGGCCCAGGGTGGCGGTGGCCGTGACCGGGCCGAGGGCGACCTTCCGGTAGGCGATCTCGGCGCTGACCGCGAGCGGCACGGCCCGGGAGAGCTGGTCGCCGAAGGCGGCGAGGACGACCGCCCCGCTGGCGGACTCGGCGAGGGTGAACATCGCACCGGCGTGCGGGCCGCCGATGTGGTTGTGGAACTCACCCTGGTCCGGGAGCGACAGCACGGCCCGCTCCGGAGTCGTCTCCAGGTACTCCAGGTTGAGGGTCCGCACCATCGGGACCGTGGCGGCGAGCATCTCGCCGATCGACATCTGGTCTGTGCTCATACCGGCATGTTACTCACGGGTAGCTCACCCTGACCAGAGCCGGGGCGGTGCCGTGCGCCGGACGGCACTAGGGTTACCAGCCATGTGGCCAGAACAGCAGCCGCCAGGGGGCGAGCAGAACCCGCAGAGCAACCCGTACCAGCAACCGGGTTACCAGCAGCCGAATCCGTACCAGCAGCCCGGCTACCAGCAGTACCCGCAGCCAGGCGGGTACGGGCAGCAGCCGCAGTGGGGTCCGCCGGGGCCCGCCGGCGCACCGCGGGGACCGCAGGGCGGGGGCGGGGGCAACCGCACCAAGGTGGTCGCGATCGTCGCGGCCGCGGCCGTCGTGGTGGCGGCCGGGGTGACCGGTTTCCTGGTGCTCGGCGGCGCGAAGGACGACAAGGCGGACAGCGGCAAGAACCAGGGGACGAGCCAGTCGCCTTCGGGGACCGCGTCCGCCTCGGCCTCCGCCTCCGGCGACGACAACCCGCGCGGCGACGGCACCGGCGAGAAGCCGACGGTCGCGGGCTGGAAGACCGTCGTGAACCCCAAGTGGGGCACGGCCTTCGACGTGCCCGCCGACTGGGAGGTGCTGTCCTCCGGCACCTCCGTCGGCTTCGAGGACAAGGAGGGCAAGCCGATCATCACCATGTCGGCTCCCGCCCAGTACAAGTCGAAGTGGTGCACCAGCGACGACGACAAGGACGGCCGGACCGAGGACACCGCCCTGGCCGCGGTCGGCACCAAGGGCGAGAGCGGCGCGAAGACCCCGGGCGACGCGGCCGTCAGGGAGGTCCCCTGGTGGGTGTACGGCGGCTACACGTATCCGGACAAGAAGAGCATCGGCTACGACAAGAAGGCCACCGCCTACACCACCGCGTCGGGCCTCAAGGGCGCCTACGCCTGGGCCCGCTCGACCGGCACCCCGGCCAAGGGCAAGTGCGCGAGTGACGGCAAGGCGATCACGTTCGGGTTCGAGAACTCGGCCGGGGACCTGGTGTCCTGGGACTTCTACGGCGCCAAGGGCGTCAACGGCGAGGTCCCGACAGCGACGATCATGAAGATCCTCAGCACGGTCCGGCTGCACGGCACCCCGACCGGGGGCTGACCGGATCCAGGGGGCGACGACGGCCCATTGGTTTGGCAAGCCCGGTCCCGGCCGGGGATAGTCGGGCGGTGACCTCCACCTCCGACTCCCCCGGCGCCCCCGCCCGCCCGCGCGGACCCGTGTGGGCCGGCCGCAACTACAGCCTGCTGACCGCGGCGGCGATCGTGACGAGCCTGGGTGCCAACGGCTCGCTGATCGCCGCCGCCTTCGCGGTGCTGGACGCGGGCGGCGACGCCGGGGACGTCGGCCTGGTGGCCGCCGCCCGCACCCTCCCGCTGGTGCTGTTCCTGCTCGTCGGGGGCGCGGTGGCGGACCGTTTCCCGCGCCACCGGGTGATGGTCGCGGCCAACGCCCTGAACTTCCTCTCGCAGGGCGCATTCGCCGCCCTGGTCCTGGCGGGCGAGCCCCGGCTGTGGCAGATGATGCTGCTCACCGCGCTGGGCGGCACCGGCCAGGCGTTCTTCAGCCCGGCGGCGGAGGGGATGCTGCTGTCCTCGGTGAGCGGGGACCAGGCGGGCCGGGCGTTCGCCGTGTTCCGGATGGCGATGCAGGGGGCCGCCCTGGGCGGCGCGGCCCTCGGCGGCGCGCTGGTGGCGGCGGTGGGCCCCGGCTGGGTGCTGGCGGTGGACGCGGCGGCGTTCGCGGTCGCCGGGACGCTGCGTTCGTTCCTCGACGTCAGCCATGTCCCGCCGCGGGCACCGGGCGGCGGGATGCTGGCGGACCTGCGGGACGGGTGGCGTGAGTTCACGGGCCGCCCCTGGCTGTGGGGCATCGTCGTCCAGTTCTCGATCGCGAACGCGGTGCTCGGCGCCGCCGACGCGGTCTACGGCCCGCTGGTGGCCCGAGACAGCCTCGGCGGCCCGGGGCCCTGGGGTCTCGCCCTGGGCGCGTTCGGCGCGGGCACCGCGGCCGGCGCCCTCCTGATGACCCGCTGGAAGCCGCGCCGGCTGCTGTTCGTCGGCACCCTGTGCGTCTTCCCGCTGGCCCTGCCCTCCGCGGCCCTGGCGGTACCGGTGCCGGTGGGCGTCCTCTATGTGGTGATGTTCGCGGCCGGGACCACGGTGGAGGTCTTCGGCGTCTCCTGGATGACCGCGCTGCACCAGGAGATACCCGAGGAGAAGCTCTCCCGGGTCTCGGCGTACGACTGGTTCGGCTCGGTCTGCCTGCTGCCGCTGGCGACGGCGCTGGCGGGCCCCGCGGAGGAGGCCTTCGGCCTGGGCCCGGCGTTGTGGGGCTGTGCGATCGTGATCGTCGTCGTCACGGCCGCGGTGCTGCTCGTCCCGGACGTCCGCAACCTCACCCGCCGTACCGTCCCGGTCACCGCGCAGCCCACCACCGCCTCACCCGATGCCGAACGCTCCGCCGGGGGGCTCGGGTGAGGGCACCGCGTCCGCGTCCCCGACCGGCCGGGCGCCCCCCACGAACTCCTTGAGCGCGGGCCCGTGTTCGACCCTCGCCGGGAAGGCGTCGGCGGCCGTGCGACGGGCCAGCGCACCGGCGTCGATCGGCCGGTGGGAGGCGATGAGCACCGCGTTCCCGAACCGCCGGCCGCGCAGCACCCCCGGCTCGGCGATGACCGCCAGTTCCTCGAACACCGCGGCGAACGTGGCCAGTTGTGAGCGCAGGAAGGTGAAGGGGGCGGAGTCCGCGAGGTTCGCCAGGTACACCCCGTCGGCGCGCAGCACCCGCTCGGCCTCCCGCGCGTAGCCCAGCGAGGTCAGGTGCGCGGGGATCCGGGAGCCGCCGAAGACATCGCCGATGATCACGTCGGCCGAGTCCCCGGGCGCCCCTTCCAGCCAGCCCCGGGCGTCGGCGGCGTGCAGGGCGATCCCGGCGTCGTCCGCCAGCGGCAGGTGCTCGGTGACGAGGTCGAGCAGCCCCCGGTCGGCGTCCACGACGTCCTGCCGGGACCCGGCCCTGGTCGCCGCCACGTACCGGGGCAGGGTGAGCGCGCCACCGCCGAGGTGCAGCACGTCGAGAGCCGCCCCGGCCTCGGCCACGGCATCCAGCACGTACCCGAGCCGCCGCGCGTACTCGAACTCCAGATACGTCGGTTCGTCTAGGTCGACGTACGACTGCGGCGCCCCGTCCACGGTCAGCAACCAGGCCCGCTCCCGATCGACGTCGGGCATCAACTTGGCGGTGCCGTACTCGGTGACGCGCACGACGGGTATGGAATCGTTCACTTCTCCATTGTGCGATGCACGGGCCCGCCCGGGGGGTGCGGGGAACCGCGCGACCGGTCTCCACCGGCCCGCGGTCCCCCGCGTACCGCGACCGCCTACGAACTGAGGACGGCGGTCACCGTCCCGGCCCCCACGGTCCGGCCCCCCTCCCGGATCGCGAACCCCAGACCCGTCTCCAGCGGCACCTCCCGCCCCAGTTCCACGGTCAGCTCCACCGTGTCCCCGGGCCGGGCGACAGCCACCTCGCCGAGGTCGACGTCCCCGACCACGTCCGCCGTACGGATGTAGAACTGCGGCCGGTACCCCGTCGAGACCGGAGTCGTACGACCCCCTTCACGCCCCGACAGCACGTACACCCGCGCCGAGAACCGCCGCGCCGGCACCACGCTCCCCGGCGCCGCGACCACGTGCCCCCGCCGCACCGCGTCCCGCGGCACCCCGCGCAGCAGCAGCGCCACGTTGTCCCCGGCCTGCGCCTCGTCCATCGGCTTCCCGAAGGTCTCCAGACCCGTGACGACGGTCTCGACGTCCGCGCCGAGCACCTCGATCCGGTCCCCGACCCGTACGGTGCCCCGCTCGACGGCCCCGGTCACCACGGTCCCGCGTCCGGTGATGGTCAGCACGTTCTCCACCGGCAGCAGGAACGGCGCGTCCAGATACCGCTCCGGCATCGGCACATAGGTGTCCACCGCGTCGAGCAGCGCCTCGATCGAGGCCGTCCAACGCGGGTCCCCCTCCAGCGCCTTGAGCCCGGAGACGCGCACGACGGGCACCGAGTCACCGCCGTAGCCGTGCGCGCCGAGCAGTTCGCGGACCTCCAGCTCGACGAGTTCCATCAGTTCCTCGTCGGCCGAGTCCGCCTTGTTCAGCGCCACCACCACGTGGTCCACGCCCACCTGCCGGGCGAGCAGCACGTGTTCGGCGGTCTGCGGCATGATCCCGTCGAGCGCGGAGACGACGAGGACCGCCCCGTCCAGCTGCGCGGCTCCGGTGACCATGTTCTTGACATAGTCAGCATGGCCCGGCATGTCCACGTGGGCGTAGTGCCGGGTGTCCGTCTCGTACTCGACGTGCGCGATGTTGATGGTGATGCCGCGGGCGGCCTCCTCCGGGGCCCGGTCGATGCGGTCGAACGGCACGAAGGTGCCGGTACCGCGCTCGGCGAGGACCTTGGTGATGGCGGCGGTCAGGGTGGTCTTGCCGTGGTCGACATGGCCCATCGTGCCGATGTTGAGATGCGGTTTGGTGCGGACGTACGCCGTCTTGGGCATGGCTGTACCTCGAAGCCTCTTCGGTACGGAGAGACGTCTCGTCGGACGCGAGACGCGGGGACCCCGGAGAACTCGCCGACCCTCCCCCTGCGGGGTCCGCCGGACGTTCCGGGGAGGGTCAGCTTCGGGCGCCGTCGGCAGCGGCCGTGAGGTACAGGACGGCAGCCTTCGGCGCGTCCGCGACTGCGGACGCCGCGACGAGGAAGGCGTACCGGAACATGACGCAGATCATTGCCGATGCGTCGCCGCACGTCGAACGGTTTTCCGCGCCCCCGGTCCGCCCAACGGACGGCGGCCGTACGGCGATCTCACACGCGCGTCGGCTAGGGTCGCCTGATGCTCGATGCCAACCGCTCTGGCACCGCCACCGCCCCTCCCCGGGCCACCGCCACGGAGCTCGCCGTCGCCGTCGCCGTTCCTCCGCCGGGCTTCACGACCCGCTGCACGAGAGTGCTGTTCTCGCCATGGTCCCGGCTCTCCCTGCTGGTCGCCCTGCTCGCGGCGGGCGGGGCGTCGGTGCTGCTCTTCGAGCCGCAGAAACTCCTCACCCACGGCTGGCCGCCACAGGCCCGGGGCGGCACCGCCCTGGTGATCTTCATCGTGGCGTACGGCCTGGTCACCGTGGCGTTCGTGCCCCGGCCCTTCCTGAACCTCGCGGCCGGCGCGCTCTTCGGCTCGGCCCTGGGCATGGGCGCCGCCATGGCCGGCACGGTCCTCGGCGCGTGGATCTCCTTCGCGCTCGGCCGGATGCTCGGCCAGGACGCCCTGCGTCCGCTGCTGCGCGGTCGCCTGCTGAAGGCGGCGGACAACCAGTTCAGCAGACACGGCTTCCGTTCGATGCTGGCGGTGCGCCTGTTCCCCGGGGTCCCGTTCTGGGCCGCGAACTACGCCGCGGCCGTCTCCCGCATGCGGTACGCCCCGTTCCTGCTGGCAACGGCCCTCGGCTCGGTCCCGAACGTGGCCGCCTACGTGGTGGCGGGCGCCCGCGCCTCCACCCCGACGTCCCCGGTGTTCCTGATCTCGGTGGCGGCCATCGTCGTCCCGGCGCTGGCGGGCGGTGTGGTCGCCTGGCGGAAGCGCCACCACCTGCGCGGCACGCGGTAGGCGGACGGCTTCCGCCGTCCGCGCGAGGTCCGTACCGCTCACTGGGTCCCGTTGGCGGAGGTGCTTCCGGCCGGGGCGACGCCGATGTTGTTGAAAATCGGAATGTTGTTGTTGAAGATGATGACGGGGCCGCCCCCCTGACCGCTCCCACTGCCGCCATCCTGGCGCCCGCTGCCGCCGCAGTGGCCGGAGTGACCGGAGTCGCCGTAGCCGCCGTAGTGGCTGTGGCCGCCGGAGCGGCTGTAGCCGTAGTGACCGCCGCCGCCCGAGTGCGCCGGGGCGGCGAACGCGCTCGTCGGCAGCAGCACCCCGCCGGCGGCCAGGGCGGTCGTCGCGGTGAACATCGCCAGACGTCGGGTACGCGTGCGGGTCATGGGGATTCTCCTTCAACGGGAAATGAGCGAATGAGGGCTTGTGTTTCCATTGGGCCCGGACGGGCGGCCCAGGTCATGCTCCGGAAATTCCGGGCTTGACAGAGCGAGGTGCGGCCGAGAAGATGCCCCGCTCGGCCGCACGACGCCGCTCAGTTGTTGAAGACCGGCACGTTGGTGACCGCGCCCCCGCCGTTGCCGTTGTTGAAAACGGGGACATTGGTGACCGCGCCCCCGCCGTTGCCGTTGTTGAAGACCGGGACATTGGTGACCGCGCCCCCGCCGTTGCCGTTGTTGAAGACCGGGACATTGGTGACCGCGCCCCCGCCGTTCCCGTTGTTGAAGACCGGGACATTGGTGACCGCGCCCCCGCCCCCGCCTCCGTGGTGGTGATGGCTGGGGGCCATGGTCATGGCGCCGGTGTGCGCCGGGGCGGCGAACGCGCTGGTGGGGATCAGTGCCCCGCCCGCGGCCAGCGCGGTCGAAGCGGTCAGGACGGCGATACGGGTGAAACGCGACATGGGAGTGCTCCTTGAGTGAGGCGAGTGGGTGGCCGCCGTTTCCGTGCGACCTCATGCCTCCATTGGGGCATTACCGCCCCTCCCCGGTCACGTGACTCGAATTCGGGACTTGACACCCGGGCCTAACGCACCCCCTCCAGGATCATCGCGTTCGCCAGCCCGCCCGCCTCACACATCGTCTGCAGTCCGAAGCGAGCGCCGCGCTCCCGCATCGCGTGCACCAGCGTCGTGGTCAGCCGGGTCCCGCTCGCCCCCAGCGGATGCCCCAGGGCGATGGCCCCGCCGTGCACGTTCACCTTGGCCAGATCGGCACCGGTCTCCTGCCGCCAGGCGAGCACCACGCTGGAGAAGGCCTCGTTCACCTCGAAGAGGTCGATGTCCCCGAGCCCCAGCCCGGCCCTGCGCAGCACCTTCTCGGTCGCCGGGATCACGCCGGTCAGCATCAGCAGGGGGTCGGAGCCGGTCACGGCGAACGCGTGCAGCCGGGCCAGCGGCCGCAGCCCGAGCCGCTGCGCGGTCTCCCCCGCCATGACGAGCACGGCGGACGCCCCGTCGTTGATCGGACTCGCGTTGCCCGCCGTGACGTTCCACTCGATGGCCGGGAAGCGCTCGGCGAAGGCGGGGTCGTAGTAGGCGGGCTTGAGCCCGGCGAGGACCTCCGCGGTGGTGCCGGGCCGTACGGACTCGTCACGGCCCACCCCCGCCAGCGGCGCCACCTCGGCGTCGAACAGCCCGGCCTCCCACGCGGCCGCCGCCTTCGCGTGCGAGGAGACCGCGAACGCGTCCATCTCGGCGCGCCCGATGGACCACTTGGCGGCGATGAGCTCGGCGCTGATGCCCTGCGGGACCAGCCCCTCCGGGTAGCGCGCGGCGACCCCGGGCCCGAAGGGGTCCTTGCCGGGCGGCACGTTGGACCACATCGGCACCCGGCTCATCGACTCCACGCCGCAGGCCACCACGATGTCGTAGGCGCCGGACATGACACCCTGCGCGGCGAAGTGCACCGCCTGCTGGGAGGACCCGCACTGGCGGTCGACGGTGGTCGCGGGGACCGTCTCCGGGAAGCCCGCCGAGAGGACGGCGTACCGGGTGGTGTTCATGGCCTGCTCGCCGACCTGGTCGACGGTGCCGCCGATCACGTCGTCGATGAGGGCGGGGTCGACCCCCGAACGCTCGACCAGGGTGCGCAGGGTGTGGGCCAGGAGTTCCACAGGGTGGACGTGGGCCAGGGAGCCGTTCGGCTTGCCCTTGCCGACGGGTGTGCGTACGGCTTCGACGATGACTGCGTCACGCATCAGGGAACCTCGATTGCCAGGGCCGATTACCGGTGAGTAGGAGATCCGAACTCACCATAACGCTGAGAGTTGGAAAATCAAACCCTCCCGTGGAGTGCCTCTACACTGGCGTGCATGGCCACCCCCAAGGACCCCCGCCCGTGTTCGATCGCCGACACCCTGGCGCTCGTCGGCGAGAAGTACTCCCTGCTGGTCCTGCGCGAGGTGCTCCTGGGCAACGGCCGCTTCGACCAGCTGGTCCGCAACATCGGCGCCCCGCGCGACATCCTGGCCACCCGGCTGCGCCGCCTGGTCGACGCGGGGATCCTCACCAAGCGCGTCTACAGCGAGCGCCCGCAGCGCTTCGAGTACCGGGCCACACCTGCCGGCCTGGAACTGCACCCCGTCCTGATGACCCTGATGGCCTGGGGCGACCGCCACCTCCACCCGGAGGGCAACCGCCCCATGGTGATCGAGCACAGCTGCGGCAAGGACCTGACCCCGGTCGTCGTCTGCGCGGCCTGCGGCGACCCGGTACGCCACGAGAACCTGACGGCCCACCCGCAGGCCCCGGGGTGGACGGTGGCGGGACCCGCGGCGACCTGAGCCGTTCGCTAACGCACCTGCCGGTACACGTCGAGCCGGCCGCACATGCCGAACCGTCCCTGTTCGCAGGGCTGTTCCGCCTGCACGACGGCATCGGAGAGGTGGCCCGCGTCGCCCCGTGCGAGCCGGTCGAGCTGGTCCCCCGTGGCCGCGGCGGCGGCCTGCGCCCCGCGCCGCCAGCGCTCGCGCCACTCGGCGATCCGGGGCCGTACCAGTGCGGCGGCGGCCCGGTGGAAGGCGGCCAGCGGCTCCGGGCCGGCGGCCGCGCGCAGCGCCCGGTACCCCTCCAGGGCCAGGTCACGGCGGGCGCGGGCGATCCGCTCCCGCTCGGCCTCCGGCGCGTCGGCCGGGACGGTGGTCGCCGCCGCGTAGGTCGCCGGGTCGGTGAGGTACTCCGGCGGCAGCGTCAGCACCGCGTCCCCGGCCTCCGGGAGACCGCTGTTCTGCATCAGGACGGTGATGCGCAGGTCGTCCTCGTTGACGAGGCGGTGGATCGTGCCGGGCGTGAACCAGGCGACCGTGCCGGGCACGAGGGGCGTGACCTCGTACCCGGAGGTGGTGAGCGTCTGGACCGCGCCCCGTCCGCCGGTGACGACGTACGCCTCCGAACAGGCGAGGTGCAGATGGGGAGTTCCGCCGCGCAGCCCGTCGGCCGCGGGCCAGTCGTACACGCACAGCCGGGAGACCGCGACCCCGCCGGGCAGCCCGGTGAAGGTGGTCTCCCCGCCGCTCACCACGGATGCGCCTCCAGGTACTTGGCGATGTCCGAGCGCTCCCAGGCACCGTCGGCGACGACCACCCGGTAGCGGCGCGTCAGGGTGTCGCCGGGGGCCAGTTCGAGTTCGTCGTGGAAGGCCCAGGAAGGGGCGATGCCGGCGAACGGGTCGTTGCGCACGAACCAGTGCGCCGGATGGGCGCCGTCCGCACCCGAGTGGTCGTTCTCCGGGGCGTGTGCGAAGACGACGGTGGCATGGCCGTCGGTGCCGTCGTGCTCCCCGGACAGGGCGAGCCAGGAGGACTGGGAACCCATGAGCCCGGGGCCCTCGCCGTCCGGGCCGATGATCCGGCCGTCCCGGAAGGCCCGCGGGCCGCGCCAGAACAGGCCGGTGTAGCCCGCCTGTTCCCGCCCCGCGGTGGTCGGGCTGCCGAACAGCAGGGGCTCGTCGCGGCGGTTGGTGATCGCGCTGCTCCAGGTGAGCGCCCAGGAGCCGGAGTCGGCGTCGACGTCATGGACCTCGATCCGCCGCCGTTCCTGCGCCCACAGCGTCCCGTCGTGGGGATGCCAGGTCAGCCGCTCCGCGATGACGAGCCGGCCGCCGTCGGACGACAGCTCGTCGAAGCCGACGTGCCGCATCGAGCCGACCCGTTCCGGGAGGGCGAGGTAACCCTGCCCGTGGACGTAGGAGTTGCCGCCCCACAGGTTCGCGCCGGAAAGGTGCGAGGAGGTCAGGGAGAGGCCCTTGTGCCAGCGGTGGTCGTTGGGGCGGTAGTCGGTGACGACGTCCCCGGCGAGGGTGCGCAGCGGGTGCAGGTAGGGCCGCGGGGCCTCCCAGGCCGCCTCGGGCCGGTAGACGTACGCGAAGAGCTGCACCCCGGTCACCGGCTCGGTCACGGTGACCCGGTCACCATGCGTGTGCGTGATCCGCAGCTCGCCGCTCACGCGGACACCTCCTCGTGCTCGACCGGCGCCCAGCCCGGGGCGCCGCCGTGCAGGGCCGTGTAATAAGGATCTCCGGGACGGATCTCGCCCGCACGTACGGTCGTGTCGGTGAACGCCGACTTGTACAGCGCGGTGATCAGCTCCAGGCTGGTGCGTCCGTCGGCGCCGCTGCTGCGCGGCCGCCGTGCCGCGCGCATGCTCGCGACCAGCTCGCGCAGCTGGGCCAGGTGCGAGCTGGGCACGTCGGGGCCGAAGTCCTGCCAGGCCGCCGCCTCCTCGGCCCGGACGCCGGGGGCCGGGGTGATGCGCCAGTTCGCGTTGCTGTGGCCGTACAGGTGGGTCAGCTCGACGGTGGCGCGCTCGCAGTCGATCCGGATGCGGCTGGTCTCGTCGGGACTGAGCACGCTGTTCACCACGGTGGCCAGGGCGCCGTTCGCGAACCGCACCAGCGCGGTGGAGACGTCCTCGGTCTCCACGTCGTGCACCAGCCGCCCGGCCATCCCGCGCACCTCCTGCCAGGGCCCGAGCAGGTCGAGCAGCAGGTCCATCTGGTGGATGCCGTGACCCATCGCCGGGCCGCCGCCCTCGGTCGCCCAGCGGCCCCGCCAGGGCACCGCGTAGTAAGCGGTGTCCCGGTACCAGGTGGTCTGGCAGTGGGCGACCAGCGGGCGGCCCAGCGCCCCCTCGGCCAGCAGCCGGCGCACATGGGTGGAGCCGGAGCCGAACCGGTGCTGGAAGACGATCGAGGCGTACGGCCCCCCGTCGGCCCCCTCCTCCGCCTCCACCGCGTCGAAGTCGGCGAGGGACGGGACGGGCGGCTTCTCGCACCACACCCAGGCACCGGCCCGCAGCGCGGCGACGGTCTGGTCCCGGTGCAGGGTCGGCGGGGTGCCGATGGTGACCAGGTCGGGCCGCTGCTCGGCGAGCATCCGGTCCAGCTCCGTGTAGGCGTGCGGAATGCCCGCGTCGGCACACATCGCCTCGACGGCTCTGGCATCGATGTCGACGGCGGCGACGACCTCGGTCTCGCCCTCCGCCGCCAGCTGCGCGAGCGCGGGCAGGTGCGAACCGCGCCCGATGGCGCCGGCGCCGATGACGGCGGCCCGGATGCGCCGGCCGGCGAAGGGGGCTGGGGGGCGGGGCGAGCGGGGCATGGACGTGATCAGCACTCCTCGGGGCGTGTACCGACGACGGGCGCGAACCTCCGCCCGAGTGCGCCGCACACGCACCCCGATGTGCGGGAGCAAGCGCTTTCTCCTGGGGAAACGTAAGCGGCGGTGCCCTGACCGGTCAACACCCCCGCGTCGGCGTCGCCCCCCGCCCACCTCCCGGCCCCCTGTGTTCTTACTTTCTTACCGGCCCGCTACGCTGCCGTTGCACACGCATGATCACGCGCGCCCCGCGCGCCCGTCCGCCCCTTCCTCACCCCTGGGACGCCGTACCTTCATGTCTTGGTTTGAATCGCTGATCCTCGGACTCGTCCAGGGGCTGACCGAGTTCCTGCCCGTCTCCTCCAGCGCGCATCTGCGACTGACGGCGGCCTTCTCCGGCTGGGAGGACCCGGGTGCGGCCTTCACGGCGATCACCCAGATCGGCACGGAGGCCGCGGTGCTGATCTACTTCCGCAAGGACATCGGACGGATCGTCGCCGCCTGGTTCCGGTCGCTGTTCGACAAGGAGACGCGGCGTGACCACGACGCGCAGATGGGCTGGCTGGTGATCGTCGGCTCGATACCGATCGGGCTGCTGGGTGTGACGCTGAAGGACCAGATCGAGGGGCCGTTCCGCGACCTGCGGATCACGGCGACGATGCTGATCGTCGTGGGCGTCGTCATCGGCGTCGCCGACCGGCTCGCCGCCCGCGACGAGACCGGCGGCAGGCACCGGGCGCCGAAACAGCGCAAGACCCTGGAGGACCTCGGGGTCAAGGACGGCCTGATCTTCGGCCTCTGCCAGGCCTGTGCCCTGATCCCCGGCGTCTCCCGCTCCGGAGCCACCATCAGCGGCGGCCTGTTCATGGGCTACCGGCGGGAGGCGGCGGCCCGGTACTCCTTCCTGCTCGCCATCCCCGCGGTACTGGCCTCCGGCGTCTTCGAGGTGAAGGACTCGGTGGGCGGGGGCGAGGTGGCCTGGGGGCCGACCCTGTTCGCGACGGCGATCGCGTTCGCGTCCGGGTACGCGGTGATCGCGTGGTTCATGAAGTGGATCTCCAACAAGAGCTTCATGCCGTTCGTCTGGTACCGCATCGCCCTGGGCGTCGTCATCATCGCCCTGGTCTCGGCGGACGTCCTCAGCCCACACGCGGCGGAATCGGCGAGCTGAGACGGGGGCGGCCGCCGGGCAGGCGCGGCTCTCGTCAGGCGGCGGCCGGGGTGCCCTGGTGGTAGTACAGCCGCCAGCCCGTCGCGGTGAGCCGCCACACGGAGCTGCGCCAGACGCGCCGCCCCTGGTTGTCGCCGAAGTACCGCAGCAGCACGACGCCCGGGGCCAGGACCGTCCCCGACATGTCGGTGACCTCGACCGGCGAGCCGGGGGACACCGATCCGCCGCTGGTCACCGTCAGAATGGAGGTGGCGTCCCAGCGCCGGCCGGACGCCCCCACCTCGGTGAACTCCGGGTCGAGCAGCTCCAGGACGTGGGCCGGATCGGCCCGCACCGCCGGGTCGAGCAGTCGTAGCTCCCCGTCGATCGCCGCCCGCACCGCCCGCTCGTCCTCGTCCGTCATACCCGGAGCCTAGGGCGTGTTGCGCCGCCCGGGCCGAGCGGGTTTCCCGCCCCGTCAGCCCACCTTGAGCAGGAGTTCGGTGAGTTCGGCGGGCATGGTGATCATGCAGTCGTGGCCGGTGTGGAGTTCCCACACCGGCCGGCCCGCCGGGACCGGGCGGCGGACGATGCCCGGCGGTACGGCGCCGACGCAATGGACGTGGGTGCGGGGGACCCGGTGCCCGGCCGGGTTGTCCAGCCGCACCGGCTGCTGGAAGCAGCGCACCGGCATGTCGGACAGCATCGCACGCAGCCAGGCCAGGTCCGCCGCCTCGGTGACCCCGAACAGACCGTACGGCGGCGGCAGTTCGGGCAGCGGCGGGACGCGCCAGCCGCTGTCGGACGCCAGCGCGCGGTCGATCATGCCCCGGGTCGCCGGCTGGATGTCGGCAGCGGTCTCGCCGTGCTCCGGGACCATCGCGTCGAGATGGACGAGGTGACCGATCCGCTCCGGGATCCGGTCGACGACGGACGAGACGACCAGCCCCGCGTAACTGTGTCCCACCAGTACGACATCGGTGAGCCCCTCGTCCTCGATCAGCCCGACGACGTCGTCGACGTGGGTGTCCAGGCCGACGTGGGGACCCAGCAGCCCCGCCTTGTCCCCGAGGCCGGTCAGCGAGGGCGCGTACACCCGGTGTCCGGCCGCCGTCAGCAACGGCACCACCCGCTCCCAGCACTCCCCGCCGTGCCAGGCACCGTGCACCAGCAGATACGTCGCCATGTCGTCCTCCTCGGACCGTTCCCTCGGCTGTCACCCGGCACGCTTCCGGCACGGCGCCGGCCGAGGCAGAGCCCCGGCGATCCTGGGGGTGGCAGGACCAGGCACGGGCGGGGCGGCCCGCCTTACGGTGAGGGGATGACCGACGAACCGAACCTGCTGGGCGCGTATGTGCGGGCCCGGCGCGAGCTGGTCACGCCCGAGCAGGTCGGCATCCCCGTGCTCGGCGTGCGGCGGGTGCCCGGACTGCGCCGCGAGGAGGTCGCGATGCTGGCCGGCATCAGCGCCGACTACTACCTGCGCCTGGAGCAGGGCCGCGACCGCAATCCCTCCGCCCAGGTCCTGGAGTCCCTCGCCCGGGTGCTGCGGCTCGACGAGGAGGCCACGGCGTACCTGCTCGGTCTCGGTTCCGCGGCGCCCCGCCGGCGTCGGCGCCGGGCCCGGAAGGAGACCGTGCCGCCCGGCATCGTGCAGCTCGTCGCCGCCCTCCCGCTCCCCGCGTACGTGGAGGGCCGCCGGTTCGACGTGCTGGCCGTCAACGCCCTCGCGACCGCCCTGTCGCCCCGCCTCACGGTCGGCGCCAACCGGCTCCGGGACACCTTCCTCGACCCCGCCGAACAAGCCCTGCACCCGGACTGGGAGAACGCCGGGGCCGGCATGGTCGCCGGATTCCGCCGGTCCGTCGGCGCCGACGTCGACGACCTCGGCGTGATCGAACTCGTCGGCGAACTGTCCCTGGCCAGCCCGCGGTTCAGCCGGCTCTGGGCCCGCCACGACGTGGCCGGCTGCGAGGGCGCGGCCAAGCACCTCGACCACCCGCAGGTCGGGCGCCTCCGGCTGAACCGGGAACGGCTGGGTGTCGCGGGCGCGGCGGGCCAGACGCTCGTCGTCCACCATCCGGAACCGGGCAGCGACAGCGCGGAGAAACTCGCACTCCTCGCCGCCACCCTCCAGGCGACGTGACCCGCCGTCACGAACGCCGTCGACCCGGTGCGGGATCGGGGTCGCCACCGCGCTCGCGACGGCACGGCGACACGCCGAAGGCGCGTCTCCGTCCCGCGCACGGTGTGGCGGCTCATCTCGGCCAACCCTCGGCACCCGCCCGTTCCCTGCGGTCCGGTGCGGGCGTACCGGCTCCGGCGAGGGCAAAGTGCCGCCCCAGGGATCACGGCCGGTCCACGGTGCGCCCATCCGCCGGGCACATGCCGAGGCCCGGCCGCCGGTACGCCGTGCCGCCCGTGACCAACCCCATACGGTCCTCGTAGCCGTCCGGTAGCGCACGGTCAGGTCCTGCCCCTACGCTGTTGCTCATGTCCCCCGATTCCCGAACCCCTGGTTCCGTGCGGTCTGCTGCCGAGGTCAACGAGCACATCCGGGCGCTGTGGCTGCGTGCGCGTGGATCGTTGTCGGCGCAGGAGCGGTCGGAGTACGAGCTGCTGGTGGTCGAGTGGGCCGCGGCGATCCGCGGGCAGATCATCGAGGCGGCCTGAGGGCCGGCGCTCACCGCCCGCCGGCCACCCGCAGGACCGTGCCGGTCGTGTAGGAGGCCTCCGGCGACAGCAGCCAGGCGATGGCGGCGGCGATCTCCTCCGGCAGCCCCACCCGTCCCAACGGCACGCCGGCGCCGATCCGCCGGGCCCGGTCGGGGTCGCCCATCGCCGCGTGCATCTCGGTGTCGACGGCGCCGGGCGCGACGGCGTTGACCCGCACCCCGTCCGGGCCGAGTTCCTTGGCGAGGCCCACCGTCAGGGCGTCGACGGCCGCCTTCGTCGCCGCATAGTGGACGAACTCGCCGGGGCTGCCGAGGGTGGCGGCCCCGGAGGACACGTTCACGATCGCCCCACTGCCCCGCCGGGCCATCTCCCGGGCCGCCCGCCGCGCACACAGCAGCGTCCCCAGCAGGTTGACCTCGACGACCCTGCGCAGATCCGCGGTACCGGCATCCGCCAGCCGCCCCAACGGCCCCGTCACACCGGCGTTGTTGACCAGCCCGGTGACGGCCCCCAGCTCCCGCTCCGCGGTGTCGAACAGCCGCTCCACATCCGCCTCCACCGCCGTGTCCACCTGTACGACGGCGCAGCGCGCCCCGGCCTTCGCCACCCCCTCGGCGACCGTCGCGGCGGCGTCCGCGTCCCGTACGTAGCCGATCACGACATCGTGCCCGTCCGCCGCGAGCCGCAGACAGGTCGCGGCACCGATACCGCGGCTGCCACCGGTGACCACCGTGACGGGACGTGCCATACGAGCCTCCTCAGAACGATCAGGCAGCGATCCTACGACCCGCGGTCGTACCGGCACGAACGGCACGGAATATCGCTCCCGCCCCTTGGCTGGGTGCGGTCCGTGCCCAACACTGAGCCGATGACGCAGCGCGTGGAGCTCGCGACCGTGATGGACCGGCTGGCCGTGGACGAGGTGGTCACCGCGTACGCGGTCGCCGTCGACGACGGCGACTGGGCGGCGTACCTGGCCCTGTTCACCGCGGACGGGCGGGCCGACTACCGCTCCGCCGGAGGGATCGAGGGGGGCGCGGGACAGGTCGCCGGGTGGCTCTCGGAGAATTTGGCCCTCTTCTCGATGCGGCAGCATCTGATCGTCAACCGCCGGGTGCGCTTCGGGACCCTGGAGCACGACACCGGTGACACCGCCCAGGTCCAGGCCGACTACGTGAACCCGATGCGGTTCGCCGGTGGCGACGGTGGCGAAGGGGCGGCCACCGCCCCGGACTTCGTGTGCGGCGGCCGCTATTCCTTCGCGTTCCTGCGCACCGGCGAGGGCTGGCGGCTGCGGACGGTGGTCGTCGAGGAACGGTGGCGCGCCCTGCCCGGCCCGCGCCCGGCGGCCGTGCCCGGCTGAGCCCGCGTCCATGCCCCCTGTCGGAGCTCCCGGCCGGTCCCGCACACTGGAAGGACCCGCAGGCTGGAGGCGACGCATGAGGACCGTAGAACGCTGGCTCACCTCCCCGTGGCGGCGTTCCTGTGTCGGAGCGTTCGCGGGCGCGCTGCCCGTGCTGGCCTTTCCGGCACCGTCGTTGTGGTGGTTCGCCTATGTCGCGCTGGTCCCGTGGCTGCTGCTGGCCCGCTCGGCGCCGACCGGGCGGCGCGCGGCGTACGACGGCTGGTGCGGGGGCTTCGGGTTCATGGTGGCCGTGCACCACTGGCTGCTGCCGAGTCTGCACGTCTTCATCTTCCTGATCGCCGGGCTGCTGAGCGTGTTCTGGGCACCCTGGGGCTGGCTGACGCGCCGGCTGCTGGGTGGGGTGCCGTCGCCGGGGCGGGCGGCGGCAGCGGTGCTGGTGCTGCCGTCGGGCTGGCTGATGGTGGAGCTGGTGCGGTCCTGGCAGGGGCTGGGCGGGCCGTGGGGCATGCTCGGCGCGACCCAGTGGCAGGTGTCCCCGGCGCTGCGGCTGGCCTCCGTGGGCGGGGTGTGGCTGCTGAGCTTCCTGGTGGTGGCCGTGAACGTGGCCGTCGCCGTGCTCGTCTCGGTACGCGAGGCCCGGGTGCCGGCGGTCGCCTCGCTGGTGGCCACGGCCGCCGCGACGTCCGCCGCCTGGGTGTGGTCACCGCGCCCCGACGTCGACGGACACGTGCGGATCGCCGTCGTCCAGCCCGGCATCGTCGACGGCTCCGACAGTGGCGACCGGCGCTTCGACCGAGAGGAGCAGTTGACGCGGCAGCTGGCGGGGCAGCACCCCGACCTGATCGTGTGGGGCGAGAGCAGCGTCGGCTTCGACCTCGGCGACCGGCCCGACCTCGCGCGCCGGATCGCCGCCCTGTCCCGGCTGACCGGTGCCGACATCCTGGTCAACGTCGACGCCCGGCGCTCGGACCGGCCCGGCATCTACAAGAGTTCCCTCCTGGTGGGCGCCGACGGGCCGACCGGCGAGCGGTACGACAAGATGCGGCTGGTGCCTTTCGGGGAGTACATACCGGCCCGCTCGCTGCTCGGCTGGGCCACCTCGGTGGGCAAGGCGGCCGGTGAGGACCGGCGGCGCGGTACCGAGCAGGTGGTGATGAACGTCGGCCACGGGCTGCGCGTCGGCCCGATGGTCTGCTTCGAGACGGCGTTCCCCGACATGAGCCGGCATCTCGCGCAGGACGGCGCCGAGGTGCTGATAGGCCAGTCCTCGACCTCCTCGTTCCAGCAGAGCTGGGCCCCCGGGCAGCACGCCTCACTGGGCGCCCTGCGAGCCGCCGAGACCGGCCGGACGATGGTCCACGCCACGCTCACCGGGGTGTCCGCCGTGTACGGCCCGGACGGTGCGCGCCTGGGCCCGTGGCTGGGCACGGACGCGAGCGAGGCCCGGGTCTACCAGGTGCCGGTCGCGCACGGTGTCACCCCGTTCGTGCGGTTCGGCGACTGGGCGGTGGACGGTGCGCTGCTGGTGCTCGCCGGGTTCTGCCTGAGCGAGGGGGTGCGGGCGGTCAGGCTGCGCCGGGGTGCCGCCGAACCTCTCGTACCACCCGCTCGCACAGTTCGTGAGTCGCCAGTGCGTCCCGGGCGCTGAGCACCTTCCCGGCCCGGACGGCGTCGAGGAAGGCGAACACGGCCTGTTCGATGCCGCGCTGACGGGAGACCGGCACCCAGTCGCCGCGCCGCCGGACCGAGGGCTGCCCCTTGTGGTCGATCACCTCGGCGAGGTTGAGGACCTGGCGTTTGGTGTCCTGCCCGGAGACCTCGAGGATCTCCTCCGCCGAGCCGCTGAGCCGGTTCATCACGCCGAGGGCGGTGAAGCCGTCCCCGGACAGCTGCAGGACCACGTGGTGGAGCAGTCCGTCGGCGACCCGGGCGCGGACGGTGACGTCGTCGACCGGCCCGGGGGCGAGGAAGCGCAGGGTGTCGACGACGTGGATGAAGTCGTCGAGGATCATCGTGCGGGGTTCCTCGGGCAGCCCGACCCGGTTCTTCTGCATCAGGATCAGCTCGCGGGGGTGGTCGGCGCACTGCACGTAGCCGGGGGCGTGGCGCCGGTTGAAGCCGACGAACAGCGACACGTCCCGCTCCTCGGCGAGCGTCACCAGCCGCTCGGAGTCGGCGAACCGGTACGCCAGCGGCTTGTCGACGTACGTCGGTACGCCCGCCTCCAGGAGCCGGGTGACGATCTCGGGGTGGGCGCCCGTCGGCGCGTGCACGAAGGCGGCGTCCAGGTCCTGGGCGAGGAGGTCGTCCAGGGTCGCGTGCCGCCGGGCGGCCGGCAGGTGGAGGGTGTCGGCGACCCGGTCGAGGGTGGCGGGGGAGCGGGTCTGGAGGTGCAGTTCGAGCCCCGGGCGCGTGCCCAGCACCGGCAGGTACGCCTTCTGCGCGATGTCACCGAGTCCGATGCAGCCGACCTTCACTGACGCTCCTCCGGCGTGTGCCCGCGCGGATGCCCACGCATGTCTGTGCGGAAGCATACGGGCCGATAATCCGTGGTGGGACCGGGCGGACTCGGAGAGGATGCCGGGATGACGACCGAACGCCGTTTGCCCGAGACCGACGCCGACGAACGCACCATGCTGGAGGGCTGGCTGGAGTTCCACCGGAAGACCCTCGCGGTGAAGTGCGAGGGCCTGACCGACGCCCAGCTCAGGACCGCCTCGGTGGAGCCGTCCCCGCTGTCCCTGATGGGGCTGGTACGGCACATGGCGGACGTGGAGCGGTCCTGGTACCGCAGGGTGCTCGCGGGGGCGGAGGCTCCGCCGTTGTACTGGAGCGACGAGGATCCCGACGGGGAGTTCCACCTCACCGAAGGGGACACCTGGCAGGAGGCGTACGCGGCCTGGCAGGCCGAGATCGAGGCCGCCCGGGCCGTCGCGGCCGACTTCGGCCTCGACGATCTCTCCAAGGGCCGCCACCGCCGTACCGGCAAGTACATCAGCCTGCGCTGGATCCACACCCACATGATCGAGGAGTACGCCCGGCACAACGGTCACGCCGACCTGATCCGGGAGCGGATCGACGGCGCGACCGGCGACTGACGTCAGCCTCGCGGCCACCCGTCCCCCGTACGGGGCACGAGATCACCCGTGCGGGGCACCGGACGCCCGTCGGCGGTGTCAACTCCCGCTCCGAGCCAGCAGAGTTGCCCGCGTGCATCGAACGACGACGACCGCAGCGCTCCTGGTCACCGTGACCGTCTCGGCCCTGTCCGGCTGTGTGACGGTGCAGCGTCCGGCCGCGCCCGGTCCGCCACCGGGTACGGCGCCCTCGCTGCCGTCGGTGCCCCGCCCGGACGGCAGCACCGAGCCGAAGGTGGTGCAGGCCCCGGCCAAGGAGGCGTTGGAGCTGGTCGGCCCGCGCCGGACCCGCGACCGTCCCCCGTCCGCGGCCCCGCACGACGCCCCGTCCCCTCCCGCCGAGCCCCACCACCGGACGCCGCTCCCGCACGCGGCCGCCGAGCATCCTCGCTCCCCCTCGGCGCCGCGTCCGCACCGGACGCGGAGTCCACATGTCGACATCCCGGACGTCACCCGGTCCGCGCCGAAGGCCCCGGACGTGTGCGCCCTCGGCAAGCAGTACGGCGGCTGGCGCGCGGACAGCCCGCAGGCCAGGATCTGCGAACAGACGTACGGGCACTGAGACCCGCCCCGACCGGCCCCCGCGGCGGCCTGCGTCCCTAGCTCGGGCGTTGCCGCGGGGGTGCCCAGGAGGAGTCGGCGTCCGGGCCGTCGTCGCCGAGGCGCAGTTCCAGGCGGCTGATGGCGGCCCGGACGCCGTCGCCGTAACCGTCGTCGGCGAGAGCGGCGGCCGCGCCGCGGGCCCGGCGCAGGTGGGTGCGGGCGGCCTCGGTGCGGCCGAGCTTGACGTAGTCGGCGGCGAGGTTGAGATGCAGGGACGGGTAGAAACCGCGCACCTCGGCTGCTTCGGCCCGCTCCTTCCCGGCGTCCCCCTCGCTCGCTCCCCTCACCTCCCGCGCCTCCCTCGCCTCGTCCGCCGCGGACAGCGCCCGCAGGTCCCAGGCGAGTTCGTCGGCGGGGTCGTCCTGGGTGTCGGCCAGGTAGTGGGCGAGGGTGCAGCGGTGCAGCGGGTCGCCGTGTTCGCCGATCTCCGCCCACAGGTCGAGCAGGCGTCCGCGGGCCTCCTCACGGTCACCGGCGTGGTGCAGCATCACGACCTGCCCGATCCGCGTGAGTACGGCATCCGGTGCCGTCTGCTCCTGTCGGTCCGTCACGGCGCCCTCCGCACTCCTCGACCGTCTCTCCCGACGCTAACCGCCCCCGGCGGCTTCCCCGGGCTCATCGGCACCCGGCCCGCCGTGTCCCCACCGAGTGCCGGACGGTCGCCTCCGGCCCGCCCCGTCAGCCCAGGTTCGGGATCCGCCAGTCGATCGGCTCGTGCCCCTGTGCCGCGACCGCCTCGTTGATCTGGGTGAACGGACGGGAGCCGAAGAACTTCTTCGCGGACAGCGGGGACGGGTGGGCGCCCTGGATCACGACGTGCCGGCTCTCGTCGATCAGCCGGAGCTTCTTCTGGGCGTAGCCTCCCCAGAGGACGAAGACCGCCGGGTCGGGCCGGTCGGCGACCGCGCGGATCACCGCGTCCGTGAACTTCTCCCAGCCCTTGTTCTTGTGCGAGTTGGCCTCACCGGCGCGGACCGTGAGCACCGCGTTGAGCAGCAGCACGCCCTGCCGGGCCCACGGCATCAGGTAGCCGTTGTCCGGGACCTCCAGGCCCAGCTCCTCCTTCATCTCCTTGTAGATGTTCCGCAGCGACGGCGGAGTCCGCACGCCGGGGCGGACGGAGAAGCACAGGCCGTGGCCCTGGCCCTCGCCGTGATACGGGTCCTGGCCGAGGATCAGTACCTTGACCTGGTCGTACGGCGTCGCGTCCAGCGCGGCGAAGACCTCCTCACGGGGCGGGTAGACGGGACCGTTCGCCCGCTCCTCCTCGACGAACTCGGTCAGCTCCTTGAAATAGGGCTGCTGCAGCTCGTCACCCAGAACCCCGCGCCAGGACTCGGGCAGCATGGCGATGTCGGTCACGTCAACGTCCTCACGAATTGCGGTCACTTGCGGTTCCTGCCGATGCCAAAGAACCTACAGCCGACCACTGACAACCCGTGCCGCCGGCCGGTTCACCAGCTGGTCTTGCGGTGCAGCTCCCACATCATCATGATCGTCGACGGGTCGAGCGCCTGTTCACCGCCGGAGATGTCGTCGCTCGCCGCGACGTACTGGCGGCCCTGCCACAGCGGGATCAGCCGGGCGTCGTTGACCAGGATCTGCTGGGCCTGCTGGAAGTCCTTGACGACCGCCGCCCGGTCGCTCTCGCCCCGCGAGTCGGGCAGCAGCCTGCCGGTGATCACCGGTGACGGGTACGGCGTGCCGAGGGCGTTCTGCTCGCCGACGAAGGGCGCGATGAAGTTGTCGGCGTCGGGGAAGTCCGGGAACCAGCCGCGTCCGAACACCGGGTACTCGCCCTTCTCGTAACCGACGACATAGGTCTTCCAGGGCCGGCTCCTGAGGGTGATGGTGAACAGGCCGGAGTCGTCCAGCTGCTGCTTGAGCTCCTGGAACATCCGGGCGGTCTCGGAGCCGTAGCGGTCGGTGGTGTACCAGAGGGTGAGCGGGACCTTCCGGGTGATGCCGGCGTCGGCGAGGATCTTGTGGGCCTTGGAGGTGCTGGGGTCGCCGTAGTCGTCGAAGAAGCCGGTGGTGTGGCCGGTCAGACCGGCCGGGACCATGGAGTACAGCGGGTCGACGGTGTCCTTGTAGACGGTGTGGGCGATCGCGGCGCGGTCCACGAGCTGGGCGACGGCCTTGCGCACGGCCGGGATCTTGGCCCACGGGTCCTTGGGGTTGAAGACCAGGTAGCTGATGTCGGTGCCGGCGCCGTCGACCAGTTGCAGGTCGGTGGAGGTGTGCGCCTCCAGGGCGACGATGTCCGAGGCGGCGAGACCGCGGTAGGTGACGTCGATGTCCCCGGAGCGCAGGGCCTTGACCATGCTGGCGGAGTCCTGGAAGTAGCGGATGGTCACCGCGTCGTTCTGCCGGTCCGCGAAGCCCTGGTAGTTGTCGTTGCGGACCAGCTCGGCCCGCTTCTGGTCCTCGTACGACTTGAGGGTGTACGGCCCGGAACCGTGTACCGAGTCGTCCTTGCGCAGGGAGTGCGCGGGGTAGTCGTCGGGGTCGACGATGGACATGGCGGGGGTGGCGAGCACGAACGGGAAGGTGGCGTCGGGCTTGCCGAGGTGGAAGACCACCTCCCGGTCGCCGACCGTCTGCACCCGGTCGAGGCTGCCGAGCAGTCCGGCCGGACCGCTGGGCGCGTTGATGGACCGGATCCTGTCGATCGAGTACTTGACCGCGGCCGCGTCGAGGCGGTCGCCGTCGGCGAACTTCATGCCCGGGCGCAGTTCACAGCGGTAGGTGCGGTTGCCGGAGTCCGTGAAACCGCAGCTGCGGGCGGCGTCGGGCTGCGGGGTGGTGGCACCGTCGGGGTAGGCGAGCAGCGTCTGGTAGATGTTCCGGAACAGCTCCCAGGAGCCGTCCCACGATCCGGCCGGGTCGAGCGTGCTGGGAGCGCTGGTCGTACCGACGACGATCGGCCCGCTGCCGGCCGCGCTGCTGCCGGCGAAGACGCCGCACCCGGCCACCAGGGACATGGACGCGACCGCGGCGGCTCTTCGCAGGCCTCTGTTCCGGTTGAACACGCGCACGCTCCTCGATCCGCCGTACCAGGGGTCGGCGGCAGACCATACCGCAGCGTTGCGCGCCGTGAACCACCCCGGAAACAAGGGCGTTGATCGAATGTGCTATGACGACGTTGTCAGTTCGCCGTGCGGATGTCGCACAGCCGCCCGGGCGTCGCTTCCGTCGCTCCTGTGGCGAAATGTCTGTGACGAAGACGACGCCCGGGCGGACCGGACGGGCTGAGGCGCGGTCAGGCGACGCCGGCGTTGAGGAAGATGCCGCCGTCGACGACGAGCGTCTGGCCGGTGATCCAGTCGGACTGCTCCGAGGTGAGGAACGCGGCGGCGCCGCCGATGTCGGCGGGCACGCCGAGCCGCCCCAGCGGGTAGCCCGCGGCGGCCTCCGCCTCCCGCCCCTCGTACAGGGCCTGCGCGAACTTGGTCTTGACGACGGCGGGGGCGATCGCGTTGACCCGCACGCCCGGCGCGAACTCGTGCGCCAGCTGCTGGGTCAGGTTGATCATCGCGGCCTTGCTGATGCCGTAGGCCCCGATGAACGGCGAGGCCGAGAGCCCGGCGACGGAGGCGATGTTGACGATGGCGCCGCCGTTGTCCTTCTGCCAGGCGTGCCAGGTCTTCTGGGCGAAGCCGAGGGCCGAGACCACGTTGGTCTCGAACACCTTGCGGGCGACGTCCAGGTCGACGTCGGCGATCGGGCCGAACACCGGGTTGGTGCCGGCGTTGTTGACCAGGTAGTCGACGCGGCCGAAGGCCTCCATGGCGCGCTCGACGACCTCGCTCTGGTGGGCGACGTCGTGGGCCTTGCCCGCGATGCCGATGACCCGCTCGGCACCGAGGCTCTCGACGGCCTCCTTGAGGGCGTCCTCGTTGCGTCCGGTGATGGCGACGCGGTCGCCGCGGGCGAGCAGCGCCTCGGCGATGCCGTAACCGATGCCACGGCTGGCGCCGGTGACGACGGCGACCTTGCCGGACAGCTCGGGCAGTTCAGTCATGTCCGTGATCCTCAGATCCTCAGTAGTCCCGGGTGGCCTCGGTGCGCCGGCCCTAGTCGAGCGGTCCGCCGGCCACGTACAGGACCTGGCCGGAGACGAAGCCGGCCGCCTCGTTCGTGAAGAACGCGATGGCGTTGGCGATGTCCTCGGGCTCGCCGACGCGCTGCACCGGGATCTGGGTGGCGGCGGCGGCCTTGAACTCCTCGAAGCCCATCTTCACGCGGTCGGCGGTGGCCTTGGTCATCTCGGTGGCGATGAAGCCGGGGGCGACGGCGTTGGCGGTGATGCCGAACTTGCCGAGCTCGATGGCGAGGGTCTTGGTGAAGCCCTGCAGACCGGCCTTGGCCGCGGAGTAGTTGGCCTGGCCGCGGTTGCCGAGCGCCGAGGAGGAGGACAGGTTGACGATCCGGCCCCAGCCCGCCTCGACCATGTGCTGCTGGACGGCCTTGGCCATCAGGAAGGAGCCGCGCAGGTGCACGTTCAGGACGGTGTCCCAGTCGGACGCGGACATCTTGAACAGCAGGTTGTCGCGGAGTACGCCGGCGTTGTTGACCAGGATGGTCGGGGCGCCCAGCTCCTCGACGACCCGCGCGATCGCCGCGGCGACCTGGGCCTCGTCGGAGACGTCGGCGCCGACCGCGACCGCCCTGCCGCCGGCCGCGGTGATCTTCTCTACGGTGTCCTTGCAGGCGGCCTCGTCGAGGTCGATCACGGCGACCGCCCGACCCTCGGCGGCCAGTCGTACGGCGGTGGCGGCGCCGATCCCGCGTGCGGCACCGGTGACGACGGCCACCCGCTGCTCAGTGCTGGACATTGCTGTTTCTCCTCGCCCTTGAGAGAACCTGGTCGGTGAGCGACCGCTTAGTACCTTCGACAGACGTGACGCTAGAAGCCCTGGCACGCGGTGTCAACGTCACACCGCGCGGTGTGATCCATTACCTCACCAGGAGGTCCAGCAACCGTTGCGTCTCGGCGGCGGCGTCGAGGGTGAGACCGGTGTGCACCGGTCCGGGCTGCACGACCGTCGACCGGGGGGCGACGAGCCAGCGGAAGCGGCGCCCGGGGTCGTCACCGGCCGCGTGTCCCGCCGCGTCGCCGCCCGCGCAGACCCCTTCCACGGCCCCGAGCGCGGCCCGTACCCCGGCGACGTCCGCCTCGGGGTCCAGGGCCAGCAGCCGGGCCTCGTCGAGGTGGGTGCGGGCACCGACGTAGGCCTTGGCCCGGCAGTACACGATCACGCCCGCGTTGATGCACTCGCCGCGCTCCACCCGGGGCACGACCCGCAGCAGGGCGTACTCGAAGACGTCCCGGTCGCCGCCCTGGCCGGCCCGGGTGATGTGGCGCTCGGCCACATGTCCGGCCATGTGGATGTGGGTCTCGCTCACGTGGTCCCCTCGATGCCGGTGATGCGCTCATGGATGACGGCGGCGCGGGCGAGCAGCGGCCGGGCGTAGGTGCGCCGCAGGTCGTCGGGCGTGTCGAAGCCGGGCTCGCCGGCCAGCCAGACGTCCGGGAGCTCGGCGGTGACCTCGGCGAGCAGGTCCTCGGTGACCAGCCGCGCCAGGTCGGCGGCGGCCGCCCGGACGTCGGGCGCGAAGCCGCTCAGCGCGTGGTCGGCGGCGTCGTACGGGCGGGCTGCGGAGGCCTCCGCGGATTGCCAGTTGTGCTGCCAGATCATGGTGGCGCCGTGGTCGATGAGCCACAGGTCGCCGCGGTGCACCAGCAGGTTGGGGTTGCGCCAGGAGCGGTCGACGTTGTTGACCAGCGCGTCGAACCAGACGATCCGCCCGGCCTCCTCGGCGCTCACGGAGAAGGCGAGCGGGTCGAAGCCGAGGGCGCCGGAGAGGAAGTCCATGCCGAGGTTGCTGCCGCCGCTGGCCCGCAGCAGGTCCTGCACCTGCTGCTCGGGTTCGCCGAGCCCCAGCACCGGGTCGAGTTCGACGGTGACCAGCCGGGGCATCCGGAACCCGAGCCGGCGGGCGAGTTCCCCGCAGACGACCTCGGCGACCAGCGTCTTGCGTCCCTGACCGGCGCCGGTGAACTTCGTGACGTAGGTCCCGAAGTCGTCGCCCTCGACGAGCCCCGGCAGCGAGCCGCCCTCGCGCAGGGGGGTGATGTAGCGGGTCGCGGTGACCGCTTTCAGCATTTTCCCAGGCCACCCGTCTCGTTCACCGTGCGATCCACGACCGGTTCCCGGAAGTGGGTGAGCAGCATAGTAACCAAGGGTGATCGCGCGCGGAAAAGCCGTCAGAGGGTGAGCAGTTCCTCGTGGAACCCGCCGAAGCCCCGCTCCCGGTCGACCAGGTGGATCTCCAGGATCCAGTGGCAGGCACGGCCCGCCCGGTCGGTGCGGCGCAGGGGGGTGTCGTTGCCGGGGGTGATGTACGACTCGACGTCCGCGCCGTCGATCTTCTCGTGCGGGAACTCCCCGACCAGGTGTCCGGCGTGCCAGCCGCCCAGTTCCCAGCCGGCCTCGCGGGCGAGCCGCGCGACCTCGGCGTGCAGCGCGGCACCGGTGATGCGGGGGTCGGCCTCGAAGGAGCGTCGGCCGGCCGCGAACACCTCGGGCAGGGCGGCCCGCAGCCGCCGCTTGACCGGGTCGTCGCCGAGGACGAAGGTACGGCCGAAGTCCGCCTCGTACTCCTCGAAGATCGGCCCGAAGTCGGCGAAGACGATGTCGTCGGCGCCGATCACCCGGTCCGGCGGGTTCTCCTTGTACGGCAGCAGGGTGTTCGGGCCGGAGCGCACGATCCGCTTGTGCCAGTGCCGGGTGGTGCCGAACATCTCGTTCGCCAGATCACGGACCCGGTCGCTCACCGCCCGCTCCCGCTCCCCGGCGGCGACGAGGCCGCGCTCCTCGATCTCCGCGAACAGCAGGGCGGCCTTGGCCTGGGCGTCGAGCAGGCGCGCGGCACGGGTGGGTTCGTCATCAGCCATGGCCCGAACCTAACCAGCCACGACACCTGCGGCAACGGGATTCGGGAGCCGCCGTGGAACCGCTAACTTGTGGAGCCACAGCCGTCACACGTCATGACACATCATCTTTTTCCCCATCTGCGAGGTGGCCCTCCATGAGCCTGAGCATCCGCAACCAGATCCCCGGCACCGTGGTCGCGGTCACCGCCGGTGAGGTGATGGCGACCGTGAAGGTGCGTCTCGACGGCGGTCAGGACCTCACCGCCGCGGTCACCCTGGAGGCGGTCGAGGACCTGCGGCTCACCGCGGGCTCGGCGGTGCGCGCCCTGGTCAAGTCCACCGAGGTCGCGCTGGCCACCGGCCCGGTCGCGGGGGTGTCCATCCGCAACCAGCTGCCCGGCACGGTCCGGGACGTCGCCACCGGCGGGGCGATGGCCACGGTCAAGGTCGCCGTCGACGGCGGCCCCGACCTCACCGCCGCGATCACCAAGGACGCGGTCACCGACCTCGGCCTGACCTCCGGCGCCCGGGTGGTGGCGCTGGTCAAGTCGACCGAGGTGGCCCTGGCGACCGCCTGACAGGGAACCGACAGCGCCCTTTCACCGCAGGCTCATGTCGAGGTGGTCACTATCGGGATGCCGTCTGAACAGGTGGTGCCGGAAGACCGTACCCCTGGACGGATCAACGAGAAGCTCCGCGGAAGGGAACCCCTCACATGACCAGCGCACCGCTCAACCCCTCAGCCGCACCGGGCCGCCGCACCGTCATGGCGGCGGCCGGAGCGGCGGGGCTCGCCGCCGCGCTGACCGCCTGCGGTTCGTCGGACGACAACTCGGGGTCGACCACCACGAACAACACGGGCGCCGGCGCCACCAACCAGAACAGCAACGGCACGGGCGGTTCGACCGGCACGCCCACCGCGGCGGCCGGCGGCACCGCGCTCGCCAAGACCTCGGACATCCCCGAGGGCGGCGGCACGATCTACAAGGACCAGGCCGTGGTCGTCACCCAGCCGACGTCCGGCGCCTACAAGGCGTTCTCCACGAAGTGCCCGCACGCGGGCTGCGCGGTGAGCAGCGTGGCCGACGGCGAGATCATCTGCCCCTGTCACGGCAGCAAGTTCGCCATCGCGGACGGCAGCGTGAAGCACGGTCCGGCGACGACCGGCCTCACCCCGGCGAAGATCACGGTCGCCGGCGACCAGATCTCGCTGGCCTGACGCTCAGGCCCGCCGGCGCGGGCACCTGAGGCAGCCGAGCACCTCGTCCGTGGTCGCGATGGTGGCGACCAGCGCGAGGGTGTTGCGGATCATCGCGCGGGTGTAGTCGGAGGGCACCCCCGCGATGGCGTCGGCCGGTACGACGGCCGTGTAGCCCAGGTTCACCGCGTCGAACACGGCATTGGGCACGGCCACGTTGGCCGAGACACCGGTGACGACCAGGGTGCGGCAGCCGAGGTTGCGCAGCAGCGGGTCGACGCCGGTGCCCTGGATCGGCGACAGGCCGTGCAGCCGTCGTACGACGAGGTCCTCCTCCGAGACCTCGACGGGGGGCGCGACGCGTACCGCCGCCGTGCCGGACAGTTGCTGGACGGGCAGCCGCCCGGCGGCCCGGAACAGCCGCGCGTTGCGGTTCGCTCCCCGGCCGTCGGGGCGGCGTTCGGCGATCGCGTGGATCACCTGGACGCCGGCGTCGCGCGCCGCGGCGACCAGCCGGGCGACGTTGGCCAGTGCCCCCGACGCGCGGGCCTCCTGGGCGAGTTCGGGCAGGGCGCCGTCCGGGCCGACCACGCCCTGCTGGCACTCGACGGTGAGCACCACGGTGCTCGTGGGCTCGAGGAGTTCCGCGAGACGTTCGTACGACGACGGCATGACGCCCCCTTCCGCCTTGGTGCGGGGCGGGTGACACTAACCGCCATCGCGCGGGAACGGAAGAAGAGAAGAGGGGCCGCATGACCGTCACTCAGCGCCGGGGCCGCAAGATCATGATGACGCCCGGAGAGCTGGACGAATTCCTCACCACGCAGCGCACCTGCCGGGTCGCGACCGTCTCGGCGTCCGGCGCGCCGCACGTGAGCGCGCTGTGGTTCGCGTGGGACGGCACGTCGCTGTGGCTGTACTCGGTGGTGCGCAGCCAGCGCTGGAAGGACCTGACGCGCGACCCGCGGGTGGCCGTCGTGGTCGACTCTGGTGAGGAGTACGACAGTCTGCGCGGTGTCGAGCTGAGAGGGTCCGTCGAGTTCGTGGGCGAGGTCCCGCGCACCGGCGAGCTGGTCGCCGAACTCGACTACGTGGAGACCCTGTTCGCCCGCAAGAACTTCGGTCTTGACGAGATGCCGCACGACGGCAGGCACGCCTGGGCCCGGCTGACCCCGACGAAGACCGCCTCCTGGGACTTCCGCAAGCTCGGCTCCGCGTAGGCTCCGCGCAGGGCGGCCGGGAGAGCGCGGCCGGTTCAGGAGATCGTCTCGGCCGCGCCCCTCAGGGCCTGTACCGCCGCCCGGATCGACGGGCGGCGGTCGGCGTCCGCCCGCCAGACGACGTACACATGGCGGCGCACCCGCTGCTTGAGCGGCACCGTCACGATGCCCTCGGGCACCGGGTGCCGGCCGAGCAGCGGGGCGATGCAGACTCCCAGCCCGGCGGCCACCAGGTTGAGTTGGGTGTGCGTCTCGGCGGCGCGGTGTCCGACGATCGGTTCGACTCCGCGCGAGCGCAGCGTGAACATCAGCCACTCGTGGCAGAACTCGCCCTCGCCCCAGGTGATCCACTCGTCCTCGGCGAACTCCCCCAGGTCCACCTCGTCCCGGCCGGCGAGCCGGTGGCCGACCGGGAGGGCCACGTCGGCGGGGTCGTCGAGCAGGGGCGCCTTGACCAGGCCGTCGGGCAGCGGCATCGGCTTGTTGTACCAGTCCAGCACGACGGCCAGGTCGAGGTCGCCGCGGACCACCCCGGCGATACCGCTCTCCGGTTCCAGTTCGCTGGAGCGGACGCGCAGCGCCGGGTGCCGGGTGCGCAGGGCCGCCAGCGCGGCCGGGAAGAGCCCCCGGGCGGCCGTCGGGAACGCCGACAGCCTGAGTTCGCCGACGACCTGGCCGCGGTGCGCCTCCAGGTCGGACTGGGCGAGCTCCACCTGGGAGAGGATGCGGCCCGCGTGCTCGGCGAGCAGCCGGCCGGCGTCGGTGAGCCGGACGCCCCGGCCGTTCCTGGCGAGGAGCTGCTGGTCCACCTCGCGCTCCAGCTTGCCCAGCTGCTGCGAGACCGCCGACGTCGTGACGTGCAGGGCCTCGGCGGCGCCGCTGACCGAGCCGTGCCGGGCGAGGGCGTCGAGGGTGCGCAGGCGCTCCAGGTTCAACATGTAAGCGATTCTAAGAGATACCGAGCTCGAAATCTCGATTGTGCTACGACGTCGACTCCAGCATGGTGGACGTATGACCACCGTGACGACCACCACCGCTGCCGCCGGGCCGACGCTCTCCGGCGACCGTTCCCGCCCCCGTCCGGACTGGCGCCTGCGGTTTGGCGCCCTCTCGCTGATCTGGGGTTTCAGCTTCCTGCTGATCAAGGTGGGGACGCAGGGCTACGCCCCGTTCCAGGTCACCCTGGGCAGGCTGGTGTTCGGTACGGCGGTGCTGGCGGCGGCGATGGCGTGGAAGCGGGAGCGGCTGCCGCGCGGGGCCCGCACCTGGGGCCATCTGACGGTCGCCGCGTTCCTGCTGAACGCGCTGCCCTTCTCGCTCTTCGCCTACTCCGAGCTGACCATCCCGTCCACCCTGGCCGGCATCTGCAACGCCACCTCACCGCTGTGGGGCATGGCCCTGTCGCTGGTGGCCCTGTCGGAGGACCGGCCGACCCGGATCCGCTTCGCCGGGCTCGGCCTGGGCTTCCTCGGGGTGCTGACGGTGCTGGGTGCCTGGCAGGGGTTCCACGGCCTGGACGTCACGGGCACGGCGATGGCGCTGCTGGCCTCGCTGAGCTATCCGATCGGCTGGATCTACGTCCGGCGGACGCTGGCGGGCACCGGGAACTCGCATCTGTCCATGACCGGAGCGCAGTTGCTGCTCGCGTCAGTGCAACTGGCCGTGGTGACACCGGTGTTCACCTCCTTCCCCCGGCACGTCTCATGGCTGCCCCTGCTGGCGATCGCCGCGCTGGGCGCCTTGGGCACCGGTCTCGCGGTGCTGGTCCAGTACGGCCTGGTCGCCGAGGTGGGCCCGACCACGGCCCAGATGGTCACGTACTTCATCCCGGTTATCGCCACGGCGGCGGGCGTCGCGGTACTGGGCGAGTCGCTGCGGTGGAGCACACCGGTGGGAGCGGTGGTGGTACTGGCCGGGGCCGCGCTCACCCAGATGCGGCCCAAGGAGAGGGTTCCTGAGAAGGGCGGCCGCTAGCCCAGCACCCGTCCCCTCCCCGGTCCCGTCGCCGCCGCCACCGCCGCCGCCAGGCGTCCGGTCTCCTCGGGGGTCAGCGTGGAGACGGTGATGCGGATGCCCGGCGGGGTCGCCATCCGGTAGCGCGCCCCCGGGGACACCCCCCACCCCTCGTGCAGCAGCCGGGCCACCGCCCCCGTCTCGTCCGGGACCGGGACCCAGACGTTCATGCCGCTGCGGCCGTGGGCCTCGATGCCGTGGTCCGCGAGAGCGTCGACGAGCAGTTCCCGGCGGGCCCGGTAGGCCGCCGCCACCGCCGGCCCGTCCATCGCACCGTCGGCCCACATCCGGACCACCGTGCGCTGCAGCAGGTGGCTCACCCAGCCCGGCCCCAGGCGCTGGCGGCCCCGCACCCGGTCGACCGTGACCTCGTCGCCGGTCATGACGGCCAGGCGCAGGTCGGGGCCGTAGGCCTTGGCGACCGAGCGGAGGAAGGCCCAGTGGTGGGTGCCGCCCACCAGGGGGTGCGGGGGGAGGTCGACGATGCCGTGCCCGTGGTCGTCCTCGATCAGCACGGTGCCCGGGTGTTCGCGCAGGAGGGCACGGAGGGCACGCGCGCGGGGCGCGCTCACCGCGGCGCCGGTCGGATTGTGCGCCCGCGCCGTGACGATCAGGGCACGGGCCCCCGAATCCAGCGCCTGGCGCAGTCCGTCGGGACGCGGTCCCTCGTCGTCCACCGCCACCGGGACGGCCCGCAGGCCCAGCGCGGGAACGAGATCGAGGATGCGGGCCCAGCCGGGGTCCTCGACGGCGACCGCGTCACCCGGCTTGAGGTGGGCCAGCAGCACGCGCTCGACGGCGTCGAGGGAGCCCGAGGTGACGGTGACCGGGCCGCCGGGCACGCCGTCGGCGGCGAACGCGGCGCGCGAGATCCGCTCCAGCTCCGGCTCGACCGGGTCGGCGCCGTAGAGGACCGGCGCGCGGTCGGCCTCCGCCGCCACGGCCGCCAGGGCGGGCGCGAGCGCGGGCAGCAGCGCGGGGTCGGGGTTGCCGGAGGACAGGTCACGCACCCCGGCCGGCAGGTCCACGCCGATCTGGTCGCGGCCGGTGGTGGCCGGCTTGGGCCGGACCCGGCTGCCGCGCCGGCCGGAGGTCTCGATGACCCCGCGCTCGCGCAGGGTGCGGTACGCGGCCGCCACCGTATTGGGATTCACCCCGAGGCGGGATGCCAACTCCCGCATCGGCGGGAGCAGTTGCCCGGGTTCCAGCGCCCCGGAACCCACCGCGCGCTCGACGCTGGCCGCAATCTCCGCTGCGCCACGCCCTTCGATCGTATATTCTCCTAGCACAAAGCAGATTATGCACTAGTGCAATGGAGGAGCGCAATGGAGACCGCCGCCCAGGCGACCGTGCCGCACCAGCCCGCCGCCTACCCCAGGACCGACCGCACGGTTCCCACCCGCTCCGCGGACCGGGCGTCGTACGACAAGGAGCTCGTGCACTCGATCCTCGACGAGGGCTACCTCTGCCACCTCGGCTTCGTGCGCGACGGCGCGCCGGTGGTGCTGCCGACGCTCTACGGCCGGGTCGGCGAGGTGCTGTACCTGCACGGCTCCACGGGCTCGCGCCCGCTGCGCATGGCCGGGGAGACCGACCCCGGGCTCCCGGTGTGCGTGACGGTCACCCACGTCGACGGTCTGGTGCTGGCCCGTTCGGCCTTCCACCACTCGATCAACTACCGCTCGGTGGTGGTGCACGGCATCGCCCACCAGGTGACCGACCCCGAGGAGCGGCGCCTCGCCCTGGACGCCCTGGTCGACCACGTCGTCACGGGGCGCTCCGCCGACTCCCGCCCGGCGAACAAGAAGGAACTGGCCGCGACCGCGGTGATCCGCCTGGACCTGACCGAGGTGTCCGCGAAGACCCGGACGGGCGGCGCCAACGACGACCCCGAGGACCTGGGCCTGCCGTACTGGGCGGGCGTGGTGCCGCTGCGCAAGGGCTACGACGCGCCGATCGCCAACGACGACCTGCCGGCGGACGTCGCGGTCCCGTCGTACCTGAAGAACGCCTGATCCGGGCAGCAGTGGGTCGACGCGCCCCTTCAGGGGCGCGGGACCGTGTCGGACCTGCGGTCACCGCCGCGTGGGCGCGACAAGCCCCCACGCGCCCGCACCTCCCCACCGGCCGCGGCCCGGCCCACCACCGGTTCGGGTACGGGAGTCGAGGACTGCGCGATGAAGGCCCCGGCCAGCACGACCAGCCCTCCCAGCACCTGCGGCACCGCCAGCCGCTCCCCCAGCAGCACCCAGGCCAGCACGGTCGCCACCACCGCCTCCAGACAGGCGACCACCCCCGCCACCTGCGGGGACAGCCGCCGTACCGACAGCACACCGGTGGCATACGCGACGACCGTCGCGACCAGCACGATCCATGCCAGCAGGGCCACCGCGGGCACGGAGACCCCGTTCATGCGCGCGACGCCGCCCAGCACCGACCAGTCCATCTCCCAGGGCCGGGCCACCACGGTGAGCAGCCCGGCGCCGACCAGCAGGCCGTACGCGATCACGCCCAGCGGGTCCACCCCGTCGCCCCCGCCGTGGTCGGCGAGCACGAAGTACCCCACCTGGCAGCAGGCCGCGCCCAGCGCCAGCGCCAGTCCCAGCGCGTCGAAGCGCAGTCCGGACCACGCTTCCACGACGCACGCCAGGCCGCCCGCCGCGAGGACCACGCCGAGCGCGGCGGCGCGGGTGACCGGCCGCCGCTGCACGAACCGGACCCAGCCGAGCACCAGCGCGGGAGCGAGGTACTCCACGAGCAGCGCCACCCCCACGGGTATCCGGGAGATCGCGGCGAAGTAGCAGGCCTGGACGCCCGCGACGGCGAGCAGGCCGAACCCGGCGAGCAGCGCGGGCCGGCGGCGCGGCAGGTCTCGGTGACGGACGGCGAGCGGCAGCATCACCACAGCGGCACCGGCCACCCGGAGCCACACCACGTGCAGCGGGGCCAGCCCGGCCTCGATCAGCGGCTTGGCCGCGACGCCCGAGCCGCCGAAGGCGAGCGCCGAACCGAGGGCGAGGAAGAGCCCGAGGCTCTTTCCGTGGTGGCTGCTGTCAGTGGTGCGCACCGGCACATGATGCCAGGGGGCGACATGAGCGTCACCCCTTGTGGCACCTGTCTCAACGGCTGGACGTGCGGTTCTCCAGCCCGGGCTCCCGCAGCCCGTCGTCCCCGTCGATCCGGACGGCCAGCTCCCGGGCGGCCACACCGGCCCGCTCCAGGACCTCGACGGCCCGCGACTGCGGGTCGCCCACCAGGCCCGCGAGGAGGTCGACGCCGTGGGCGCGGGCGGCGCCCCGGCGCCGGGCGCGGCTGCGGGCGTACTCCACAGCGGCCGCCGCCACCGGGGACCAGCCGCCGTCCCCCTTGCCTTCGGGGGACGTGAGAGCCGGCAGCGCGCCGGAGTCCTCGATGCCGCTCTGCCAGCGCAGGCCGTAGCCGATGCTGCGCTGGACCAGGTAGCCGAGCAGCCGGGCGAGTTGCGCGTCGCCGATGACGCCGCGGACCTCGGGGTCGTTCTCGATCAGGGAGTGCAGCAGGTGGGCGGTGTCGACCTGGCGGTCCCCGTCCCGTACGGCCCGGCGTCGCGCACCGGCGACCACCGCTGCCAGCTCGGCACCGAGTCCGGCGTCGTCGTCCGCGTGGATGCCGCCCTGGTCCTGTCCGGGCTGGCGGGGAATACGGGGTTGCACTCCTCCACCTCATCAATCCCGGGCGTCCGAGTCATCCACGGGGGGAAGCATTTTCGCGTCCCACGCAGAGTGGACGGCGGGGGTCGGAATCTCCTCCTCAGGGAGGAGATCAGGCCGGTTCGGACCCGACCGCGCCCACGCCCGCGCCATTTTCTGACGGTTCATCAGTATTGAATGTTCGACGTCCTGCGGCTACGTTCCGCGCACCGTAGCCCGACACGAAGGGGTGGCCCCATGGCCGAAGTCAGCGCGGAGGCACGCATCCAGGCACCGGCCGAGAAGGTGTGGGCCCAGCTCACCGACTGGTCGGCGTACGGAGAGTGGAACGCGACCCACACGAATTTCCCCAAGGGCGGCCCCGAGACCCTGGCGGTGGGCGGCACCTTCCAGGAGAACATGAAGCTGATGGGCTTCCCGGCGGAGGTCGAGTGGACCATCGAGGAACTGGAGCCGGCCCGGGTGCTGGCGATCCGCGGCAAGGGCCCGATGGCGGTGACCGTCGCGACGCGCTACACGCTGACCCCGGACGGGGCGGCCACGGGGGTGCGGATCGACGGCGAGTTCACGGGCGCGGCCGTGTCGCTGATGGCGGGCAAGCTCAAGGACTCGGCGACGGCGGCGCTGAACGAGTCGCTGCGCAGGCTGGGCGCCCTGGTGGCCTGAGCCGGGCCCCGCACACGCGGGGCGCCCCCGCGGAGGGGTCCGCGGGGCGCCCGGTGCGCTGTCGGTCAGTCCTCGTCGGCGAGGATGAGGTACAGCTTCTTGCGGGTCTCGTTGATGACGGCCAGCGCCTTCTCGCGCTGCTCCTTGGTACCGGTCTTCCAGACCTGCCCGAAGGCCTCCATCAGGCCGAAGCCGGCCTGGCGGATCTCGCCGAGCGCCTCGAAGTCGACCCCGCGGGAAGCCTCTTCCCAGGGTGCGTCCGGGCCCTCGCCGGCGGCGGTACGGCCGCTGTCGGTGAGGGAGAACAGCTTCTTGCCGCCCTCACTCTCACTGGCGATCAGACCCTCGTCCTCCAGCAGCTGGAGGGTGGGGTAGACCGAGCCGGGGCTGGGCTTCCAGGCACCGCCACTGCGCTCGGCGATCTCCTGGATCATCTCGTAGCCGTGCATCGGGCGGTCCTTCAGCAGGGCCAGGATCGAGGCCCGTACGTCACCGCGCCGCGCCCTCCCCCTGGGTCCGCCGCGCCCTCGCGGCCCCCAGTGGCCCGGCCCGAAACCGGGACCGCCGGGACCGAAGCCGGGACCGCCGGGGCCGAAGGGCCCGAACGCCGCACGGCGGTCGTCACGTCCATGTCCACGCTCGAATCCGTGGGAACGCATGGGAATCACTCCATTCCATCGTTGATCTGTCGCGTATCGTTCGCGATGCCTCAACGATATATCGCAACCGCTCGCCTGACAACCCCCTTCCGATGGACGGCAGCGGCCCCAGCGGGTTGCATGATCATGCGGTCTCATGCATAATCTTCCTATGTCCAAGGTCCTCACCTCCCTTCCCGCCGGCGAGCGCGTCGGCATCGCCTTCTCCGGCGGGCTCGACACCTCGGTCGCGGTCGCGTGGATGCGTGACAAGGGCGCCGTCCCGTGCACCTACACCGCCGACATCGGCCAGTACGACGAGCCCGACATCGCCTCGGTGCCCGGCCGTGCGCACACCTACGGTGCCGAGATCGCGCGCCTGGTCGACTGCCGGGCCGCACTGGTCGAGGAGGGCCTGGCCGCGCTGACCTGCGGTGCGTTCCACATCCGCTCGGGCGGGCGGGCGTACTTCAACACCACCCCGCTGGGCCGGGCGGTCACCGGCACCCTGCTGGTGCGGGCGATGCTGGAGGACGACGTCCAGATCTGGGGCGACGGCTCGACCTTCAAGGGCAACGACATCGAGCGGTTCTACCGGTACGGGCTGCTCGCCAACCCGCACCTGCGGATCTACAAGCCCTGGCTGGACGCGGACTTCGTGACCGAGCTCGGCGGCCGCAAGGAGATGTCCGAGTGGCTGCTCGCGCACGGGCTGCCGTACCGGGACAGCACGGAGAAGGCGTACTCCACGGACGCCAACATCTGGGGCGCCACGCACGAGGCGAAGACCCTGGAGCACCTGGACAACGGCATCGAGACCGTCGACCCCATCATGGGCGTGCGGTTCTGGGACCCCGAGGTCGAGATCCTGCCCGAGGACGTGACCGTCGGCTTCGACCAGGGCCGGCCGGTGACGATCAACGGCAAGGAGTTCGGGACCGCCGTCGAGCTGGTCATGGAGGCGAACGCGATCGGCGGCCGGCACGGGCTCGGCATGTCGGACCAGATCGAGAACCGGATCATCGAGGCGAAGAGCCGCGGGATCTACGAGGCGCCGGGCATGGCGCTGCTGCACGCCGCCTACGAGCGGCTGGTCAACGCGATCCACAACGAGGACACGCTCGCGCAGTACCACAACGAGGGCCGGCGGCTCGGACGCCTCATGTACGAGGGCCGGTGGCTGGACCCGCAGGCGCTGATGATCCGGGAATCGCTCCAGCGGTGGGTCGGCGCGGCCGTCACCGGTGAGGTGACGCTGCGGCTGCGGCGCGGCGAGGACTACTCGATCCTCGACACGACGGGGCCGGCCTTCAGCTACCACCCCGACAAGCTCTCGATGGAGCGCACCGAGGACGCCGCGTTCGGTCCGGTGGACCGGATCGGCCAGCTCACGATGCGCAACCTCGACATCGCCGACTCCCGCGCGAAGCTGGAGCAGTACGCGGGGCTCGGTCTGATCGGCTCCGCCAACCCGGCGATCGGGGCTGCGCAGGCCGCGGCGACCGGTCTCATCGGCACCATGCCGGAGGGGGGCGCCGAGGCGATCGCGTCCCGTGGGGAGGCGGCGCCGGACGCCGACGAGCTGCTGGACCGGGCCGCCATGGAGCTGGGCACGGACTGAGCGACACATCCGAAAAGGGCCGACTCCTCAGGGGTCGGCCCTTTTCGCAGCTCCGGCGGCACAGGCGACACGGCAGGGACTGCGGGAGGAGGGCCGCCCGCGACACCGTCGTGCGCATGCGCGCAGCTCCCCGCGCCCCCATCGAGCGCCGAGGTCATCGCCGACCGGCTGGCCGGTGCGGCGCCGTGGGGGCTGGTCGCGCAGTTCCCCGCGCCCCCACGAAGCGCCGCCGTGCCCGGCGACCGGCTGGCCGGTGCGGCACCGTCGGGGCTGGGCGCGCAGTTCCCCGCGCCCCCACGAAGCGCCGTCGTGCCCGGCGGCCCGCTGGCCAGCGCGGCACCGTCGGGGCTGGGCGCGCAGTTCCCCGCGCCCCCAAAGCGCCGTCGTGGCCGGCGGCCGGGTGCTCGCTGCGGCGCCGTCGTGGGGCGCGCGGTGCCCCGGTCGAAGCCTGCCGGAGGAACCACGAAACAAGCCCCGCCCCGACAGCCCCGCACCGGCCCTGGCGGGTGAACTGGTTCGGCCTCCTGGGGGGAAACGGGCCAGGAGGCGTGAATTGGCCTTGGGCGGGCGTGGGTCGGCGGGCCTAGCGTCTGGGGCATGCGGATTCGAATCGTCGATGCCTTTGCCGAGCGGGTCTTCGCCGGGAACCCGGCCGGGGTCGTCCTGCTGGACGCCTTCCCCGACGACGGCTGGATGCAGAACGTCGCCATGGAGGTGAACCACGCCGAGACCGCCTTCGCGCACCCGTTGCCCGAGGGCGCGGAGGCCGACTGGGCGCTGCGCTGGTTCACCCCCGTCACGGAGGTCGCGATGTGCGGTCACGCCACGCTCGCCACCGCCCATGTGCTGAGCACGACGGGGGCGCACCCGGGACCCGTGCGCTTCGCCACCCGAAGCGGCGTGCTGACCGCGACCCCCGGCGCGGACGGGTCGATCACCCTGGACTTCCCCACCGCACCGCTCACCCGAGTCGACGCACCCGACGGGGTCGCCGAGGCGCTCGGCTCCGAGCCGGTCGCCGTGTTCGACACCGGCCCGAACTTGGGGGACCTGCTCGTGGAACTCGCCGACGAGAAGACGGTGCTGGGGCTCTCCCCCGATCACCGGACCCTCGGCGCCCACTCCGAGCGCGGGATCATCGCCACCGCACGGGCCGAGGACCCGGCCAGGGGCTACGACTACGTCTCCCGCTGCTTCTTCCCCAACGTCGGCATCGACGAGGACCCGGTGACCGGGAGCGCGCACACCGCCCTCGCGCCGCACTGGTCGGGCCGGCTCGGCAGCGACGACCTGACCGGGCTGCAGGCCTCCCGCCGTACCGGACTCGTCCGCACCGGCCTGCGCGGTGACCGCGTCCTGCTCACCGGGCGCGCGGTCACCGTCATCGACGGGGAACTGCTCACGCCGTAGGCAGCCAGCCCACCTTGCCGGCGAGCAGCGCGTAACCCACGAACGCGCCGATGTCGAGCAGCGAGTGCGCCACCACCAGGGGGCCGACCCGCCCCCACCGCCGGTACAGGTAGACGAAGACGACGCCCATCACCATGTTGGCGACGAAGCCGCCGATCCCCTGGTAGAGGTGGTACGACCCGCGCAGTACGGCGCTGGCCACCAGCGCCGTACCGGCGGTCCACCCCAACTGGTCCAGGCGGCGCAGCAGATAGCCGACGACGATGACCTCTTCGAGGATGGCGTTCTGCATCGCGGACAGGATCAGTACGGGGTACTTCCACCACACGCCGGGCAGCGCCTCGGGCACCACCGTGAGGTTGAACCCGAGCCCGCGTGCGGCCAGGTAGAAGGCGATCCCGGTGCTGCCGATCACCGCCGCGACGCCCGCGCCACGCCCGAGGTCGGGCCAGGGACGGGTCCGGTCGAAGCCGAGGGTGCGCAGGCTCGCGCCCTCACGGAGCAGCAGGTGCGCCACCAGCAGGACGGGGACCAGCGCGCTGGCGATGCCGAACAGCTGCCAGGCGAGGTCCAGCCAGGGGCGGCCGGGCGCGGCGGACGCGTTGAGGGTCGCCGCCTGGTCCTTGAGCCCGCCCGGTTTGGTGACCGACCCGATGAAGCTGATCAGCGCCGACACGCCGCTCGCCCCGAGCGACAGCCCCAGAACCAGCAGCGTCTCGTCCCTGAACATGCGCTGCGAGGGCCGTTCCACGGGGTAAGAACCGGCCACCGAACCCGCCTCCACCTGCACACCTGCCTCCAGTCGAGCAAACCCCACGCCGTGGGTCGTCACAGCTTGCCCGATGGAGACCGAGGAGGCACGGGCGGCCCCCTGCAGGGAGCGGGCCCATCGCGGAACGCGGGCCCGTCACCGCGCCCGCGTTCCGCTCACCCCGTCAGCGCCGGTTCGAATAACCCCACCGGCCACGTGTGCACGGGCTCCCCCGCGTTCATCAGCTCGGCATAGCGCCGCGTCACCCCGGCCAGCGCCACATCCCTCGGCAGTCCCCGCTCCAGCGCCCGGTGGAAGGTCGCCGCCTGCCAGGAGGCCCCGTTGACCCGCCGCCGGCAACGTTCCTCGATCACGCCCAGGTAGAAGTCCCGGTCGGCCGGCTCCACCCCCCACCCGTCGAGCCCGGACGCCGCCAGCGGCAGCAACTCGTCGCGGACCAGGGTGACCGCGTCCACCTCCGCCGTACCGCCGCCGTACCGCGCCCTCCTCGGCCAGACCAGCCGGGCGTCGATCCCGTCCCGGCACGCCGCGTCGAAGTTCGCCTCGGCGACGGAGAACGGCATCCGCGTCCACACCGGGCGGGACTCCTCGGCGAGCGCGCGGACCAGACCGTAGTAGAACGCCGCGTTGGCGACGACGTCGGTGATGGTGGGGCCGGCGGGCAGGACCCGGTTCTCGACCCGGAGGTGGGGTACGCCGTCGGCGATGCCGTAGACGGGCCGGTTCCAGCGGTACACCGTGCCGTTGTGCAGGACGAGTTCGGCGAGCTTGGGCACCCCGCCCGCGTCGAGCACGGCCAGCGGGTCCTCCTCGTCGCAGATCGGCAGGAGCGCCGGGAAGAAGCGCAGGTTCTCCTCGAACAGTTCGTACGCGGAGCTGATCCAGCGTTCACCGAACCAGGTGCGCGGCCGTACGCCCTGGGCCTGGAGTTCGGGCGGGCGGGTGTCGGTGGCCTGGAGGAACAGCGGGGGCCGGGACTCCCGCCACAGTTCGCGGCCGAAGAGGAAGGGGGAGTTGGCGCCCACGGCGATCTGCGGGGCGACGGCCGCCTGCGCCGCGTTCCACACGTCCGCGAAGCGGCCCGGGGTGACCTGGAGGTGCAGCTGCACCGACGTGCACGCGGCCTCCGGGACGATCGACTTGGACGTGCACACGAGATGCTCGACGCCCTCGATGTCGAGCCGGAAGTCCTCGCCGCGGGCGGCCACGATCTGGTCGTTGAGGAGGGTGTAGCGGTCGACCTCGGAGAGGTTCGCGGAGACCAGGTCGTCCCGCTCCAGCGTCGGCAGGATGCCGATCATCACGATGCCGGCGTCCACCTCGCGCGCCTTGCGGTCCGCGTACGCGAGGGAGGTGCGCAGCTCCTCCGCGAGCCGGTCGAATACCCGGCCGCCGAGCCGGTGCGGAGCGATGTTGACTTCCAGATTGAACATGGCGAGTTCTGTTTGGAAATCACGGCTCGCGATGCGTTCGAGCACCTGGCCGTTCAGCATTCTCGGCATACCGTCCGCACCGGCGAGATTCAATTCGATCTCGACACCCATGAGGTTCTTGGGGCGGTCGAACCGCTTCTCCACCAGCAGCCGCTCCAGCCCCGACAGACAGTCCTGGAGCTTTTCGCGGTAGCGCTGGCGATCGGACAGGTCGAACCGGCCCGCCACGACCTTCTCCCCCATCGAAGTGTCCCTCCTCGAATGGGCGGACCGAGTTCCGGCCGCCGGTGTCCCGGGTCCAGGTGGGATGATGCCCAGCCCGGGCGATCGATAACGTCGCGCGCAGGACGGACACCCGCTACTCTGTTGGAATGTGTCCTGCGGCACATTCACGCGGCATGGGGCATCACGCAACTGCGGGTTCCCCGTTCTCCTCGTGAAAAACGCCGACGACATTCGGCCGACCGCGAGAGCCTCGTATTCCGAGGTCAGCGGGGTCGCGGCAGCCGGTAAATCGGGAGGATTCCCCACGAATCAATGACCGAATTGCCCCTTGTTCTGTTCTGTGTAACGGCCCGGTGAAACACCACCTGAACACGTGTCGTATAAACTCCGCGAACAAGGCAGAAGGCTGGCGCCCACGGTCCTGGTTCCTGCCGTCCGAGCGCATGCGGCCGGCATCGTCCGCACCTCTTTTCACCGAACCTGGCCGCCGCCTCTCTGACCCCCTGTGAGCTGACAGCGCCGTCCGCCCCCGCCCTCGCGCCACCGCGCCTGTCGAATGAGAGGCGACCCACCATGCCGTTGCTAGTCCCTCCTGCCCCCGCGCCCGCACTGCGTTCCGTCCTCACCGCCCTCGGTTCCCCCACCGCGGTCGACGAGGCCCGTACCCCTTCCCTGCGCACCGCCCAGGGACCCGTGACCCCCGAACTGCCGCTGCCCGTGCACGTACTGGACCGGATCACCCCGGAGGGCATGTCCGCCACCCGGCTGGCCGGCTGGCGCTTCCTGATCCGCTGCGGCGACCGGGCGGTGGCCGCGGCCGAGACGATGCTCACCCCTGACGGCTGGGCCTTCTCGCACTTCTTCGAGGGGCCCTACATCACCTCCACCGAGCGGGCCCTGCACCAGGCGGAGGCCCTGCCGGGGACCTACCAGCCGCGCCTGCTGTCCCTGCCCGGCCTGTACATGCTCACCCTGTGGCTGCACGGTGACTGCGCGGCGGACGGCGCCGAAGGCCACCCGGCCGACACCGACCTGCTCGTCCCGCTGGCACCCGCCCCGCCCGGCATCGCGGCCCACCGGCCCCACCTGGTGGCCGAACTGCTGCCGGTGCTCACCGACCGCGTCACCCCGGCACCCCTGCTCATCACACCGGCCTGAGAGACCGCTTCTCTTGCGAGCGGTGAATTGCTCGTACGAGCAATTCACCGCTCGCAAGAGAAGAACTAGCCCCATCCGGCCATGGAAAACCACCCGAATTGACAAGCCGGTGGAGATGAACCGTCCGGCCGGGTGACGCGTCTGAAACCTGTGAGAAGCGGTGCCGCGAAATCCCTGCGGAACAGCGCCCGGAGGGCAACACTGGTTCACGACCGACTCGTCACCACGGGGGACCGACATGACCACGACAAAGCGAGAGACCCCACCCATGTGCCAGCACCAACCGCCGTGTCCGACCGCCGAATCCGCCGACCGGGAGTCCGCCCGCCTCACGGCGCACCACCCGGAGCAGGGCTGGAGCCTGCTGTGCAACGGCGTTCTCCTCTTCGAGGACACCGGTGAGCTCCTGCCCGACGGCCAGATCATCGCCCCGCACCGCCCGCTCGGTGCCGGCAGCGTGATGACCGCGGCCTGAACAACACCGCACCACCCCCGGGCGGCCCCGCCGCTCCGCCCGGTGACAATGAAGGGGCCGGACGCACACTTGGTGCGCACCGGCCCCGACGTGCGTCCGGGGTCCGTCACTCCCGGTGGCCGAGCGCTGCGCGCAGCGCGAAGTAGGCGGGCTTGGGGGCGAGTTGGTCGTCCCAGGGCAGGGCCGCGCCCTCTCCCGGGAAGACGGCCGGGATCCACGAGTACTTGTCCGTCCAGTCCCAGATCGTGATCCCCACACACCGCCGCACCGCCAGGCACGCCGTGGTCAGGTCCGCGTACCAGGTCGCCTGCTCGGCCAGCTTCTCGTCGGTCGCGGGCAGCTGCATCCGCACGTCCACCTCGGTGAGCGCGGTGTCCAGGCGGAGCCGGGAGAAGCGGCGGAGGTTCTCCTCCAGGGTGCCGGGATAGCCGTACTGCAGGGCGAGGTGGGCCTGGAAGCCGATGCCGTCCAACGGCACGTGCGCGGCCTTCAGTTCGCGGGCGAGCGTGTAGTAGGCGTCGCTCTTCGGGCCGACGGCCTCGATGTTGTAGTCGTTGAGGTACAGCTTGGCGCCCGGGTCGGCCTGGTGGGCCCAGCGCAGCGCGTCGGCGATGTAGCCGGGGCCGAGGGTCTTGTACCAGATGGTCTCGCGGTAGCTGCCGTCCTCGTTGAACGCCTCGTTGACGACGTCCCAGGAGTAGACCTTGCCCCGGTAGTGCCGTACCTCGGTCTGGATGTGCTTCTTCAGCACCGCCCGCAGTTCGGGGGCGGTCCAGGTGCGGGAGGTGAGCCAGTCGGGCAGCTGGCTGTGCCAGACCAGGGTGTGGGCGCGGACCCGCTGGTGGTGCTCGCGGGCGAGATGCACGATCTGGTCGCCCTCGGTCCAGTCGAAGACACCCTGCTGGGGCTCGGTGGCGTACCACTTCATGCCGTTGCCGGGTGTGATCGTGTCGAACTCGGAGCCGAGCAGCCTCGTGTAGGCGGGGTCGGTGAGTTCGGGGTTGTCGGTGGCGCTGCCGAAGTAACGGCCGTGCCGCTGGGCCAGCTCGGCGAGGGTGGGCTGCCGGTCGTGGGCCTGGGCGGCGGGTCCGGTGGCGATCCCGGCCGCCACGAGCACGGCCGCGAGGGCAGCGGCGACTCTGAGACGTGTGCGTGACATCGTGCGACTCCTCGGAATGGAAGGGATGTTCAGCCCTTGGTGGCGCCGGCGCTTAGGCCGCCGACCAGCTGGCGTTCGGCGACCGAGTAGAAGGCCAGGGCGGGAACCATGGCGAGGACCAGGTAGGCGAACACACGGGCGTAGTCCGTGGCGTACTGGCCCTGGAACTGCTGCACGCCGACGGGGACGGTCCACCACGTGGAGTCGTTGAAGACCAGCAGTGGCAGGAAGAAGTTGTTCCAGCTGGTGACGACCGCGAGCACGGAGACCGTGCCCAGGGCCGGCCGGGCCATCGGCAGCAGGATCCGCCAGAAGAAGGCGAACGGCCCACAGCCGTCGAGGGTGGCCGCCTCCTCCAGCTCCCCGGGGATCTCCCGGAAGAAGCCGCGCAGGATGATGATGGTCATCGGCAGCCCGAACGCGGCCTGCGGCAGGATCACGCCCAGCGGATTGTCCAGCAGGCCCATCGAGCGCAGCAGCAGGAAGAGCGGCAGGGCGGCCACCGCGAACGGGAACATCAGCCCCATCGTGAACACGGTGAACAGGACCTCACGCCCGCGGAAGGCGAACCGCGCGAAGGAGAACGCCGCCGGCGCCGACACGGCGACCACCAGCACCGTCGAGGCCACCGCGATCAGCGCGCTGTTGCCGATCAGCCGCCAGAAGGACCCGGATCCCAGGATGTCGGTGTAGTGGGAGACGACCCAGGAGTGGGGCAGCCCCACCGGGTTGGCGGACAGCTCCTTGGTGGACTTGAACCCGGACAGCGCCGCGTACACCACCGGTACGGCCATCAGCGCGCCGACCACGACCAGCACCAGGTGCAGCGGCAGGCCGCGCACGGATGCGCTGGAGGTGCTGGGGGTGGCAGATGCCCTACGGTCGCTCATGCGCCGTCTCCCCTCATGTTCGTGGTGGCGCCCGCCAGGTCACGGCGGAGCACGAACCGCTGGTAGGCGAGGCCGAAGACGAGACTGATGGCGAACATGACCACGCTGATGGCACTGGCGTAGCCGACCTGGTAGCGCTTGAACCCGTACTGGAACATGGTCACGGCCATGGTCTCCGAGTGGTGGTCGGGGCCGCCCGCGGTGACCACCCACACCAGGTCGAAGAGCTGGATGGAGCCGATGACCGACAGGAAGACGCTGATGCGCAGGGTGGGGGCGAGCAGCGGCAGGGTGATGTGGCGGAAGCGCTGCCAGGGGCCCGCGCCGTCGACGATGGCCGCCTCCGTCAGCTCGGCGGGGATCGACTGGAGTCCGGCCAGGTAGAGCATCATGTGGAAGCCGAAGTACTTCCACGACATGACGAGGAAGAGGGTGGCCATGACGGTGGAGGGGTCGGAGAACCACTCCCCGCCGAGTCCGTCCAGTCCGATGGCGCCCAGCACGTGGTCGGCGAGCCCCTGGTCCGGGGCGAAGATCATGCCGAACAGGACACCGGTGATGGCCTCGGAGAGCACGTAGGGCGCGAAGAACAGCATCCGGTAGACGGCGCGGCCGCGGATCTTCTGGTTGAGCAGGACCGCCATGGCGAGCGCGAACGGCAGTTGCAGCGCCAGCGAGAGCAGGACCAGCAGCAGGCAGCGCCAGAGGTCGCCGAGGAAGACGTCGTCCTGGAAGAGCCGGGTGAAGTTGTCGGTGCCCGTGTAGTCGGAGGGCATCCCGAAGCCGCCCCAGCGGAAGAACGAGGCGTACAGCGCGAAGAGGATCGGCAGCAGGACGAGGACGCCGAACAGCGCCAGGGCGGGCAGTTGGAAGCCCATCGCCGTGAGCCAGTGCAGCAGCCGCCGCCGGGAACGCGCCCGGCCCGGTGTCACCGGGAGCTGCGGCGCGGCGTCCGGCCCGGACCTCATGTCCGGCAGGTAGGTCGAGGTCATCGGGTGGCCTACTGCTCTTCCTTCGCGGCCTTGGTGATCGCCTGGGTGACGTCCTCGGGCGACTTGGAGCCGGCGATCAGGCCGGCCACGCTGTCGTTGACCTGCTGGCCCACGGCGGGTGGGTAGGCCTGGTCGAGGTAGAGCTGGAAGCCGGTGGCGGCTTTCAACTGGGCCTGTACGAGCTTGAGGTTGCGGTCGGTCAGCGCGCTCTCGGCGGCCGGTACGACGGGTATGACGCCGGTCTTCTTGACCAGTTCCACGTCCGTGGCCTCGGAGGCGAAGAACTTCAGGAAGTCGACGGCGGCCTGCGGGGCGCCGGCCCGCAGCGCGTGTGCGCCGCCGCCTCCGAAGACCTCGGTGATGCTGCCCTTGCCGCCCTCGACGGCCGGGAACGGGAAGAACCCGAGGTTCGCGCCGATGCCCTTGCCCGCGTCGGCCTCCACGACCGGCGCCCACTGGCCCATCAGCTCCATCGCGGCCTTGCCGTTGCCGACGGTGGCGGCCTGGCCGGTCGGGCTGGAGTACGCGGCGCCGAGGAACCCCTTCTGGAACGGCTGGAGTTGGACCAGGTCCTTCAGGTGCTGTCCGGCCTGCACGAGCCCGGCGCCGGTGAAGTCCTTGTCGTCGTCGGCCTTTTTGAGGGCGTCGATCCCCGCGGTCCGCATGGCGAGGTACGCCCAGTAGTACATGCCGGTCCAGCTCTCCTTGCCGGCCAGGGCGAGCGGGGTGACCCCGGCGGCCTTCAGCTTCTTCACGGCGTCCAGGAAGGCGCTCCAGGTGGTGGGAGGTGCGCTGATCCCGGCCTGCTTGAAGAGCGCCTTGTTGTACCAGAAGCCGATCATGCCGATGTCGAACGGGATGCCGTAGGTCTTGCCGTCCATGAGGTACGGCTCCTTGGCAACCGGGAGCAGGCCGCCGGCCCAGGGCTTGGTTGCGTCGGTGAGGTCCTCGACGAGTCCCGCGGCGACCTGCTGCTGGAGGACCCCGCCGCCCCAGGTGTGGAAGATGTCGGGAAGCTTGCCCGAGGCGGTCAGCGCGGTCATCTTCGACTTGTAGGCGTCGTTCTCCAGCTGGACGATCTTTACCTTGACCTTGGGGTTCTGCGCCTCGAACTTCTTGGCGAGGGCCGCCCACACGCCTTTCGTCGGGCTGGTCGTGGAGATGTTCCACCACTCGATGGTGGTGGTCCCCGACGACCCTCCGTCCGAGCCTGAGCCACAGCCGCTGAGGGCGGTCACACCCAGGCCGGCGGCCGCGGTGGCCGCCAGGAAACCGCGACGGGACAGTGCCGGGTCGCCCATGATGCGCTCCTCGGGGTACGGGACGGCCGACGCCGTCCAGCTTCGAAACATTCGACGTTTTCCTCGAACGTTCCGAACGGCGACTCTAGAAAGGGGGATCAGGAGCGTCAAGGTGTCGCGCAACAGCTGATGGGCATGCGAACCAGTGACCGCGCGTGGCCGACTGGGGCCGCCGAACTCTCGTTCCGAAAGTTTCGGCAAGATCGACGAACATTACGAAAGAGGCTTCAGTCCTCCGGTGTTCACCCCGAACACGCCGAACACACCGGACGCGCCCAACGCGGCGAACGCGGTGCCCTCCACGGGGATCTGACGGGGCGTGTGGCGGATCACGGGCCGGGGTACCCGGCCTATCGCTGGGAGAAGCCCGGGACAGCTGTGGAGGAACGGTGGAGTCCATGCCCCGTGACCACGCCCATGGGCCCGGTCGGGTGGTGGTCGGAGTGAGCGGTTCGCTGGGCAGCGTCACAGCCCTGTGCCGGGCGGCGACGGAGGCCCGGCGCCGTGGCGCGGAGCTGTGGCCTGTACTGGCCTGGGAGCCGCCGGGCGGCGAACTGGCGGCGCGCCGGTCCGCGGCCTCGACACTGCTGGTCGACGAGTGGGACCGGCTGGCCAGGCACCGGCTGCGCGCACTGCTGTCGGAGGTCTTCGGCGACGCCGGGCCCGGCGTACCGCTGAACGGCCTCGTCGTACGCGGCGCCCCGGGGCCGGCCCTGGTGGAGCTGGCCGGCCGGGACGAGGACGTACTGGTCGTCGGCACCGGCAGGCGCGGCTGGCGCCGGGCCTTCTCGGGCCGGGTGGCCGCCTACTGCCTGCGCCACGCGCGCTGCCCCGTCCTGGCCGTCCCGCCCTCCCCCCTGGAGCGGGCGTTGGCGGCCGCACACCGGCGCAACAGCTGGCACCTCCCGCTGACTTCGAAGCAGTTGTCGTAGCGGTACGGATGACGCTCGGTGTCCGGCCCCGCGCACCCGGCCGCCGCCCCCCGTACAGCCGAACGTGCCGCTCCGGTCCCCGGGCACCCTCTTCCTGCTGCCCACCCCCGCCCGCCAGGCCATTCTTAACGCAAGCTTGACGCCTCAGGCACCGCTGATCCGTGGGCCCACACGTCACTCTCTGCATACGCTGGTGCCGCCGTCCGCGTGATGGCCGGAAATCGAACCACCCCCGCACCACACCGCGCCGGACACCAGGAGCCCGCCCGATGGCCACGACCGAGCACCCCTCCCCCAGCCGCCTGCGCGCCTGGATGCTGGAGGGGCTGTCCGACATGGGCAAGGGCGGCGGCCACACGGGCCCCCACGCGCAGCCCGAACCGCCGCACCAGGGCCAGCGCTGGTGGCGGGTGATGTGCCTGACCGGCGTCGACTACTTCTCGACCCTCGGCTATCAGCCGGGCATCGCCGCCCTGGCGGCCGGCCTGCTCTCGCCGATCGCGACCATCGTGCTCGTGATCGTCACCCTGGCCGGCGCCCTGCCGGTCTACCGCCGCGTCGCCGAGGAGAGTCCGCACGGCGAGGGCTCCATCGCCATGCTGGAGCGGCTGCTCTCCTTCTGGCAGGGCAAGCTGTTCGTGCTGACCCTGCTCGGCTTCGCCGCCACCGACTTCCTGATCACGATCACGCTCTCGGCCGCCGACGCCTCCACCCACCTGGTGGAGAACCCCCATCTGGCCGACGCCCTGCACGGCAAGCAGATGATCATCACGCTGTTCCTGGTGGCCCTGCTCGGCGCGGTCTTCCTCAAGGGCTTCCTGGAAGCCATCGGCGTCGCGGTCGCCCTGGTCGGGGTCTACCTCGCCCTCAACGTCGTCGTGGTGATCGTCGGCTTCTGGCACGTCATCACCGCCGAGCACGTCGTCACCGACTGGACCAGCGCCCTCACCGCGGAACACGGCAACGTCTTCGTCATGGTCGGCGTCGCCCTGATCGTCTTCCCGAAGCTCGCCCTCGGCCTGTCCGGGTTCGAGACCGGTGTCGCCGTCATGCCGCACGTCAAGGGCGACCCGGGCGACACCGAGCAGCAGCCCACCGGCCGGATCCGGGACACCAAGAAGCTGCTCACCACGGCCGCCCTGATCATGAGCGTCTTCCTGATCGCGACCAGCTTCATCACCACGCTGCTGATCCCGGAGAACGAGTTCAAGCCGGGCGGCGCCGCCAACGGCCGTGCCCTCGCCTACCTAGCGCACCAGTACCTGGGCGGCGCCTTCGGCACGGTCTACGACATCTCCACGATCTGCATCCTGTGGTTCGCCGGCGCCTCCGCCATGGCCGGGCTGCTCAACCTCATGCCCCGCTACCTGCCCCGCTACGGCATGGCCCCGCACTGGGCCCGCGCCGTGCGTCCGATGGTCATCGTCTTCACCCTGATCGCCTTCCTGGTCACCTGGATCTTCGACGCCAGCGTGGACGCGCAGGGCGGCGCCTACGCCACCGGCGTGCTGGTCCTGATCAGCTCCGCGGCCATCGCGGTGACCATCGCCGCCCGCAAGGCCGGACAGCACAAGTGGTCCGTCGCCTTCGCGGTGATCTCGGCGGTGTTCCTGTACACGACGGTCGTGAACGTCATCGAGCGCCCGGACGGCGTGAAGATCGGCGCCTGCTTCATCGTCGGCATCATCCTGGTGTCGCTGCTGTCGCGGCTGGCCCGGGCCTTCGAGCTGCGCGTGACGAGCGTGACCCTCGACGACATGGCGGAGCGGTTCATCAGGGACATGGCCAGCCGCAGGATCCGGTTCATCGCCAACGAGCCGGACGCCCGTGACAAGGCCGAGTACCGCGACAAGATCGACCAGATCCGGGCCGACAACGACATGCCCGAACAGGAGGACTTCGTCTTCGTCGAGGTCACCGTCACCGACCCTTCCGAGTTCGAGGCAAGCCTCACCGTCCGCGGCGAGGTCCTGCACGGCCGCTACCGCGTGCTGACCCTGGAGTCGGCCTCCATCCCCAACGCCCTGGCCGCCCTGCTGCTGCACGTCCGCGACACGACCGGCGTCATCCCGCACATCTACTTCGAGTGGACCGAGGGCGGCCCGTTCGCTAACTTCCTGCGCTTCTTCCTCTTCGGCCAGGGCGAGGTCGCCCCGGTCACCCGGGAGGTGCTGCGCGAGGCCGAGCCGGACCGCGCCCGGCGCCCGCGCGTCCACACGGGCTGACCCGCTCCCCCGGCACTCCGGCTCCCCCCCGGCCCGGGTCGTAAGAATCCCGTCAAGAACCGGTCAGTCCGCATAAGAACCCCGTCAGCGGGCGCTCCGCCACGCCCACCGGCCCCTACCGTCGGCCTCATGGAGGACAAAGGACCCGGTGGCCGGGCGACCGGTGACCGCACCTGGCGCGGCAGCGCACGCCTGGCCGTCTGCTGCGCCTTGGGCTTCGGCGGCCTCACCGTCGGGGTGGACTGGGACGCCGGCAGCCTCACTCCGGCCCGCGCGCTGCTCTGGGTGACCCTCTCGGCCACCATCCTCGGCATGCTGCTGCCGGCCCGTGTCACCGCGGGGCCCGGCTGGCTCGCGGTCCGCGGCCCGCTGCGCCGCCGTACGGTCCGCACCGACTCCCTCGTCTCCGTCGGCCAGTACGGCGACGTCGCCGCGCATCTGGTCCTGCGCGACACCCTGGGCCACCGGCTGGAACTCGACCCGGCTGTCCTGCACGCCAACCCCCTGCTCTGGCACGAACTGGACACCGGAGTCCGGCGCTCCCTGGAGCGCGGCACCCTGCGCCGGGGCACCGAGGTGCTGGCCCGGCTCGGACACGAGATCGACGACACGAACGCCCGCGCAGTCCTGGAGGCGTCCGGGCTCGGCTGACCCCCGCCCCTCGTCCGCGCACCCCGCCACCCGGCCCTATGGTGAGCGCATGCCTTCCTACACGATCGGCCAGGCGGCACGGCTGCTCGGCGTCAGCCCGGACACCGCCCGCCGCTGGGCCGACGCGGGCCGGATGGTCACCCATCGCGACGAGGGCGGCCGGCGGCTCATCGACGGCGCGGACCTCGCGGCGTTCTCCGTGGAGCTGGCCAAGGCGGGCGCCGGCGAGGAGGAGGCCTCCCACACCTCGGTGCGCAACGCGTTCCCCGGCATCGTCACGGCGATCAAGCTCGGCGACGTCGCCGCCCAGGTGGAGATCCAGGCCGGCCCGCACCGGCTGGTGTCCCTGCTCACCCGGGAGGCCGTGGAGGAACTCGGCCTGGAGGTCGGCATGGCGGCCACCGCCCGGGTGAAGTCGACGAACGTGCACATCGACCGCGCCTGAGCGGTCCCCCGCACGGTCCGGGTGACCGCGCCGGGCGCCACACCCCCGTACGAACGCACATGCCAGGCGCAGGGCAGAGATGCGCAGCTCATGCGATGTGACAGGGGACTTACGCCTGGCACATGCGGCAGTATCATCATCACGCGGCCTCGGCCGGTCGCAGCAGGGCGCGACAGTTCTCTCACACGACGCAGAGGAGTTCACTCGTGATGACCCGTTCCGCGCGACTGACCCGGCGGACCCTCCGGGTGGCCGGTGTCTCGATCGCGGCCCTGCTGGCCCTGAGCGCCTGCTCGTCCTCCGACGACTCGTCCGCGACGACCACGTCCAACACCTCGTCCTCGGCGTCGCCCAAGCTGTCGGGTTCGATCACCGTGTTCGCGGCGGCCTCCCTCAAGGAGAGCTTCACGACGCTGAAGGCCGACTTCGAGAAGGCCCACCCCGGCACCAGGGTCGACTTCAGCTTCGGCGGCAGCGACACCCTCGCCGCACAGATCACCAGCGGCGCGCCCGCCGACGTCTTCGCCGCCGCGAGCGCCAGGACCATGGCGGTCGTGACGGACAAGAAGGACACCGCCACCCCGCCGGCCACCTTCGTCCGCAACCAGCTGGAGATCGCCACCCTGCCGGGCAACCCCGACAAGGTCTCCTCCCTCAAGGACCTCACGAGGTCCGGTCTCAAGGTCGTGCTCTGCGACCGGACGGTGCCCTGCGGAGCTGCCGCCCAGAAGGCCCTGGCCGCGAGCAAGCTCAAGCTCACCCCGGTCTCCTACGAGGAGGACGTCAAGTCCGCCCTCAACAAGGTGGTGCTCAAGGAGGCCGACGCGGCCGTCGTCTACAAGACCGACGTGCGGGCCGCGGGCAGCAAGGTGCAGGGCGTGGAGTTCCCCGAGTCCTCGAGCGCGATCAACGACTATCCGATCGCCCTGCTGAAGAACGCCCCGAACCCGTCGGTGGCCAAGGCGTTCATCGCCCTGGTGCGATCCGCCGAAGGCCGGCAGGTCCTCGACCAGGCCGGGTTCCTCAAGCCGTGACGAGGGCCGACGAGTCCGGCGCCGCGGCCGGCCCCCGCACCGGCCGCCCGTGGCGCCGACGCGTCCGCACCGCCGTACCGCTACCGCTCCTCCTCCCCGGAGCGGTAGCCCTGGCGTTCCTCCTGCTGCCCCTGGTCGCGCTCCTGCTCCGCGCCCCCTGGAGCAGCCTCCCCGCCCTGCTGACCAGCCCCGACGTCTGGAAGGCCCTCCAGCTCTCGCTGTTCAGCGCGACGGCGGCGACGGCGGTGAGCCTGGTCCTCGGCGTGCCGCTGGCCTGGCTGCTGGCCCGTACCCGGTTCCCCGGCCGGGGTCTCGTCCGCGCGCTGGTCACCCTCCCCCTGGTGCTCCCCCCGGTCGTCGGCGGTGTGGCCCTCCTCCTGGCACTCGGCCGCAACGGCGTCGCCGGCCAGTGGCTGGACGCCTGGTTCGGCATCACGCTCCCGTTCACGACGACCGCGGTGGTGATCGCCGAGTCCTTCGTGGCCATGCCGTTCCTGGTGATCAGCGTGGAGGGCACGCTCCGCGCCGCCGACCCGCGCTACGAGGAGGCGGCGACCACCCTGGGCGCGTCCCGCTTCACCGCGTTCCGCCGGGTCACGCTCCCGCTGATCGCACCCGGCATCGCGGCGGGCGCGGTCCTGGCCTGGGCCCGCGCGCTGGGCGAGTTCGGAGCGACGATCACCTTCGCGGGCAACTTCCCGGGCCGCACCCAGACCATGCCCCTGGCGGTCTACCTGGCCCTCCAGAACGACCCCGACGCGGCGATCGCCCTCAGCCTGGTCCTGCTGGCGGTGTCGATCGCGGTACTGGCGGGCCTGCGCGACCGTTGGATGAAAGCACCATGACCCCTCCGCCCCGGCCCGCGGCCGACACCGGTCTCGACGCCCACCTCGTCGTCGCCCGCCCCGCCTTCCACCTGGACATCACCCTCACCGCCGCCCCCGGCGAGGTCGTCGCCCTCCTCGGCCCCAACGGAGCGGGCAAGACCACCGCCCTGCGCGCCCTTGCCGGTCTCACCGACCTCACCGCCGGCCATCTCCGTCTGGACGGCGAGCGACTGGACCGCACGCCCCCCGAGTCCCGTCCGGTGGGCGTCGTCTTCCAGGACTACCTCCTCTTCCCCCACCTCACAGCCCTGGACAACGTGGCCTTCGGCCCACGCTGCCAGGGTGCGACGAAGGCCGAGTCCCGCGCGCTGGCAGCCGCCTGGCTGGACCGGATGGGGCTCGCCGGCCACGCCGGGACCAAACCCCGCCGTCTCTCCGGCGGCCAGGCCCAGCGCGTCGCCCTGGCCCGCGCGCTGGCCACCCGCCCCCGGCTGCTCCTCCTCGACGAACCCCTCGCCGCCCTCGACGCCCGCACCCGCCTGGACGTACGCTCCCAGCTCCGCCGGCACCTCGCCGATTTCGAGGCCGTGGCGGTGCTGGTGACGCACGACCCGCTGGACGCCATGGTGCTGGCCGACCGCCTGATCGTGATCGAGGACGGCAGAGTCGTCCAGCAGGGCAGCCCGGCCGACATCGCCCGCCGCCCGCGCACCGACTACATCGCCCACCTGGTCGGCCTCAACCTCTACCGGGGCCGGGCCGAGGGCTACACGGTGAAGACCGCGAGCGGCCCCGCGATCACCATCGCCGAGGAGCTGACCGGTGACGTCTTCGTCGCGTTCCCGCCGAGCGCGGTGACCCTCTTCCGGGACCGCCCCACGGGCACCAGCGCCCGCAACCTCTGGCGCTGCGAGGTCACCGGCCTGGAGACGCACGGCGACCAGATCCGCGCCGCACTGACCGGCGGACTCCCCCTCGCCGCCGACCTCACCACGGTCTCGGCGGCCGAACTCGACCTGCATCCGGGAGCCGCGGTCTGGGCCACGGTCAAGGCGAGCCAGACGCACGCGTACCCGGCGTGAACGCGGAAGGCCCCGCCGAAGCGGGGCCTTCCTCACACCCTGTGCGTCAGTCCTCGTACGCGTCCAGCGGCGGGCACGAGCACACCAGGTTCCGGTCGCCGAAGGCCTGGTCGATGCGGCGCACCGGCGGCCAGTACTTGTCGGCGGCCGACACCCCGGCCGGGAACACCGCCTCGGCACGGGAGTAGGCGTGCTCCCACTCCCCGCCGAGCGCGGCGGCCGTGTGCGGGGCGCCCCGCAGCGGGTTGTCGTCGGCGGGCCACTGTCCCGCCCCGACCTTGTCGATCTCCGCGCGGATGGCGATCATCGCGTCGCAGAACCGGTCCAGCTCGCCGAGGTCCTCGGACTCGGTCGGCTCGATCATCAGGGTGCCCGCGACGGGGAACGACATGGTGGGCGCGTGGAACCCGTAGTCGATCAGCCGCTTGGCGACGTCGTCGACGCTCACCCCGGTCGCCTTGGTCAGCGGCCGCAAGTCGATGATGCACTCGTGCGCGACCAGTCCGCCGGGGCCGGTGTAGAGCACGGGGAAGTGCGGCTCGAGGCGCTTGGCGACGTAGTTGGCGCTGAGCACGGCCACCTGGGTGGCCCGCTTCAGTCCCTCGCCGCCCATGAGCCGGACGTACGCCCACGAGATCGGCAGGATCCCCGCGGAGCCCCAGGGCGCGGCCGAGATCGGCCCGACCCCGGTCGCGGGCCCGGCGGCCGGCTGGAGCGGGTGGTTCGGCAGGTACGCCGCCAGGTGGGCCCGTACCGCCACCGGACCGACGCCCGGGCCGCCGCCGCCGTGCGGGATGCAGAAGGTCTTGTGCAGGTTCAGGTGGGACACGTCGCCGCCGAAGTGCCCCGGCTTGGCGAGCCCGACCAGGGCGTTCAGGTTGGCGCCGTCGACGTAGACCTGGCCGCCGGCCTCGTGGACCTGCCCGCAGATGTCGGCGACGTGCTCCTCGAACACACCGTGGGTGGACGGGTAGGTGATCATCAGCACCGCGAGCTCGTCCCGGTACTGCTCGATCTTCGCCCGCAGGTCCTCGACGTCGATCTCGCCGTCCCCGGCGGTCTTCACGACGACGACCTTCATCCCGGCCATCACGGCGCTGGCGGCGTTGGTGCCGTGCGCGGACGACGGGATCAGGCAGACGGTCCGCTGCGCGTCGCCGTTGGCCCGGTGGTAGGCGCGTACGGCGAGCAGCCCGGCGAGCTCGCCCTGCGACCCGGCGTTGGGCTGCAGGGACACCTTGTCGTACCCGGTGACCTCGGCGAGCCGCTCCTCCAGTTCCCGGATGAGCGTCAGGTAGCCCTGTGCCTGCTCGGCGGGGGCGAAGGGGTGCAGATGGCCGAACTCGGGCCAGGTGACCGGCTCCATCTCGGTGGTCGCGTTGAGCTTCATGGTGCAGGAGCCCAACGGGATCATGCCCCGGTCCAGCGCGTAGTCCCGGTCGGCGAGCCTGCGCAGGTAGCGGAGCATCGCGGTCTCGGAACGGTGGTCGTGGAAGACGGGATGGGTGAGGTAGCCGTCGGTGCGCAGCAGTGCCTCGGGCAGCGTGTCCTGGGCGACCGCGTCGAGCGCCTCGACGTCGCCCTCGACTCCGAAGGCGGTCCAGACGGCGGCCAGCTGGGCGCGCGTCGTGGTCTCGTCGCAGGCCATGGAGACGTGGTCGGCGTCGACGAGCCGCAGGTTGACACCGTTCTCGCGGGCAGCGGCGACGATCTCGGCCGCCTTGCCGGGCACCCGGGCGGTGAGGGTGTCGAAGTAGGCGCCGTGCACGATCTCGACACCGCCTGCCGTGAGCCCGGCGGCGAGGACGGTGGCGTACCGGTGGGTGCGCCGGGCGATGGCCCTGAGCCCCTCGGGGCCGTGGTAGACCGCGTACATGCCGGCCATCACGGCGAGCAGCACCTGGGCGGTGCAGATGTTGCTGGTGGCCTTCTCCCGGCGGATGTGCTGCTCACGGGTCTGCAGCGCGAGCCGGTAGGCCTTGTTCCCGTCGGCGTCCACGGACACGCCCACGAGGCGGCCGGGCAGGCTGCGCGCGAACTTCTCGCGGACGGCCATGTAGCCGGCGTGCGGCCCGCCGAAGCCCATCGGCACGCCGAACCGCTGGGTGGTGCCGACGGCGATGTCGGCGCCCAGCTCGCCCGGCGAGGTCAGCAGGGTCAGCGCGAGCAGGTCGGCGGCGACGGTGACGAGCGCGCCGAGCTCGTGCGCCTGCTCGATGACGGGCTTGATGTCGCGTACGGCACCGGAGGCGCCGGGGTACTGGATGAGCACGCCGTTGATCTCACGCGCGGCGAGGTCCGCCGGGATGCCGTCGGCGAGGTCGGCGACCACGACCTCCAGGCCCGTCGGCTCGGCCCGGGTCCGGATCACGGCGATGGTCTGCGGCAGCGCGTCCGCGTCGACGACGTAGACGCCCTTCTTGTTCTTGCCCATGCGCAGCGACAGGGCCACGGCCTCGGCGGCGGCCGTGCCCTCGTCGAGCAGCGAGGCGCCGGAGGTGGGCAGCCCGGTGAGGTCGGCGACCGCGGTCTGGAAGTTCAGCAGCGCTTCCAGCCGGCCCTGGGAGATCTCCGGCTGGTACGGCGTGTAGGCCGTGTACCAGGCGGGGTTCTCCATCACGTTGCGCAGGATCACGGGCGGGGTGAAGGTGCCGTAGTAGCCCAGGCCGATCATCGAGCCGAGCACCTGGTTGCGGTCGGCGAGCGAGCGCAGCTCGGCCAGCACCTCGGCCTCGGTGCGGGCGCCGGGCAGTTCCAGGCTGTCGGCGTTCTTGATCACGTCGGGCACGGCGGCTGCCGTCAGCTCGTCCAGCGAGCCGTAGCCGACCTGCGCGAGCATCTTGGCCCGCGCCTCCTGGTCGGGCCCGATGTGACGCTGCTCGAAGGGAATTCCCTGTTCGAGCTCGGAGAGCGTGGGGCGGTGGGCGGTCATTGCGGAGGCCTCCTGGTCTGACGCGACCTTCGAGGGGCACCCCGGCACGGGTACCCCGACGGCCTCCCCCTCTGTCATCTCAACCTGAGAGCTTCGCCGGACGCCCGAGGGCTCCGGCTTGCACCGTCGGTGAGAGCGGACACCGTCGACATCCGCCCTGCTTTCCAGAGTGACCTCGTCCGTGCGGTACGTGGGCCTGAGAGATTCCGGGGAGGATTTGCTCCTTCGGCGCCTCCGGTTTGCCCGAAGGACTCTCCCGCACGGGGTCAGCAGCCGCTTGCCAGCCTACCAGCGGGGGCGGCGCACGGGTCTTCGAGTGGCCGCTGCGTTGAATGTGCTCTTTTGTAGTGCTTACGGATGAGGTGCGAGCAAGTGGAGGGCCCGTGCAGACGGACATCGATCCGCGCAACCTGATCGGCCGCAAGGCGTTCGACCGCAACGGTACGAAGATCGGCACGATCGACGAGGTGTACCTCGACGACGCGACGGGCGTGCCGGAGTGGGCGGCCATACGCACCGGCCTGTTCTCCCGGGACGCTTTCGTGCCCCTGGAGCCCAGCGAACTGGTCGAGGGCACCCTGCACGTCCCCTTCGACCGCGCGTTGATCAAGGACGCCCCGGACTTCGGCGTGGGCCGCCACCTGTCGCCCGAGCAGGAGCTGCAGCTCTACCACCACTACGGCCTGGACACCCCCGTCCCGCCGCGCCCGCACCCGGATCACGACTTCGGCAAGCTGGCGGGCACGGAGGACGCGGGGGCGTGACGTCCGACCGGGGGCGCCGCCGACCCGGTGGCGCCGAACCGACCCCGTGGCGCCGCCCGGCGACCTCGCCCCGCCCTCACCCCGGTCTCCCGCCGGCCCCGTGCAGCCGCACTCCCCGTCCTCCCTCCACCAGCGGCAGCGGATCCGCCGGCTCCAGCTCGGGGTCGTCGACCCGGAAGGTCCGCACCCGTCCCGCCGCCACCGCCCCCGGCGTCTCGAACCGCACCGTCACCCGCCCGAGCCCGCTGCCCTGCACCCATCCGTGCCCGTACTCCGCATGCCGCACGTCGTGTCCCGCCGGCCACCGCCGCTCGGTGACCGCCTCCTGCGGCGCCGCCGGCGCCGCGACGTCGTCCTCGGCCGGGACCGCCTCCGCCGCCTCGCCCGCCGCCTGCGCGAACAGGTCCTCCTGGGTGTAGTCGGCCAGCCCGGTCACCCCCACACCCAGCAGCCGCACTCCCCCTGTCGTGTCCACCGAGTCCAGCAGCCGTGCGGCGGCCTCCCGCACGACCGCCGGGTCGTCGGTCGGCCCCCTGAGCGTCTCCGAGCGGGTCAGCGTCGAGAAGTCGTACCGCCGCACCTTCAGCACGATCGTCCGCCCGGACAGTCCGGCCTCCCGCAGCCGCCGCACGCACCGGTCCGCCAGCCGCCGCACCTCGGTCCCCACTCGCACCCGGTCGTGGATGTCCACGTCGTAGGTGTCCTCGACCGACACCGACTTGGTCTCGCGCTCGGCCACCACGGGCCGCTCGTCGTGGGCGAGCGCCATCGCGTACAGCGCGTGCCCATGGGCCTTGCCGAGCAGCCGCACCAGTTCGTCCTCACCGGCCTCGGCGATCTCGTCGACCGTGGTGATCCCGGCCCGCCGCAGATGGTCCCCCGTCGCCGGCCCCACTCCCGGCAGGGTGCGCACCGGCATCGGCCCGAGCAGCGCCCGCTCCGTGCCGGGCTCGATCAGCACCAGCCCGTCCGGCTTCGCCTGCTCGGAGGCGATCTTCGCGAGCATCTTGGACGCGGCGAGCCCGACGGACCCGCAGAGCCCCGTGGCGGCCCGTATGTCCGCGCGCAGCCGCTCCCCGGCCAACTGTGCCGACGCCGCGTCCCAGGCCGTCCCACCGGCCTCCAGGTCCACGAACGCCTCGTCCAGGCTGAGCGGCTCCACCAACGGCGACAGCTCGTGCAGCAGGGCCATGACCTGCTCGCTGATCGACCGGTACAGCGTGAACCGCGGCACCAGGTACGCGGCGTTGGGCGCCAGCCTGCGCGCCTGCGCCATCGGCATCGCGGAGTGCACCCCGAACACCCGCGCCTCGTAGGACGCGGTGGCCACCACACCCCGTGGTCCGAGCCCGCCCACGACCACGGCCTTGCCACGCAGACTCGGCTTGGACGCCTGCTCCACCGAGGCGTAGAAGGCATCCATGTCGAGATGCAGGATCGTGGGCGCGTTTCTCACATCTCCGATGCTGCACCACGGCACTGACAACGCGCCGGGAGGTCAGACCGCCTTGTTGCGCCGCCTGGCCAGCTCGTCGGCGGGATTGTGCCCGACGAGGGTCTCGCCGGTGTCGACGCGCTCACCGTGCAGCTGGGAGAGCGCGCTTTCCACGTCCCGCCAGACCACGCCGACCGCGATCCCGAAGATGCCCTGACCGCCCTGGAGCAGCGCGTGCACCTCGTCCGACGAGGTGCACTCGTAGACCGTGGCGCCGTCGCTCATGAGGGTCATGCGCTCCAGATCGCGGAAACCGCGTTCCCTGAGGTGCTGGACCGCGCTGCGGATGTTCTGGAGGGAGACGCCCGTGTCCAGGAACCGCTTGACGATCTTCAGGACGACGACGTCCCGGAAGCTGTACAGCCGCTGCGTGCCCGACCCGTAGGCGGGCCGGACACTCGGCTCGACCAGACCGGTGCGGGCCCAGTAGTCGAGTTGCCGGTAGGTGATGCCGGCCGCCGCGCAGGCCGTGGGCCCGCGGTAGCCGATCTCCTCGGTGGCCATGGACGCCGCCCCTCCGCCGCTCGGCACTGCCGTCGGCCGCTGCGGGGTGTGACCGGCTGCGCTGCTGTGAAGCGGGTATGGACCGCTCTCCCCGAAACCGTGTCCGGGGGCACCCCCAGCCGTACCGTCGCCGCTGCTTCTCACGCCGACCTCCGTCCTTGACCTGCCTTCTCGACGGTAGGCAGTCACCAGGGGTGCGTCAACGATCGCCACACTCGGCACGCCGAGTGATAATCACCCTAGGAGTGGTTTCCCGTGCCCCACCGCGGGGAAAGGCTAGCCGAATGCTCTGGCGCAAGGCCGTAGGACGCTCTCAGTGGCCGCTGGCAATTGCCCGTGCGTCGGCCGCGCCGGGCCGGGAACCGGCCCGCCACCGGCCTTCCGGCAGATGCCTTCCGGCAGATGACGGGCCGACCTGTTCTCACTGACTGCTGGTGCCGAAGTCCTCGGGGGAGATCTGGTCGAGGAACTCGCGGAACTTCTCCACCTCGTCCTCCTGCTCGTCCGGGATCGCGATCCCCGCGTCGTCCAGCACCGTGTCACTGCCGAAGATCGGCGTCCCGGTGCGCAGCGCCAGCGCTATGGCGTCGGACGGACGGGCGCTCACCTCGACGCCGCTGGCGAAGACCAGCTCCGCGTAGAAGACGCCCTCACGCAGGTCCGTGATGCGTACTTCGGTGAGCTCCTGGCCGACAGCCTCCAGCACGTCCTTGAAAAGGTCGTGGGTCAGCGGTCGCGCGGGGGCCATGCCCTGCTGGGCGAAGGCGATCGCCGTCGCTTCCCCCGGCCCGATCCAGATGGGGAGGTAACGGTCGCCTCCCACTTCGCGCAGGAGCACGATCGGTTGGTTGGAGGGCATTTCCACCCGGACACCTACGACATCGAGCTCGTTCACACAGCAACCCTAGGCCGTGCCCGGGATGTTTGGGTAGTCGGGCCGGTAACGCGCGCCCGATCCGGCCTCCGCCCGGGTCCTGTCACTTCGGTCACGGCAGCCGCACCCCGAGTGCGATCTGCACCAGCGCGGCGTGCAGCTTCACCGTCAGCGCCGCCAGCTCCTTCGTCCGGGCCTCGGCATGGACCCTGGTCTGCGGATTGCGGTGGCGCCTGAGCGGGGCCACCACCTGGTCCACCAGGCCCGCCTCACGCTCGGCCGCCGCCTTCATCACCCGCAGGTGGCGCGGTTCGATCCCGAACCGCCCCAGCTCGGCCACGAGCGAGGCCACCGTGACCGTCTCCGCGTCGTAGACACCGTCCTCCAGTGGAGCGATCAGCCCGTACGACTCCCACTCCGCGAGGCAGTCCTCGTCGATCCCGGTGGCCGCCAGGAGCTCCTCGCGGCCGATCCGCGCCACCGTGGGCGCCTCAGGCACCGTCGGCACCGCCTCGCCGTCACGCTGCCGCCCCAGCACGGGAAGGTGCACGGCCTCCCCGCGCTCCATGGCGTCCAGGTGCTCCCGGATGACCTTGAGCGGCAGATAGTGGTCCCGCTGCATCCGCAGGACGTGTCCGAGGCGCTCCACGTCCCCGGCACTGAACTTGCGGTACCCGGAGGGAGTCCGTCGCGGCTCGATGAGCCCCTCCGACTCCAGGAAGCGGATCTTGGAGATGGTGACTTCGGGGAACTCGTCGCGCAGCACGTTCAGCACCGTGCCGATGCTCATCAGCCCGGTTTCCGTGGCGGCGGCGCCCTGTCCGGCACCGCCGCTCGGTGTGTGCAGCATGGACCTTCTTCCCTGGGGTCCCCCAGCCGAGGTCCGGCGGGTCAGATGGCCTGCCGGCTCGCGTAGAAGACCAGCCGGTACTTGCCGATCTGGACCTCGTCGCCGTTGGCGAGGGCGACCTGGTCGATCCGCTCCCGGTTGACGTACGTGCCGTTGAGGCTGCCCACGTCGGCCACCGTGAACGAACCGTCCTGGTGACGCCGGAACTCCACATGGCGGCGCGAGACCGTCACGTCGTCCAGGAAGATGTCGCTCTGCGGGTGCCGGCCCGCCGTGGTCAGGTCGCTGTCCAGCAGGAACCGGCTGCCGGAGTTGGGGCCCCGGCGCACCACCAGCAGCGCGGAACCGAGCGGCAGCGCGTCGACGGCCGCCTGCGCCTCGGGAGAGAGCGCCGGCACCTGGGTCTGACCGGTGACCTCGGCGTCGTAGGCCTCCAGACCGGAGATCGAGATCGTGGACGTCGTCTCCGACGCACGCTCGGGAACGGCACCCGCGCGCAGCGGGGCACCACAGTTGGAACAGAACCGCGCGTTCTCCGCGTTGCGGTTACCGCACCTCGTACAAACCAGGGCCGACATGGACGGATCCTCCTGCCGCGGCTGCCCCGCCGGGGCGTTGGACGCGTACGGACCGGAGGAGAACCCTCCACCCGCACCTGAGGTTGACGGTTGCCCGAAACCTATGCCGCCGGACTGGGACGGGTCAACTGACGGCGCGCCCTGACCTCCCGAAATGTCACCCCCCGGACCAGCCACCTGGTCCCGGAACAGAGGACGCTGGCCCTCCGCGTCGGGCTGTGCGCGATGGCGGGCGGTCGCGTTCTCGCCGCCCTCTCGCGCGCTCTTGCCGAACAACTTCGCAAACAACTTCACGGGCGATTCCCCTTGACCGAAACAGACCCGCCCGTGGGGCAGGACGAACCCTGACTGAACGAACCGGCCGACCCGGACAACCTCACAACGTCCGTATCCACCAAACAGTTTCCACCACGCACCGGCTCCCCGGTGCGCCGACCCCCCGCATCCTCATGCCCTCGCCGGACGCCCCCCATGCACCACTGGTTCACTGTGAGGACGACCGAGCGTAGTCAGGCTGCTTCGCCGGTCGCAAGGCGTCCACGACGATCCCGGCCGACCGCTCGACGCCGACAGTCGCCTGTTCCTTCTCCAGGGTCTGCACCACGCCTCCGGGGATGTTGAGAGCCGGTTCGAGGTCCTGCGGTTTGCCGATCACCTTGAAAACGAAGGGCTGGGTGATCTTGTTCCCGTCGACGCTGACACTCTTGCCGGAGTCCGTGAGGTAGGTGCCCGCGATCACCCGGACCCCGTTGACCTGGATCGCCTCCGCGCCGGCCGCGCGCAGCTCCTGTATCGCGTCGAGCAGCATGTCCGCCTGTACCGTCCCCTTCGGGTCGTGGACCGTCATCGTGATGCCAGGACCCTGCGCCGCCACGGTCCCCGCCAGAATGCCGAGTTGCTTCTCCTTCTCGGCGGTCTGCCGACGGGCCTCCGCGGCCTGGTCGGAGCTGCTCTGCAACTCCTGCCGCTGCTTTTCGAGTCCTGTCTTCTCGTCCTCAAGACGCTGCGTGCGGTCATCCAGTTCATCGAGGATCCGGACAAGATCTTCCTGTCGGGCCCCACGCAGCGCGCTGTCGCTGTCGCTGTTCGACGCCACCTGCACGGCGAGCCCGAATCCGAGCCCGAACAGCAGCAGCGCGACGATCAGTTGGGCCCGGCTGACCCGCGGCGGCCACAACCCCTGGACCAGCCGCTGCCGGCCGGTCAGCCCGGTCTCCGGCTTCGGCTCGGCGGCCGGTCCGGCCACCGGCTCCGCCGGGGGCACCTCCGCGGGAAGTTCCCTGCGCAGCCGGTGCTCCGGCCGCTCCTCGTGTTCACCCATGCCGCTCACGCCCGGAAGACATGCCGCCGGATCGCCGCGGCGTTGGAGAAGATGCGGATGCCGAGCACCACCACGACACCCGTGGACAGCTGCGAGCCGACGCCCAGCTTGTCGCCCAGGAAGACGATCAGCGCGGCCACCACCACGTTGGACAGGAACGACACCACGAAGACCTTGTCGTCGAAGATCCCGTCGAGCATGGCCCGCAGACCACCGAAGACGGCGTCGAGCGCCGCGACGACGGCGATCGGCAGATACGGCTCGACGACCGCCGGAACCTCAGGACGGACCAGCAGTCCGGCCACGATGCCCACGACGAGGCCAAGTACGGCGATCACGATGTGCCCTTCTCAGTCTTCTCGGTGTACGGCTGTGCAGTACGTACGATCACGCTCGGTGCGGCCGGAAGCCGGACGTCGCTCTCCGTGGCGATGGTCGCCCGGATGTCGAAGTTGTCCTCCAGGGCATGCAGATACAGCCCGTCCGGGCTGTCCTGGAACCTGGAGCCGAGCCTTTTCCCGTCCCCCACCGCCAGCACCGTGTACGGCGGCACCAGCGGCCTGTTGTCGACCAGTATCGCGTCCCCGGCGGCCCTGATCGCGGACAGGGCGGTCAATCGCTGACCGTTGACGGCGATCGCCTCGGCACCGGAGGCCCACAGTCCGTTCACGACCCGCTGCAGGTCGTGGTCGCGCACCCGACCGGTGTCGGAGAACCCGGAGGTCTCCCGGGGGTTGCCGGCGTCGCCCCCCGACGAGGCCTCCTTGGCGTCGTTCACGACCAGCTTCACACCGGGGCCGTGCACGGCGGTGGCACCCGACAGGACGCCCACCAGGTCCGCCTGCCCGCTGCCACCGCTCGCCCTCAGCGCCGACCGCTGCCGGTCGCTGACGTCGTCCCGCAACGCGTCGACGTCGCTCTCCAGCTTGTCCGCGGCCGTCGTCTCACGGTCGATGCGGTCGATGAGCTCCTGGCGCTCCTTGGCCACGACGGGCGCCGTCACCCGCGCCTGCGCCGCTCCCACGGTCACCACGAGCGCCGCCAGCACCAGACCGCCCGCGAGCCCCAGCCGGGCCCGGAGGGTCCTGGGCATGCCGGCACCCTCCCCGCGGGCCCGCTTGCGGGCCGCCGCCTCGGCGTAACCGTCGTCGAGGCTGTGATCCATGACGTTGGTGATCAACGACATGGAGGCGTCCGGGCGCTGCGGCCGGGGGACGCTGCTCCGAACGGGGGGTTGCTGCGGCATGCCGCACATCGTCGCATGTCGCGACCAGTACCTCCGAACGGCCCCACCGACGTGCCGGACAGGCCCCCTTGGGGACACTTGTCCGGCACGCGCGCGTGCGGCCGCTCTCTACCGTCCGGCGCTGTCCACGATCGCCGCCCACTCGTCCAACAGGGCCTGCGCGGAGGCGTCGTCGGGCCCCTCCGCCCACAGGTGGGTGACCGCCTCGGCCGGGTCGGGCAGCACCATCACCCAGCGCCCGTCGGTCTCGACGACCCGCACGCCGTCCGTGGTGTCCACGAACCGGTCACCGGCCGCCTCCACGACACGCCGCATGACCAGGCCCTTGACAGCCCACGGCGTGGCCAGGTCCCGCTTGAGGACGTGCGCCCGCGGGATCCGCGCGTCGATCTGGCTGAGCGTGAGCTGTGTCCGCGCCACCAGACCGATGAGGCGTACGAAGGCCGCCGTGCCGTCATAGACACTGCTGAACTCGGGGACGATGAACCCGCCCTTGCCGTCACCACCGAAGATGGTGCCTTCCTCACCGCCCACGCGCGTGAGGTCGTCGGGAGAGGTCGTCGTCCACTCGACCTGGGTGCCGTGGTAGGCGGCCACCTGCTCGGCGATGCGGGTCGTGGTGACCGGGAGCGCCACCCGGCCGCTGCGCCGCTCGGCGGCGACCAGGTCCAGCATCACCAGCAGTGCCCGGTCGTCCTCGATGATGCGGCCCTTCTCGTCCACCAGGGACAGCCGCTCGCCGACCGGGTCGAACCGCACCCCGAACGCGGCTCCGGAGGACGCCACGATCTCACCGAGGCGCACCATGCCGGCCCGCCGCTGTTCGGCCGTCTCGGTGGGCCTGGCCTCGTTGAGACCGGGGTTGATGGTCAGCGAGTCGACCCCGAGCTTGCCGAGCAGGCTGGGCAGGACGAGCCCCGCGCTGCCGTTGGAGGCGTCCACGACGACCTTGAGGCCCGATTCCAGGATCCCGGTCGTGTCGACGTTCCGCAGCAGCGCGCCCGTGTACGAGTCGAAGACGCTGGCCGGGAAGTACAGGTCGCCGATCTCCCCGGGGAACGCGCGCCGGTACTCCTGCCGCGCGAAGATCCGGTCCAGTTTGCGCTGGCTGGCCTGCGACAGGTCCGCGCCCGCTCCGTCGAAGAACATGATGTCGACGGAGTCCGGTACCCCGGGCGAGGTCCGGATCATGATGCCGCCCGCACTGCCCCTGGCGGTCTGCTGCCGCGCCACGGGCAGTGGCACGTTCTCCAGGTCCCGGACGTCGATGGCACTGGCCTGGAGCGCCGAGATGACCGCCCGCTTGAGCGCGCGGGCGCCACGGGAGTGGTCACGGGCCGTCGTGACGGTGGAGCCCTTCTTCAGGGTCGTCGCGTACGCGCCGGCCAGCCGCACGGCCAGTTCCGGCGTGATCTCGACGTTCAGGATCCCGGAGACACCGCGGGCCCCGAACAGATGCGCCTGCCCGCGCGACTCCCAGATCACCGACGTGTTGACGAACGCGCCGGCTTCGATGGTCTTGAACGGATACACCCGGACGTTGCCCTGAACGATCGATTCTTCGCCGATCAGGCACTCGTCACCGATGACCGCCCCGTCCTCGATCCGGGCGGCCCGCATGATGTCGGTGTTCTTGCCGACGACGCAGCCCCGCAGGTTGCTGTGCTGCCCGACGTACACGTTGTCGTGGACAACGGCACGGTGCAGGAAGGCACCGCTCTTGACGACGACGTTGGATCCGACGACGGTGTGTTCCCGGATCTCCGCGCCGGCCTCCACCTTGGCGTAGTCGCCGATGTAGAGCGGCCCGCGCAGTTCGGCGTCGGCGTGCACCTCGGCACCTTCGGCGACCCAGACGCCGGGCGATATCTCGAAGCCGTCGATGTCGACGTCGACCTTGCCCTCCAGGACGTCGGCCTGCGCCTTCACATACGACTCGTGCGTGCCGACGTCCTCCCAGTAGCCCTCGGCGACGTAGCCGTAGATGGGCTTGCCTTCCTTCATCAGCTGCGGGAAGACGTCGCCGGACCAGTCGACGGGAACGTCGGCCTCGACGTAGTCGAACACCTCGGGTTCCATCACGTAGATGCCCGTGTTCACCGTGTCGGAGAAGACCTGGCCCCAGGTCGGCTTCTCCAGGAAGCGCTCGACCTTGCCTTCCTCGTCGACGATGGTGATGCCGAATTCCAGTGGATTGGGCACACGCGTCAGGCACACCGTGACGAGCGCGCCCTTCGCCTTGTGGAAGTTGATCAGTTCGGTGAGGTCGAAGTCGGTCAGTGCATCGCCGGAGATGACAAGGAAAGCATCGTCCTTCAACGCCTCTTCGGCGTTCTTGACACTTCCGGCGGTACCGAGTGGCTTCTCCTCGTTGGCATAGGTGAGCTCCATGCCGAGCTCTTCGCCGTCACCGAAGTAGTTCTTGACCAACGATGCCAGGAACTGCACGGTGACCACGGTCTCGGTGAGCCCATGCCTTTTGAGCAGCCGCAGCACGTGCTCCATGATCGGCCGGTTGACGACCGGAAGGAGCGGCTTGGGCATGCTGGAGGTCATGGGGCGAAGGCGTGTGCCTTCACCACCGGCCATCACGACGGCCTTCATGTCGGAAGCGTCCTCCTCTAAGAGATGACGGTCTAGCCGACTTCACCCGTCAAGATTGTCCCGCACTTTTGCGCTGCGGGCCATCGAGAGGAATCGAGAGCCACTACGTCCGGACAATCGCCGAGCTCAATCGGCTGTGGCGTCCGCACGAACCAGACGGCGGACCTGCACCACGTAAAGCACTCCTGCCCACCAATAGAGGGTTGTACCCCATCCGGCGAACGCCCATCCGAAAACTGCAGCGAGTGACGAGATCCAGCCGGTTCCGTCACTGAGCAGCAGGAGCGGGAACGCGTACATGAGATTGAAGGTGGCGGCCTTGCCCAGGAAGTTCACCTGAGGCGGCGGGTAGCCGTGCCGCCTAAGGATGCCCACCATCACCAGCAGCATCAGTTCGCGCAGCAGGAGCGCGGCCGTCAGCCAGAGCGGCAGGATCTCGCGCCAGGTGAGGCCCAGCAGCGTCGACAGGACGTAGAGCCGGTCCGCGGCGGGGTCGAGGAGCCGGCCGAGGCTGCTGATCTGGTTCCAGCGCCGGGCCAGCTTGCCGTCCAGGTAGTCGCTGACGCCGCTGAAGAGGAGCACCAGCAGGGCCCAGCCGTCGCTCTTGGGCCCGCCGAACTCGGGCCGCAGGATCAGCCACAGGAAGACGGGTACGCCGACGAGACGCGCCATGCTGAGGATGTTCGGGATGGTGAGTACCCGATCCGTCTGGACGCGGGTCTCCTGGACCTCCACCCGGGGGCCTCCTGTGGTGGGAAACGAGCCAACTCTGCCCCCTGACCTTACCTCAACGCAAAAAAGCTCTGGCTCTTGGGCGTGCAGCCCAAGAGCCAGAGCTCTAAAAGGAGTTCGGCGGCGTCCTACTCTCCCACAGGGTCCCCCCTGCAGTACCATCGGCGCTGTGAGGCTTAGCTTCCGGGTTCGGAATGTAACCGGGCGTTT